>CAKUEI010000010.1 GCA_934646175.1 uncultured Oscillospiraceae bacterium
CTCCAGAGCCTGTTCCATGTTGTCGATCTTTTCGCCGTCGCGCGCCTGGATGTGGTTGATGATAATCTGAGCGGTGAAGGCGCGGCGCACGGACCAATCGGGATTGGCAGCCTGCAGGGCGTCCTCAATGCTCTTGATGTCGGCCACGCGGCTATCGTTGAAGGAAGTGCCGAAGGACACCACCAGCAGTTCTTTTTCACCGATATCGTCCTGATTGCGGGGGTCGTCCTTGGAGGCGTCACCGGTATCCAGCCCGAAATAATCGGGGCTGGCTTCCTCGCCCTCCACCAGGGCTTTCTGGGCATCGGTCAGTTCGTCCCAGGCAGCCTTGGCAGCTTCGCACTGGGCGTCGGTCTCATCGGTGCGCTCCTGCACATAGATGGCATCAATCAGTGCAGCCACATGATCCGCAACAGCCTGATCGCTGTTCGCATCGTTGCTGCCGACATCGTTGTTGCCCTTGTTGCCGCAGGCGGTCAGCGTGCCCATCAGCATGAGAGCTGCCATTAGCAATGCAAGCGTCTTCTTCATGGAAAATCTACCTCTCTTCAAAATTGTTCTGAAAGAATATAAAAGCGGCCGTGTTGTCCACAGCCGCCCTCAACGCTTCTTACTACTGGCAGATCCGCATACTGATACATACCGGACCTAAGTTCGTAGGAAACCCAACCTGTTGGCAGCGGGTATGAGATTCCACACAGCGGCAGGTCTCCTGACTGAGTTCATAGCGGCACTGCCCTTCCCAGTTTCCCAGTGGATTACAGGCCGCTCCCCTACACAGTGACTGCATCGTTCCGGATTCACACCGGATTCCCTTTTCATCCGCTCTTTCAAGCAGACACCGCTGTGCTACAACTTTATATTTTTCCAGACAGATGAATTATATCACATTTTGCCGAATTGTCAACGCTTTTGCCCATAGGGATTATCTAAAATTCTGGTAAACACCCCGATGAGGCGCTCCCCGTCCCCGCCCCGCAAGTTGCTTCTTCCCTGTCATTCTGAGTCAGTGTTCACACCAGCTCGGAAATCGTAATCTAAATTCTTCACTATTCATCATTCTTTATTCACTAACCCCCGGCTCTGCCGGGGGGATAAAAGTCAAAGGTGAGGGGGAGATAGACAAGAAAAAGTCTCCAAATGAGAGCAAGAATGCGGTTTGCCGGCCAAGACTTACAAAACTAACGAAGCAGATGTAAGTAGGTTAAAGCATACGAGTTGGCGTTGTCAACACCGTGTGGTGTTTGCATCGAAGTACAGGCAAGTGGAAATCTGTAGAAAAATATAAGAGGTGCGGCCGTTACTACGCTGCACCCCTTTATGTACTACCTCCACCCCTGCCTCTTGGCCAAATCGCCCATTGTGAAGCAAAATCGCTCCCACGGTGCCAATGTCATCTGTAACGGGTCGCCCTCTCGAATTCTCATGGTCCGCCGGATCTCCTTCGGGATCACAACACGCCCGAGGTCATCGATCCGCCGCACGATTCCAGTCGCTTTCATGGTTTTCTTACCTCCCGCGGTTTCTTTTTCCTGCCATGGATAGTATCCACAGGACGCATTTTTCCTATGCGGCGAATTTCCCCGGTATCATTTGGCAGTCTTTCTCGGGAAAGAAAGTGCATCGTGATGTCGGTTCCGGCTTACCCCGGGCAGCAAATCCAATTTCAAGTTATTTGCTTTGATGGATAAATTTGTTATACTTATTGAGGGCTATGACCAACGGCGACTGCGGATTATGTGCGTTTTTTCGAATAACTTGCCGTGCTAAACAAAGTCAGCAATCTTCCCAGAATCCCAAACAAGCAAAAATGCCCCGCCGCCTATTCAGGCAGCGGGGCATTCCTTCCGAGTATTACAAAATTTCCGCCAGTTCGATCAGGACCCCGGAGGGATCCTGAATGTAATAAAAGGTGTACGGGTCCATTTTCCCGGGTCCACAGACGATGGTCACACCTGCTGCGCGCAGGCGCGCGACCTTCTTCTCCAGCCCATCCACATAAAAGCATATGTGCTTCGTTCCCTGGGTGATCATGTCCTCGTCCGGGTCCAAGCGCTCTTTCGGCACCGAAATGCTGTCCCAATGCCGGAACAGCTCCAGTTCGAAGCCGCTCCCCTTCTGGCGCATGACGGCAATGTCGCACCGGATATGTTCCAGCGTCACCTTGCTGATCAGCTCAAAATCCAGCATGTCGTGGTACCACTGTACCGACTGTTCCAGGTCCGCCACACTGATCCCGATGTGCAGCGGCCGCAGATTTCCCTCTCGTTCCATGAAGCACAGCCCCTTCCTTCGCGGTCTCCCGCCGGTCTTTTTTTCCAGAATACCACAGATTTCCCCCCAGCGCAAGAAAAAGCCCTGCAGCGCGAAAAGCGCTGCGGGGCTTTGGCTTACTTGGAACGCCTGAATTACAGGTTGTTCTCGGTACGGGAGATCAGGTCCTCCTGCTGATCGTGGCTCAGCTCCACGAAGTAAGCAGAGTAGCCGGCGATACGCACCACCAGGTTGCGGTAGGCATCGGGGGTCTCCTGAGCCTTACGCATGGTCTCGGTGGACACGATGTTGTACTGAGCCTCCACGCCGCCGTTGGCCAGGTAAGCCTTGGTCATGTCGCGCAGCTTGGCCAGGCCGTCGTCGCGGGACACAGCGGTGGGATGGATGCGGATGTTCACGCACACGCCGTCCATGAACTTGCCCTGATCATAGCAGCAGGCAGAGGCCAGAACTGCGGTGGGGCCATTCTTGTCGCGGCCCTGGGCGGGAGAGGTGGCGTCGGCGATGGGCTCGCCGGTGTGGCGACCGTCGGGAGTAGCCCAAGCGGTGTAGCCCTGGTTGACGTGGTCAGAAGCGCCGTACAGGCCGGCCTTGAAGACCTTGTAATGCTCGCCGGAGCACTCCTTGCAGGTGTCATAGTAGGTGTCGATGACCCACTTCATGAAGCGGTCGGCATAGGGATCGCTGTTGCCGAAATGAGGCACTTCGTTCAGCACGACCTGGCGCAGCTCCTCGTGGCCTTCCCAGTTGGCCATGTAGGCATCATACAGCTCGCGGGTGGTGCACTTCTTCTTGTCGAAGCACAGGTACTCGATGGCGCACAGAGAGTCGGCCACAGTGGCGAGACCGGTGCCGGTGCCGCCGCAGGAGGTGTACTTAGCGCCGCCCCAAGTGACATCCATGCCCTTTTCCATGCAGCCTTCGATGGAGATGGACATACCGGGCAGGGTGGCGTGATAAGCGGTCAGGTACTCGGCCCAGTTGTTGATAGTGACCTGAGCCTTCAGGAAGTAGAGGGCCAGCTTCTTCCAAGCGGCCTTCACTTCTTCGATGTCCTTCATCTCATACAAATAACCCGTATGGATGGAGCTTTGAGCTCCGTTGAAGGGGTTCTTGCCGTCGTTCAGTGCGGTCACCAGCACGGCAGAGTAGTGGATAGAGGCATACGGAGGCGCAATGCCGTTGGCGGCAGAGTAATCGTTGCCGGAGCCGGTGATCTCCTGACAGCCGATGATGGCGTAGTTGCGGGCATCCTGCAGTTCGAAGCCCAGTTCCTTCATCAGGCCGGGGATGATCACGTCGTCGTTCTGGAACAGAGGCAGGCCGCCCACGATCTTGGTGGCGGACAGAGCCACTTCCCACAGCTTGTCGGGGGTACCCTTATGCACACGCATGGAGATGGTGGGGTCGTGCAGGCTCAGACGAGCCAGGGACTCCAGGCACATATAAGTAACGTCGTTGGTGGCGTCCAGACCGGTCATGGGGTCCACGCCGCCGATGGTGGTGTGCTGATAGGTGTTGCCCACGCCGGTGGTCTTCATGACAGGGCCGGCACCGGCAGCATAGAAGCAGTTGGACTTCAGGAAGAAGGAGTCGGTCAGCTCCTGAGCAAAGTCCATGGTGATGGTGCCCTTCTCCAGGTCGCTCTTCAGGTACGGATAGGTGTACTGGTCGAAGCGGCCGAAGGAGCAGGCGGGATAGCGGCGCTCGATGCCCAGGAACAGCTGATACATCAGCGCGGCCTGGCAGGCCTGCCAATAGGTCTCCACAGGGTTCTCGGCGATCCACTTCAGGTTGGCAGCCATGGTCTCCAGCTCAGCCTTGCGCTTTGCGTCGGTGCACTCCTTGGCTTTCGCCTCGCAGGCTTCGCCGTAACGGCGGCAGAGGGCGGAAGCGCCGTCGCAGATGTCCACCGCGGCGGTGTAGAAGAGGTACTTCTTCATATTGTCGCCCATGATGTCGTTCTTATGCTCAGCCAGCCAGTCCTGAGCCTGCTTGCGGATAGCGCCGTAGCCCACGGTCAGGATTTTCTGATAACCGGGGGTCATGTGACCGGCGGTCATCATCATGACAGGCTGATGGATGCTCTTGTTGGCGCACACGCACATGTCGCACAGCTCGGCATAGCCGTCAGGCACCCAGGCGTTGGCCACGCTGGTGATGGTGTGGCCCTGCTGCCACCAGGCGTCGATCTCTTCCAGCTTCTTCACGTCCTCGGGATCGATGACGATGTCCAGGTCCTCGGTCTCGGGGTTATGATAGAGGCCGTCCTCTTTCAGGGTGTAGGCGCCGTTCTTGACCATGGCCAGGATCCAGCCGCCGCCGGTCCACTCAGGCTCCACGGAGTTTCCGCAGAAATGCTTTGCGCGGTTGCCCACCATCAGTTCGTCATCCTCCACGCGGACGGTCATCTGCTCACAGACGGCCTTGATGGCGCGGGAATGCTGCAGCATGGGGATCACGGATGCGTTCTCCTGATAGACCTTGGTGACGATCTCGGCGCGCTCGGCGTCGATCTGGATCACGCGGTCACGGACCTTCTTGTGAATGCTCTCAATACGGTCGGTTACAGGTTTCCACTCATGCATAATATATTCCTCCCTCATTGTTAAAACTGATCTGAAACAGATGTTTCTTTGACAAATGGGTCAAAGAACTCTTTTTTCGTCTTATATTATACGAGATTCTATTCCATTTTTCTACCCCTAATTGTGAATTTTTACTGTCAAAGCATCTTTCTTTTTGAGAATCATTCCTATTTTTCTTCGCTAAAAGGGTATAAAACAGCGCGCCCGAAAACCGGGCGCGCTGTTGAAAGTGATGAAATGTCCAGAAATCAGATGGCATTCTCAGTGCGGGAGATCAGGTCCTCCTGGCAGTCGTGGCTCAGCTCCACGAAGTAAGCGGAGTAGCCGGCGATACGCACCACCAGGTTGCGGTACTCGTCAGGGGTCTCCTGGGCCTTGCGCATGGTCTCGGTGGAGACCACGTTGAACTGCGCCTCGGCACCGCCGCTTGCCATGTAGGTCTTGACCATGTCGCGAACCTTGGCAATGCCGTCCTCACGGCTCAGGGAGGTGGGATGCAGGCGGATGTTCAGGCACACGCCGTCGATGAACTTGCTGTGGTCATAGCACAGGGAGGAAGCCAGAACGGCGGTGGGGCCATTCTTGTCGCGGCCCTGAACGGGAGAGGCGGCGTCGGCGATGGGCTCGCCGGTGTGGCGGCCGTCAGGGGTGGCCCAGGTGGTATGACCCTGGCCCACGTGGTCGGCAGCGCCGTACAGGCCGGACTTGAAGTGCTTGGTGCGGGCGGAGTAGCACTGCTTGCCGATGTCATAATAGGTGTCGATGACCCACTTCATCTGGTTGTCGGCATAGGGATCGTTGTTGCCGAAGTGAGGCGCCTCGTTGATGATGGTCTGGCGCAGATTCTCATAGCCTTCCCAATTGGCCATGACGGCGTCATACAGCTCACGGGTGGTGCACAGTTTCTTGTCGAAGCACATGTACTTGATGGCGGTCAGGCTGTCCGCCACGGTGGCAAGGCCAGTGGCCGTGTCGCCGTAGGAATTGTACTTGGCGCCGCCGGCGGTGCAGTCCTTGCCGGACTCCATACAGCCTTCGATGGAGATGGACATGATGGCGTGGGGGGTGTAGTACTGCACGATGTTCTCCAGGTAGTTGTTCACGGAGACCTGCGCCTTGCGGAAGTACTCCGCCAGGGTCTTCCACGCGTTCTCCACCTCTTCGATGGACTTCATGTCATAGAGATAGCCGGTGTGGATGGAGCACTGCTCGCCGTTCAGGGGGTTCTTGCCGTCATTCAGAGCCATGTCCAGCAGGACGCTGTAGTGGATGGAGGCGTGGGGCGGGCAGACGCCGTTGGCGGCGGAGTAATCGTTGCCGGAGCCGGTGATCTCCTGGCAGCCGATGATGGCGTAGTCGCGGGCATCCTCCAGAGTGAAGCCCATCTCTTTCATCAAACCGGGGATGATCACGTCGTCGTTCTGGAACAGAGGCAGGCCGCCCACCAGCTTGGAGGTCTCAATGGCCAGCTCCCACAGATCGTCGGGAGTGTTCTTGCTCACGCGCAGGGAAATGGTGGGATCGTGCAGGCTCAGACGGCCCACGCTCTCCAGTGCCATGTAGGTAACGGGGTTGGAGGCGTCCTCGCCGGTCTTCGGGTCGCAGCCGCCGATGGTGTTGTGCAGATAGGTGTTGCCGATGCCGATGATTTTAGCCAGGTTCACCGGGGAAGCGCCGTACATGGAGTTGATCTTCATGAAGTAGCAGTCCATCATCTCCTGAGCCTCTTCCATGGTGATGGTGCCCTTCGCCAGATCCTTCTCCAGATACGGCCAGGTGTACTGGTCGATACGGCCGAAGCTGCCCACATCGCGGATATGGCTCATGCGCATCAGCAGCTGATAGAGGATGACCGCCTGCAGCGCCTCACGGAAGGTGCGGGCGGGGTTCACGCTGATCCACTCCAGGGAGTCAGCCATGCTCTCCAGCTCGGCCTTGCGCTTTGCATCGGTGCAGGAAGCGGCCTTCTCCAGGCACTTCTCGCTGTAGCGGTGAGCATAGACGGTACCTGCGTCGCAGGCGGTGACGGCGGCGGTGTAGAACAGATACTTGTTCACGTCCTCGCCCATCAGGTTGCTCACATGGGCGTCCAGCCAGTCCTGAGCCTGCTTGCGGATAGCGCCGTAGCCCACGTCCACGATCTTCTTGAAGCCGGGGGTCAGGTGGCCGGAGGGCAGCTGCATCAGCGGCGCGCCCTTGACGGTGGCGCACACCTGCATGCGGCACAGCTCGTCAAAGCCGGCGGGCTGCCAGGCGTTGGCGATGTTGTTATAGGTGCGGCCCTTCCAGTAGTCCTCGATGGACAGCAGCTGCTCATAATCCTCGGGAGCCATAGACATCTGCAGCAGCTCGTCCTTGCCGTTGTGGTAAAGGCCGTCCTCCTCCAGGGTGAAGGCACCGCCCTTGATGGCGTAGGGGATCCAGCCGATGCCGTCCCAGTCGGGCTCGTTGCCGTCGCCGCAGAAATTCTTGGAGGTGTTGCCCACGATCATCTCCCAGTCTTCCACGCGGATGGTCATTTCCTCGCAGACGGTCTTCAGGACCAGGGGGCGGCGCAAAACGGGAAGCAGGTTCTCATTCTCCTTGAAAACCTTAGTGGTGATCATGGCGCGCTCGGCGTCCATCTGGATCACGCGGTCGCGGACCTTTTGATGCATGAGCTGCATACGCTCACTGATCGGTCTGAACTGATACATGTAAATACTCCTCCTTATGTCATGAAACACATACGCCGCAAAGGCATTTGCTTGTGCCTTTTATACATATATCATTATACAGCAGTACGCAAAATTGTAAACTATGAAAACCCTATGTCATTGATAGTGAAAAACTTATCAACCCGTCTTTTCCCTCCTGTGCGGCAGTGCGGATGGAACATCTTTCATGCTTTTCTTGCGCAGCATGCAAACTTCTGCTATAATTTATTAAATTGTGTTGAGAGGGGGACCGGAATGTCTGATTCCAACATTACCAAAAAAGCCCTGGCAGACGCCATGAAGCGTCTCATGGCCGCCGAGCCGTTCCAGAAGATCAGCGTGGGCGACATCTGCGAAGCCTGCGGCATGAGCCGGAAGAGCTTTTACTATCATTTTAAAGATAAGTACGACCTGGTCAATTGGATCTTCTATACGGAATTCATCGAGACCATTGACGCCGCGGACATTCACTCCAGCCTTTCCCTGCTGAACGATGTCTGCACCTACTTTTACCGCGAGCGCACCTTTTACCGCAGCGCTCTGCTCATCGAGGGGCAGAACTCCTTCTCCTCCTACTTCCGCGAGGTCATGACCCCCCTGTTGCTGGACGTTTATCACGAGGTGTTCACCAGCGACGAAAACTCCCAGTTTTTCGTGGACTTTCTCACGGATGCCTTCCTCTCCGCCATCGTCCGCTGGCTGACGAAGGAGCCGAACGTCACCGCCAAAGAATTCATTGACCGGATGCGCTCCGTTTTTCTCGGCATCGCCAAGGTCACCCTGCGCACCATGGAGGAAGCTCAGCCCCCCTCTTCCGAAAACGAATAAAGCGCTCTGTTCCAAGGGGAACAGAGCGCTTTTTACATCTCTGGGTTATACGCCGCTTCTTCTGTCGTGCAGGGTCTTCAGGATCTCTTTCATGCTGCGCCCTGCGCACTTCACACCGGTAGGCACCTCCCGCCGGCCATCGCAGTCCGCCGCCGTCCCATCGCTGAGAACGCTGAGGAAGCACGGCTCGCCGGAGATTACACGGTCAATGAACAGATGGTCGGTATAGTAGTTGGAGAGGATGACCGCGTCCCGCTGATCCCGCCGTGCCTCCTGCAGATAGCGGGCCACCCGGTCGCAGATCTCATCGGAGCACCCTTCGCCCGCGTGGGCGAAGGCGAACATGCACCCGGCATCCACTGCCTGCCGCGCCCATGCACCGCTTCCGATGTCCGCCCAGTCCTCCTCACTTTCGTATTTCCGGTGGCAGGCGTAAGGAAGCCGTGCCTGGTGCAGCCGCTTCGCCGCTGTCAGGAATTCCGCATCCTGACTATCCGGCGCGGCCACCAGATTCGGAAGGTCGCACAACTTGCTGGTAAATTCCGCTGTCACCATGCCCGCGGGCATCGCCAGAAGAAAGGCGCAGTGTGGATAGGCCGCCGCCAGTTCCAGAGGAAGCTCCGTATTGCTCCCGTCCTCTTCGGCATAGAAAATGTAGGAGTGGATCCCCAGTTCGATCCCCTCGCGGATCAGCCGGTCATATTCCTCCTGGGGGAACTGCGCATCCCGCTTCAAACGGAACATGACCGCCCACGGAATGTCAAATCCGCAGGCGGCACTCTGCTCTCGGATGATTCGGGCGCCCAAAGTGCAGCTGTCATAGCCCACGCAGACGCCGATGGTCTCCCACGCTTCGCGGTCCACTTGGGTCGTGGCCCTGCGGGCCAGGTCGTAATACGCGCTGTTTTCATCTTCCAGCATGGTCTGCACCATGTCAAAAAAATAAGACTTGAATCGTCCCTTGACGAATTGTCCGCCCAGATCCACCAGTTTGCGCAGCGTGCGTTCCGGGTCGTTCTCGGCCTCTTTCAGAATTCTGTCCACCAGAGAGCGGATCACACCGCGGGTGATCGCCTCGCGATCCATACCATCACCCCTTGTACATACGTGATTGTATCATAGCCCGTATGCCTGCAATTCAAAAAGGGACAAATTCAGCAAAGTGTCCCAATTTTCTTCACTTTTTCAGGATTGTCTAACGACAAATCCAATTTTCTGTTTTACAATGTGGTGCAACAAAGGAGAAGGAGTGACTTTCCATGACTTTCGCTGATAGTTTGAAGGCATTCGGTATCAACCGTGCCCTGGACTATTTAAAAAAGGATCCTGAAACCAATATTCCCAAGCTGATGAAACTCATCAACACCTGGGCGCCCGCTGACCTGTTCCCCTCTCAGCGCGCTGCTTTTGATCAGGCCATCGCCAATAAGGGCAACTGGTGGGACCTCATCCTGAAGGTCTATCAGCTCGACGAGGGCGTGCGTGACACATTCTTCAAGAACTTCATGGTCAACGCCAACCTGATCGGCTGGCCCAAGCAAGAAGCTGCCCGTGAGAAGTACGGCTGCAACGTCCCCTGGGCTATCCTGCTGGATCCCACTTCCGCTTGCAATCTGAAGTGCACCGGCTGCTGGGCCGCTGAGTACGGCAACAAGCTGAACCTGACCTTCGATGAGATCGACAACATCATCCAGCAGGGCAAAGAGCTGGGTGTTTACATGTACATTTACACCGGCGGTGAGCCTCTGGTCCGCAAGAAGGATATCATCCGCCTGTGCGAGAAGCATTCCGACGCCATCTTCCTGTCCTTCACCAACGCCACCCTCATCGACGAGGAGTTCGCCGACGAGATGCTGCGCGTGAAGAACTTCGTTCCCGCCATCAGCCTCGAGGGCTTCGAAGATGCCAACGACGGCCGCCGCGGCGAGGGTGTTTACGAGAAGATCAACAACGCCATGCGCATCCTGAACGAGCGTCACCTGCCCTTCGGCATTTCCTGCTGCTACACCAGCGCCAACTTTGCCGATATCAGCAGCGAGAAGTTCATCGACGATGTGATTGCCAAGGGCGCGCTGTTCATCTGGTACTTCCACTATATGCCCGTGGGCCAGGGCGCTGTGCCCTCTCTGATGGTCACCCCCGAGCAGCGCGAGGAGATGTACCACCGCATCCGCAAGTTCCGCGAGACCAAGCCCATCTTCGCCATGGACTTCCAGAACGACGGCGAGTACGTGGGCGGCTGCATCGCCGGCGGGCGCCGTTACCTGCACATCAACGCCAACGGCGACGTGGACCCCTGCGTGTTCATCCACTATTCCAACTGCAACATCCGCGAGAACACGCTGCTGGAATGCCTGCAGTCCCCGCTGTTCATGGCCTATCATGACGGCCAGCCCTTCAACGACAATATGCTCCGTCCCTGCCCCATGCTGGAGAACCCGGACGTTCTGCCCGAACTGGTCAAGAAGACCGGTGCTCACTCCACCGACCTGGAGGCAAAGGAGACCCCCGAAGAGCTCACCGCCAAGACTCAGGCTTACGCCAAGAACTGGGTCGAGACCGCGGATAAGCTGTGGACCTGCTCCGGCCACTGCGCTTCCTGCGCCAACGCCGCTGCCGAAGGCAAGCAGTAATTCATCCAATAAAACCGCCCCGTCCGCAATGCGGACGGGGCGGTTCGTTTTTGCGTTTACACGCAAAAAACGTGGGCAGGCCATGCGGCTTGCCCACATTTTCTTTCGTTATTCCGCCGTCTCGTGCACAGCGCGGAAGCGGTTCTCCCGGCTTTCCTCCCGCTCGATCACCCGGACAGACGCCGGAACCACGGTGGCGTTGGCCGGAATATCCTTCGCCACCACGCAGCCCGCCGCGATGCGCACATTGTCGCCGATGGTGATGCCGCCGATGATCTTGGCCCCCGCACCGATGAACACATTGTTCCCAATCACCGGCGAGCCCTGATGCTTGCTGCCCTCCAGAGTGTTGGAGCCGATGGTCACCTGCTGGAAGATGGTGCAGCCCTCGCCGATCTTCGCGCCCACGGAAATGTAGATGCCGCTGATCCCGTGGGGGAACATGACGCTGCGGGGCAGCTTCAGCGGCAGCGGGATGGAGGCGCACCAGCGGTTATTCTCCTTCGCGCAGTAGTGGCCGTACCACAGCCGTGCCAGCGCATTGCCCGCTTTCTGGTACTTCTCCCGGCAGGAGAAGTATTTGTCAAAGTTAAATTCACCGTTCCATGCGTCCTGAAATCCCCGGGCCGCACCTGCCATTGCCATCACGCACCTTTCAGTTTTCCTCTTTCTTTTCCTTGAAGGCAAAGAACCGCTGCCCCAGATAGTTCAGCGCCGTATACAGCACCATACCGGCCAGCATGGCGGCGTTCTCCTGCGCCTTCAGGGGGAACCCGCTCATGAGATGGCGCACCAGCGGCTTTGCGATGCCGTAGGCCACGCCGTAGCACACCGCCACGTTCAGGACGAACCGGGGAACCGTCCGCTTCAGGCTGTCCTTATTCTTAAAAGTGAAGTGCTTATTCAGAATAAAGCTCACGATGCCGCCCACGATGTAGTTCGCCGCGGAGGACAGCCAGTAGCTGCAGTTTGCCACGTTGTAGAGCAGAAACATGATCGCCGCGCCGATCAGCGTGTTGATCACACCGACGATCAGGAATTTCACCAATTTCCCGTCCAGCAGTTTTTTCAGCATGTTTTCTCGTCCCCATCCTCATGCAGGAATTCTTCCACGATATAGCGCGGGCGGCCCTTGGTCTCCAGATACGCCTTGCCCACATAGCTGCCCACGATGCCGACAGCCAGCAGAACGAGGCCGCCCATGATCCACAGTGAGGACACCAGCGCAGCAAGGCCCGCCGTGGGCGCACCCAAGCCCATCCGTACCAGATTGACAATGGTCAGCACCAAGCCCAGCAGCCCGGCAGCAATGCCCACACCGCTGATCCACTTGATGGGCTTTACGCTGAAGCTAGTCACCCCTTCAAAGGCCAGCGCCAGCATTTTGGAAAGGGGATACTTGCTCTCGCCGGCAAAGCGCTCGCTGCGCTCATAGGTCACCACATCGGACTTGAAGCCCACCAGCGGCACCATGCCCCGCAGGAAGAGGTTGACCTCCCTGAACTGAGAAAGGGCCGCCATAGCCCGGCGGGACATCAGGCGAAAATCTGCGTGGTTAAAGACCAGATCCACGCCCAGCTTTTCCATGACGGTATAGTAGCCCTCCGCCGTGGTGCGCTTGAAGAAGGTGTCGCTCTCCCGGCTGCTGCGCACGCCGTAGACCACCTCGCACCCCTCGTCGAACTTGTCCAGCATTTTGTCGATGGCCTCGATGTCGTCCTGCAGGTCGGCATCCATGGAGATGGCCGCGTCGCACAGCTCCCGCACCGTCATCAGCCCGCACCACACCGCATTCTGGTGGCCCCGGTTGCGGGACTGCTTGATGCCGGAGAACATCTTGTCGCTTTTGTGCAGGTCGGAGATGATCTGCCACGTTTTGTCCTTGGAGCCGTCGTCCACAAAGACGATGCGGCTTTGGTCCGAAATACGTCCTTCCTGCTGCAGCTGCGCATATTTCGCCTTCAGCCGCTTCGCTGTTTCCGGAAGCACGGCCTCTTCGTTGTAGCAGGGAAGTACCATGTAAAGGGTCGTCATGGCCCAGCACCTTCTTTTCTCTTTCTTATTCCGCCGTCCGCAGGACTACGGAGTTTTTCCTGTAATAGCGGCTCACCGCAATGTTTTTCCAGTCGTCCATGCTGGTGGTGATATCACTCCAGTAAAGGAATTTTGGCCGCACCTGAATATCGTCCACCATCACGTCGGGCAGAGTCTGGTCCTCATAAACGGGATAGCGCTTGTTCATCTCCCGGTCGTACTCCGCCGCTTCGCCGCTGGCGATCTCGCGGGCGGCTTCCACGCTGGAGAGCTTGCCCTGTACCCCCATGCCCACGCAGCTTGCCGCCAGCAGCACCGCAAGGCAGATCACTGCGCCCTTGCCCACCTTGGCGGAAAGATGCTCGTGAGGTGCCCACACCCGGCGGATCCAGCCCAGCACGTAAAACTCACACAGGAACATCAGCCACAGCCAGGAGTAAAACACGATGTCCCGCAGGCGCTCCGGCCCGGACGTGCCCGCCGCATAATAGTGGGGCGCGTTCTGGCTGGCGAACACCAAAAAGGCGAACATGAGGAACAGCAGGGGAAAACGGAAGCGGAACTTCGTCCGCCCCGCCATGCGGTACAAAAACGGAATGGCCAGCAGCATCACCAAAATCAGCACCGGGGAAAGGTTGGAGATGCAGTCCTTCCCCGCCTTCAGCACCGCCCAGGTCACGGATTTCACCGCGGAATAGCCCGTCAGGTTTCCCTGACGCACCGCGTTGCCCGGGGCCTTCATGCTGAACAGGAAGCAAAGGCCCAGTACGATCTCTATGACGACGGCGGGCAGCAATTTGTTCCGCTTCCAGATGAGGCAGTAAAGGCAGAACACCGCCCCCAGCACCGCCGCGAACAGGCCAGACACATAGTTGCTGCCGCCCAGGAACACCGCCAGCAGCAGGGCGGAGATCAGCGGCCACACGGCGCCCTTCGTGCTCTCCTGCATCCGCAGCACCAGCAGCCGGTCCACAAACAGCAGCATCAGCCCGTAGGTAAAGGTGTAGTACACCGCGCCGTTCCACCAGTAGAAGCTGTGCAGGGGGTAGGGCACCAGTTCCACCGCCAGCAGCAGCATGACACAGCCCGCTGCAAAAGACGCTTTTCCGCTGCACCCCCCCATCCGGCGCACCAGGGTATCCGTCAGCTTAAAGGTGCCCACAGCCAGGGACGCGATCATGACGATGGGGGTCAGGAAATACATCCCCGTGCCCCAGATGGACGGCGTCAGGGTCATCATGGCAATGGCGGAGTATGTCCCCTGCCAGCCGGTGTAATAACCCTTCACCGTGCGCCACACCCCGTTCAGCAGAAAGCTTCCATCCCGCAGGGCGTCGTGGGTGAAAAGCCCATAGGAAAAGTCATCCGCCGCCGGATGGGCAAAGCCGCCCAGATAAAACAGGGGGATCAGCGCCGCGATCAACAGGCACAGCAAGAGCCACGGCCCGTATTTTCGCCACGGGGAAACCGGTTTTTCCATCGTTATCGTCTCTCTTCTCTCTTTAATTCAGCTTTCCGCCCGTCTCTTCAAACATGCGCCCCACCTGCCGCTTCAGGGCAGCATGCTCCGGTTTTTTTAGCGTGGGGTCGTGCAGCAGCAGTTCCTCCCCGGTCTCCTGTGCCTCTTTTAATAGACGCATGTCCACGGAAAGGTCCGCCGCATGCAGGGTGGGAAGGCCGTGCTGCCGCGCACCGAAAAAATCGCCGGGGCCGCGCAGCTTCAAATCTTCCTCTGCGATTTGAAAGCCGTCGTTGGTGGCGCACAGTGCCTTCAGCCGGGCCCGGCTGTCCGGGTTTTTCGTCCCGCTCACCAGAACGCAGTAGGACTGGTGCTTCCCGCGACCCACCCGGCCCCGCAGCTGGTGCAGCTGGGAAAGGCCAAACCGCTCCGCGTTCTCGATCACCATCAGCGCCGCGTTGGGCACATCCACACCCACCTCGATCACCGTAGTGGCCACCAGAACGTCGATGTCCCCCGCCGCAAAGTGCGCCATGATGTTCTCTTTTTCAAACGGTTTCATTTTACCATGGAGAAATTCCACGCGCAAGTCTGGAAACGCCTTTTCTTTCAGCACTTGCGCATATTGGGTCACCGCTTTCAGGTCCATGACCGGGGCCTCGCCGTCATCAGTCCCTTTCTCCTCCACGGCGGGGCACACAAGATAGGCCTGCCGCCCCTCCGAAACCAGTCTGCGCACAAAGCCATACATCCGCGCCCGCTTGTCCTCACCGATGAGATAAGTCTCCACCGGCATCCGCCCGGGGGGCAGCTCGTCCAGCACGGAAATGTCCAAATCGCCGTACACGATAAGAGCCAGTGTCCGGGGGATGGGCGTGGCCGACATCACCAGCACATGGGGTGCACTGCCCGCCAAAGGCGGGGTGTTCGGCGTGTTCGCCTTCGCGGCCAAGGCCGCGCGCTGCTCCACCTCCCCAACGCGCAGCTGCGCGCCGGGGTACCCCATGATTTCATTTGCGGTCAGGGAAAGTGAATTTCCCTGACCCGCGGCGCTTCCGCGCCGCCCCGCCTTTGGCGGGGTGTTCGGCGTGTTCGCCTTCGCGGCCAAGGCCGCGCGCTGCTCCACGCCGAAGCGATGCTGCTCGTCCGTGATAATAAGGCCCAGGCGGGCAAAATGCACCTTTTCTGATAAGAGGGCGTGGGTGCCCACTACGAAGTCAATTTCCCCCGCCGCCACGGCCTCCTGCATCTTCCGCTTTTCGGAAGGCTTCAAGCTGCCGTTCAGCAGGCCCACCCGGATCCCCGCCGGGGCCAGCATTGAGGAAAGGGAGCGGTAGTGCTGCTCCGCCAGAATTTCCGTGGGTGCCATCATGGCCGTCTGCCAGCCGCTGCGGCACGCCACATAGGCCGCCGCCGCCGCCACCGCCGTCTTGCCGGATCCCACGTCTCCCTGCACCAGCCGGTTCATGGGCCGCCCACTCCTCAAGTCGCGGCAAATCTCCTCCACCGCCCGTTTCTGCGCCCCTGTCATGGTAAAGGGCAGTAGGGCGGGAAACTCCTCCGCTGCCGCCGTGCACCGCGGGGCGGAAAGCCCCTCCTTCCGCTGCCGCAGCAGGGCAAGGCCCAGGGATAAGGTCAAAAGCTCTTCAAAGGCCAACCGGCGGCTTGCCTCGGCAAGGCACTCAAAATCCCCCGGGAAGTGGATATCATGTAGGGCAGACGCCAGGTCCGTAAGTTCATGGGCCGTTCGCACCGCTTCCGGCAGGGTCTCCTCCACGACCGACAGGCAGCCGGGCATGGCCTCCCGCACCAGTCCCGCGATCAGATTGTTGGAGATCCCCGCCGTCAGCGGGTACACCGGGAGGATGCACCCGGTGGTCTGTCCCCGGCCCGCCGGTTCGATCACGGGATTTGTCATGGCGAAGCTGTGCCCGCTTTGGGTCACTGTACCATAAAAAATATATGTCTCGCCGGGGTGCAGAGCGTTGTGCAGATAGCTCTGGTTGAAAAACGACACGGTCATGGCCGCGCTTTCGTCCACCACCTTCACCCGGGTGATGTCCAGCCCCTTCCGGATGCGGGAAAGCCGGGGCGTCTCCGCCACGATGCCCTCCACACACACCGGAAGGCCCTCCGGCGCCTTTCCTATAGAGCTTACCCGCGTCCGGTCCTCATAGGTCCGGGGGTAGTAGCGCATCAGGTCGCCCGCCTTCGTAAGGCCCAGCTTGGCGAGCTTGCCCGCTCTGGCCTTCCCTATCCCCGGAAAGCCCGTCAACGGCGTATCCCATCCGATCATGTCGTTTTCCCTCCCTTCTTGTATCCGGTCTTTCGTTACTGCAGTTCCAGGAGCATCTCGATGTGGGGGATGCCATCCTCCAGAAATTCCTCCGACACCTGACGGAACCCCGCTTTTTCATAAAAGGTCTTCGCATAGCTCTGTGCCTCGATGCGGATGGCCTTTGCACCGAATTTCTCTCTGGCTGTCCGGACGCCTTCCTCCAGCAGGCGGCTTCCCAGTCCGCACCGCCGCTTCCGGCTGATCACCCGGCCCAGAGACGCCTCCGCGAATGAGACTCCCGGCCCCAGCACCCGAAGGTAGGCCTGGATTCCCTCTTCATCCCGGAAAAATACGTGAAATGCACCCTGATCCTTTCCATCCAGCTCCGGATAGGGGCAGTTCTGCTCCACTACAAAGACGTCCACCCGCAGCTTCATAATCTCATAAAGCTCCGGTACCGTCAGCTCGTCAAACCGCTTTACCACTGTTTCCATCGGGGCCCTCCGTTTCCGTTTCGTTCTGCTTTGTCGATTTTACCACACCCCCACCGCACCCGCAACCTTTCCCGCTTCGCCAACAAGTGTCCGCCCTTCGCGGACTCTTGTATTTCTCCCCAAACCACTACAAAAAAAGCCACTCTTTCCTGTTGGAATCACCAACTTTTCTTCAGCAGGCGGAAACATCGTTGCAAAAGCCGGCCCAGGCCGATATAATGAGGGTTAACGGGAAAATCAGGGCTTCCTTATGCCCTTTATATTCAGGTTATCAGGAAAGAAAGGATGGAGAACAAACAGTGGCAAACAAAGAATTCAAGAAGGTTCTTGTCGCCAACCGCGGCGAGATCGCCATTCGCATCTTCCGTGCGTGCTACGATCTGGGGCTGCACACCGTGGCCATGTACTCCAACGAGGACATCAATTCCCTCTTCCGCACCAAGGCGGACGAGGCCTACCTGATCGGCGAGAACAAGTCCCCTCTGGGCGCCTATCTGGACATTCCGGCCATCATCGATCTGGCCAAGCGCCGTCAGGTGGAGGCCATACACCCCGGCTACGGCTTCCTGTCCGAGAACGCGGAATTTGCCAAGGCCTGCGAAGAGGCCGGCATCAAGTTCATCGGCCCTTCCTCCGGCATTCTGGCCCAGATGGGCGATAAGCTGGCGGCCAAAGCCACCGCCATCGCCTGCGGTGTTCCCACCATCCCCGGCTCCACCGAACCGCTGAAGGATGGGGACGAAGCGCTGGAAAAGGCCATCTCCTACGGCTTCCCCATCATTCTGAAGGCCGCCGCCGGCGGCGGCGGCCGCGGTATGCGCCGCTGCAACACCCCGGAGGAGGTCAAGTCCGCCTTCGAGCTGGTAAAGAGTGAGGCCAAAAAGGCCTTTGGCAACGACGATATCTTCATCGAGAAGTTTCTGGTGGAGCCCAAGCACATCGAGGTGCAGATCCTTGCGGACGAGCACGGCAATGTGGTGCATCTGGGTGAGCGCGACTGTTCCCTCCAGCGCCGCTACCAGAAGGTGGTGGAATTCAGCCCCGCCTGGTCCGTGGACCCAGCCGTCCGTGCCCGCCTGTGCGCCGACGCTGTGAAGATCGCCAAGCACGTGGGTTATGTGAACGCCGGCACCGTGGAGTTCCTGGTGGATAAGAGCGGCAGTCACTACTTCATCGAGATGAACCCCCGCATTCAGGTGGAGCATACGGTCACCGAGCTGGTCACCGGCATCGACCTGGTCCGCGCCCAGATCCTCATCGCCGAGGGCAGCACACTTGCCGATCCCCGCATCGGCATGGCCAATCAGGATGACCTGAAAATGAACGGCTATGCCATCCAGTGCCGCGTCACTACCGAAGACCCCACCAACAACTTCGCCCCCGACACCGGCAAGATCACCGCCTATCGTTCCGGCGGCGGCTTCGGCGTCCGACTGGACGGCGGCAACGCCGCCACCGGCAGCGTCATCTCCCCGTATTATGATTCTCTGCTGGTCAAGGTCTCCACCTGGGACAATACCTTCGAAGGGGTCTGCCAGCGGGCCACCCGCGCCATCAGTGAGGTACATATCCGCGGCGTCAAGACCAACATTCCCTTCGTGTCCAATATTCTGGCCCACCCCGCCTTCCGCGCAGGCAAGTGCCACACCAAGTTTATTGACGACACCCCCGAGCTGTTCGAAATCGAAGATTCCCGCGACCGCGCCACCAAGGTGCTGAAGTACATCGCCCAGATTCAGGTGGATAACCCCTCGGCCGAGCGGCATCAGTACGATATTCCCCGTTTCCCCAAGGCTACCGGCCAGCCTCTTCATGGTCTGAAGGAGATTCTGGACTCTCAGGGCCCCGATGCGGTGAAGCAGTGGGTGCTGGACCAGAAAAAACTACTCATCACCGACACCACCATGCGCGACGCCCACCAGTCCCTGCTTTCCACCCGGATGCGCACCCGCGATATGTTCAAGTGCGCCGAGGGCACGGCGGAGATCCTGTCCGACTGCTTCTCGCTGGAAGTGTGGGGCGGCGCTACCTTCGATGTGGCCTACCGTTTCCTGCATGAATCTCCGTGGGAGCGGCTTGACAAGCTGCGTGAAAAGATCCCTAATATTCCCTTCCAGATGCTGCTCCGCGGTGCCAACGCCGTGGGCTACACCAACTATCCCGATAACCTCATCCGCGCCTTCGTGAAAGAGGCCGCCAAAAGCGGCATCGACGTCTTCCGCGTGTTCGACTCCCTGAACTGGATCCCCGGCATGGAGGTTGCCATGGACGAGGTGCTCAATCAGGGCAAGCTGTGCGAGGCCACCATCTGCTACACCGGCGACATTCTAGACCCGAAGCGGGACAAATATACACTGGACTACTATGTCAAGATGGCCAAAGAACTGGAAAAGCGCGGCGCGCACCTCCTCTGCATCAAAGATATGTCCGGCCTTTTAAAGCCCTACGCCGCCAAGAAGCTGGTCACCACCCTGAAGCAGGAGATCGGCCTGCCCGTCCACCTGCACACCCACGACACCTCGGGCAACCAGGTCGCCGCCTACCTCATGGCGGCCGAAGCCGGGGTGGATATTGTGGACTGTGCCATCGACTCCATGTCCTCCATGACCAGCCAGCCCTCCCTGAACGCCGTAGTCACCGCCCTGCAGGGGCAGGAGCGCGACACCGGTCTGGACCCGAACCGCCTGCAGGAGCTGTCCGATTACTGGGCCGACGTCCGCCTGCGCTACGCCAACTTCGAGGCCGGGATCAAGAACCCCTCTACCGATATCTACCGGTATGAAATGCCTGGCGGCCAGTACACCAACCTGAAGGCTCAGGTAGAAAGCCTCGGCCTCGGCCATCAGTTCGACGACGTGAAGGAAATGTATAAGACCGTCAACGACATGTTGGGCGACATCGTAAAGGTCACCCCCTCCTCCAAAATGGTGGGCGACCTGGCCATCTTCATGGTGCAGAACAGCCTGACGCCGGAAAACATTGTGGAGCGCGGCGAGGCCCTCACCTTCCCTGACAGCGTAGTCAGCTACTTCAAGGGCATGATGGGTCAACCCGCCTGGGGCTTCCCGGAGGCTCTGCAGAAGGTCGTCCTGAAGGGCGAACAGCCTATCTCCTGCCGCCCCGGCGAACTGCTGGATCCGGTGGACTTTGGCAAGGTCCGCGCCGAGATGGAGACCTTTATGGGCGGCGACCTCATCAATGAGCGCGCTATGCTCGCCTACTGCCTCTATCCTAAGGTGTATAAGGACTACCGTCAGCACCGCAAGGAGTACGGCTACATCACCCGCATGGGCAGCCATGTATTCTTCAACGGCATGGCTCTGGGCGAGACCAACAAGATCAATATTGAAGACGGCAAGACGCTGGTCATCAAATATCTGGGCCTCGGCGACATGAACGAAGACGGCACCCGCAATGTCCAGTTCGAGCTGAACAGCATGCGCCGAGAGGTGGCCGTTCCCGATAAGAATGCCTCCGTTCAGGTGCGCCATATCACTCTGGCCGATCCCAATGATAAGAGTCAGGTGGGTGCCTCCATCCCGGGTCTGGTGTCTAAGATCAATGTCAAGGTCGGCGATCAGGTGGAGGAAAATCAGGTTCTCGCCGTGATCGAAGCCATGAAGATGGAGACCAGCGTGGTCGCCCGCATGGCTGGCACCGTGGATGAGATTTTGATCAAGGAAGGCTCCAACGTCAAGGCCGGCGAGCTGCTCATCACCATCAAGTAATCCCGTTTCAGCAAAGTAAAAGGGTTCGGATCCCGAAGGATCCGAACCCTTTTTTCGTTTTTACAGCGCCCGTTCCAGTGCGTCCCAGCTTTCCATTCGCTGTTCCAGCACGTTCCAGGTGGGGAACTGTTCTTCCAGCCGCGCCCAGGTGATATAGCGGAATACATACCGCACCTCCAGGTGACAGGGGATGATGTCCTCGATGATGCGCCGCATCCGCTCCAGATTTTCCGGCTGGCCCGCCGTCGTGGGGAAGCAGACCTCCACCACGCCCCGTTCCCCGGTCTCCTTCACCTCAGCCGGAAGGCCGCAGCCCTCCAGGTTATCACTTACCGCTTTCACCGTGAAGCTGTCCCCGTCAATGCGCATGAGGGCGCTCACCGCCCGTCCCATTTCCGCCGCCGTTTCCGCCGCGGGCCGCCAGGGCAGCAGACTCAGATAACGGTCCAGCCCCTCCCCTTCCGCCGAAAGAGGGCACATCTCCCGCTCGATCTTCTCCAGGTATGCCTCCACCTCGTCCAGCTTCCCGCCGAGCGCGTCCAACTCCGCGCCGTTGAAGCTCCCCTCCAGCGCATAGACCCCCAGTGGCCGCAAAAGGTCCTTCAAATACTCTGCATAGCTCACGCCGTCACCTCCACAGAAAGGCTCCCCAGCCGGGGCAGTTGCTCTTCCGCGATGGCCACATCCGCCGTCGGTGCCAGCAGAACATAGTTCGCCACGCCCTTCGTCTCATAAAGCCGGTGGCCCAGCTCCGCCAACAGCAAGTCCTTCCCCAGCATCCGCCCGTCAAACAGCGCGCGAATATTCGCCTCCGCCGACGCCTTCACGTTCTCCGGATCCGCACCCGCCTCGGTCGTCACCTGTGCGCTCACATTCACGGTCACCGGCTCCGGCCCCTTCACCAGAACGTCCACGGCGATCTCCCGTTTTTCCTGCAGGTCCGCCCGAATTTTCTCCAGCAGCTCCGCGTCCGGAATACCCTCCGCCGTGGCTATCACCACGTCCACCGTCCCGATGCCCCGCTTCCGCGGGATGGCTTTGGCGGCTGCCACTCGGTCAAACCCAGCCGCCTCCTGCTCGTAAAACGCCGCGTTTGCGCCGTTGGGCATCCGTCGGAAGGTCTCCAGCACCCGCCCCCGCAACGCCTCGTCCTCCTCGCTGTCCAGTCCGCCGGAAAATGCCTCTGTATTGCGGCACCCGGCAATGCCCACCGGCGCCGCCGTCATGCGTACCACGGTCTCCGGCGATACATTGCCGCTCGTCCCCGGCTCCGAAGCTTGGGCGGAAACGTCCACGCTCAGCTCGCCTTTTGTCAGCACCGCGTCCTCTGTGGTCTCAAACCGCACCAGCCCCGCCGTCATGCATACCGTCCCCATCGGGATCTCCCGATCCTCCGCCGCGGCCTCGTCCACATAAAACCGGATAACACCCACCGCAGGCACCGCCTGCCGCCGGGTAAGGCCCCGCATTTCTGCGTGCTTGTCCAGCATATCTCCCGCCGCCGTCTGAGGGAAGCACTGATTCAATACCCACTCGCTCTGCAAAAACAGCGCATAGATCTGGGCGGCCGCCGTCCGCAGGCGCACCGCCATGTCTCCGCTGTCGGAAAGCTCCATGCCGGTTTCCGCGGCAAAGCTCTCCTTCATTTCCTCGTAAAGGGTCTCCATATCCTTCATGGACTCACCATCCTTCCAGTCCCAGCGTCGCTTCGGCTTCCGTGCCGTCCTGCCGCAGCTTCACCGTCAAATAACCCCGGCCGGAATCCTGAGTCAGCCGTACCTCCTCCACAGTAAGGTCCTTCTGCCCCAGCGCCTCCTCCACGTAGGCCCGGGCCAGCTCCTCCCTCTCCGCGGCTTTTTGCCCCGAAAGAAGATACAGTCGGCTCCCCAACTCCGGCAGCAGCGGAAATTTGCCCCGTCGTGCCGTCAAAAGGAACAGCACCCGCTGCAGGAGTTCCTCGTTCCCCTCAGCCCGCCGGAACCCGCCGCAGCCATCGGGCACGTAGTCACCGTCTTTCCACAAAAGCTCCATCCGTTTCTCCTCACTTCATCATGCTGGCCACAATGCGGGTCACGATGCTCTCCAGTGTCTCTCCGTTCACCGTCAGCGTCCCTGCAACGGCAAGGCCGCCGTTCACTTCCGTCTTTCCTTCGTTCCGCAGCACCAGACTGCTCTTCCCGGCGGAGATGGCCACTTCGCCTCTCTTCAAACTCACCGGCGGTTTTCCCGCCCGGCATCCCACCGTGCATGGGAGTTCCCCTTCTTCTCCGGTTTTGATCACCAGCAGTTCCTGTCCTGCCGCCGGCCGCCAGTAATAGCCGCCCGGCACATACAGCGGCACCTGCCGCCGCTCGCCGTTCAAATAGACTGCCGCCGGGTCCCCCGGGATCGTCACCGTTCCCACCTCGGCAGCGGATGCCCCGCCGCCGGGCTGTCCCTTCTGTCTTGAAAGCCACATGGCCTTTCCCCTCCTTTACAGGCTGCCTAAAATCAGCTTTGTCTCCGTTCCCCCGGTACCATCCGCCGTCACTGTGGCCTCCCGCACCCGGAAAACGCCGTTCTTCGCCCATTCGCTCCGGTTTATGGTCACCCGGTCCCCCGGCCACGCCGCAAATCCCCAGGGCAGCACGATCTCCGCTGTGCTCTTCTCCCGCTGCGACTGCTCGATCTGGAATGTCCCCTGATAGCGCATGGCCTTGTAATTGCTCTTTCCTGGCATGGTGATCACCTTTCTCCGGCTCCCGCCTGCCTGGCAGAACGCCTCGTTCTTCACCGTCTGCTGCGTTTTGCGGTACCGGTCGTACACCACCGCCTCGGAAAGAACGCCGTACCGCTTCTCCCGGTATAAAAGCTCCTGCACCGGTGTACTGTCGTCGATGACCAGCCGCTCCTCCCCGCTGCCCCAGCCCTCCAGGTGCAGGCGGCCCTCCCGGTCAAAATAAGGAGTCACGCCCCCGCGATAGCGTGCAAAGTTATACAGCACGCTCCACTCGCTGCTCCCGCTGGCCACGGTAAAATCTGCCGCCGCAGGCAGCGTTCCCCGGTTCGCCGTTTCGATGCCGTATGGCGTCACATGCTCCCGCAACAGGTCCTCCGCGGTCATGGTCATGTAGTCACCGGGCAGCGCCTCGTTATCCACCAGCAGGGCCGCCATGCTCCGCCCGCTCACCTCCAGAAGCCGCCCAGATCCGGAGATTCCCGCCTCGCACTCATCCACCACGCCGGTGAACACTGTCTTTCCGCCCTCCGTCGCCTCAAACTGCGCCGCCTGCGGCAGCACATTCTCTTGTCCCATCTCCCATGGGCATCGGATCCAGAAGCTATCACAGGGCGTGTCCGAGGCGTACTCCATTTTCCACGCCGTGAGAAGCGGCAGTTCCCACCGCTTTCCCTTCCCATCCAACAGATAGCCCTTCATCTCATTTCACCCTCAGCTTCTGCCCCGGATAGATGAGGTTTGGGTTCTTGATCTGCGGATTCCACGCCGCCAGCTTCTGCACCGTTGTGCCGTATTTCCGTGCAATCGCCCACAGACTGTCGCCCCGCACCACAGTGTAGGTTGTCCTTCCCGTTCCGCTCCCGGCGCTTCCCGTTCCGGTGCTTGCCGTCCCGCTCCCGGTGCTCACGCTTTTCAGCTTTCCGCTGTACAGCCCATAGTCCTCCCAGAAGGTAAAGGAATATTTCACATAATCCTCTCTCGGCTCCTGCTGCAGGCTCAGGTCCACAAAATAGGCGTTGGCGCTCTGCCACAGGGGATGGAATAAAAGCCCCGGCCCGCTGTCGTAAAATACCGAGGCCAGCGCCTTAAAAGTATCATAGGCGCCGATGCCCACGAATTCCCCCTCTCCCCGCATGATCCGTCTCGTCATCCCCAGTTCCTCCAGGAAGTACCGTCCCCCCGGCACCTTGTGCACCGCCATTTTTCGTTCGTAGTCAATGGTGTACACTCTGGGGTTGTGCGGCCACACAAAGGTCTTGTACCGCATCGCCGTCAGGCCCATATTCCATCACTCCTCTCCATTCAAAACAGTGAAAAGGTCCCACCGTACCGTCTGGCGTCTCGCTCCACCAGCCGGTCAAATTTCTCGGCGGAGCGCAGCATATCCCCGCTCCGCTCCCCGCGGGCAAGGCTTCCGAATATCTCGCTGCTCCCGGCACTTTCCTCCCATTTTCGCTGTACCGCCGCAGTCCCCACAGCCCGTGCCATCCGCTCCGCTTCGGAAAGCCGCCAGGAAAGAGCTGCCACGCTCTCCGTTTCCGCTTTTGCCCGTATTTCCCGGGCGTCCGCATCAGAAGCGGTCCCATTCGTCTGCGTCCGGCCCGTTTCAAGGGAAGGAGCATCCTGTCCCCGCGCTTCCTGCACTGCCTCTCCGCCGTTTGCCCGGCGTTCCCGCCGCGCTCCCTGCAGAAGCAGAGATTCGTTCCCGCTCAGGCTCTCTGCCCATTCCGCCCCGGTCTCATTCTCCGTTTTCTCTGCCATCAGTGCCTTCTCCAGATAATCGGTCAATCCAGCCCGCTCCTCTCCTCTTCAATTCTTCAAACCGCGTCGCGTCAAAATTCTCATTGACCGCCGCCGTGTTGAACGCCCCTTCCGGCGTCCCGCACACCGGGCACCGCTTTTCCATCGCCTCCGTCCGGCAGGTGGGGCAAAGCTCGGAAAGCCGCTCCTCCCAGTCCAACTCTATCTGCAGTGCACACCACAGCAGTTCCTCCTCCGTCAGGTTTCGCGCCCGTTCTTCAGAGGGAAGCGCCTTGAATTCCCGCAGCACACGCCAGTAAAGGCGCTCATCCGGCGTATGCTGCAGACTTTTTTTCTCAGCAGCACCGCCTTTTCTCCATCTCTGGGCGATGGGCCCCTGTTTCGGCTCCATTGCTGCCATTCTCCCGCCAGGCGCTCGATGTCAGCGCTGCTCATGCTCCTCAGCACCTCAAGGCCGCTGGAAAAGGCCGGCCCGCGTCCCTTTCTCAGCGCCCGGGCCAACAGGCAGGCATTGCTGCACAGTGCCCTTTCCCGTCCATCCCGGCTCAGCGTCTCCGCCTCCCGCCTTGCCTCCAGCAGTTCCCAGGCGGACAGGGTCTTCACCCGTTCCCCTCCGGGCAGCCGGCCGGTTCCTTTTCCCCACATGCTCCGTTTCCTCCCTTATGCGCTGATCTCCAGCCGCTTTGCCGCCGTCACCGTCACCTTTTCCAGCACCATGGCCCCCAGCGTTCCCTCTTCGCTGATGGCGCTCCACTGGCACCCGGAATAGATCACCTTCCGGTCCGGCTTGCAGATCACCAGTGAAAAGTCCTCCAGATGGTAAAAGTCGATGCCGTCCCGGATGGCCTCGTCGGTGGCGTACAGCCGTGTCAGCTCCAGCACATGCTTGGGCTGCCCCGCAACGGTGGCCACTGGCTCCTTCTCGCCGAAAGCTTCCACCGTCCGGCTCTCCTTGGTGCTCTTCGCCGTATAGCTCTGCACCACCGCCGCCTTCACGCCGTTCACTTCGAGATAGATGTCGCTGCTGGTGGGAAATCCCGTCATCACCATTTCCTCGCCCCTCCTTTACACCGTGATGTGCGCCGTCAGGCAGATCTGGTTCAGGCCACTGGTCACCGAGAAGGAAAATTCCACCAGGCATGCCGTAGGTGTGTCCTTCATGGCCTCCACGGTCACCTCGCCGTACTCCGTGATGATCTCCCTGCTCTTTTTGTTCTCCAGCTCCAGTATGACCTGCGAGCGGATGGCCCCTCTGGTCTGCGCCGTGTTCTTGGCCCGGCGGAATTTGCTGCGCAGCGCATTTCGCACTGCGGGGATCACATCGTCCACGATCAGGATGGTGGAGATCTCCCGCCATGTCTCGTCGCTTGCCTCGCCGGTCTTCGTCCGAGTGGTCACGCCCCGCACCACGCTCACCACGCCGCCGACACATTCCAGTGGCGTCACGCCGCCCTGCACCAGCCGGTCGATCTCATTATCCGTGTACTGCTTCGCCGCTGCGGAAACGCCGGAAAGCTCCGCCCCGGAAAGGGGCACCGCCGGGTCATCCTCTCCGGCAATGGCTCCCGCCGCAGCTGCCGCCATGGCAACGCCGCTGGATGCGCCGTCCGCGCACCCCACCAGGATCACCCGCTCGCTGTTCAGCTTTGCCGCCTGGGCAATCAGCCCGGTCACACTCTCCCCCTTGGCTGGGGCGGCTACCGCAATGCGCTCCCGCCGTGCATTCGACGCAGCACATACGCTGTCCCGCATGGCCTGCTGGATCTCCGCGTCCGTGCTGCCGCACACCACGATGTCGATGCCCTCCAGCTCCTCCAGCTGTTCAAACGCGGCCTCATAATCGGTCTTACCGCCGTTTTCCGCCACGATGGCCGCCGTCACCGCCGCCGCGCCGTTTTTCAGCAGCAGGCAGATCAGCGCCGGAAGGTCGTCCGCCGCCGCGCTTTCTCCCAGCGCTTCCATGGCCTCTTCGCTCCGGGTAAAGGTCAGTACCTCGCCCACGTGGTTTTTCCACCCGGCGGCCACCGCCGCCGTCTTGCTTCTGCTGTTCCCGCTCACCACGCGGGAGGCGTCGTAGACCGAGTACACCCCCGGCCGTTCATGGATTTCCATGCTCATCGCGTCCGCTCTCCTCTCACTTCAAAGTCCAGGAACGCGCCGCTCTCCTCCGTCGCCGCCGTCAGAAAGCCCTCGCATTCCATGGCCGCCTTTCTCACATAGCGGCCCCGTTCCCGGTCAAATTCCGTTTCTTCGCAGGAAAGGCGCTTCACCGTCCACCCTCCGGGTCGCCCGGCCTGCAGGGCGACCGTCGTCGTTTCCAGCTGCTTCATGCACTCCGATGCGCTCATGGCGTAAAAATTCAGTTCGAACTCCGCCGATGCCTTCCTGCCGTAAACCTCTTCCCAGATGTTTTTTTCGCTGTTCCAACGCTCCCCCAGGTAGTCCTGCAGTCCTGCGGGGCCGCCCTCCAAGCGGGCAAGCTCCACCGTCATCTCCGGCTTCTTCTCCGCCGTCCAGCGCCCACTCTGCCATGCCGCTCTTGCATTCAGTCCATGGTCTCGGAAAAACGCCGCCATGGTCTCTGCCGCCTCCCGGATGTCCGTCACAGTACCTCACCGCCTTCCGGTGTCAGATATGCCTGCCAGTGAGATATCTTCTCCCCCACATATACGGGCTGGGCCGACCGGATGCGGTACCCCTGCCTGTTCCAAAG
>CAKUEI010000011.1 GCA_934646175.1 uncultured Oscillospiraceae bacterium
CGCTGTGCGGCCTTACGGCCGCACTTTCTCTTATGTTTCTCCTGTTCGCCTGTCTGGTCCCGTCCGGGAAGATGGGGCTTTGCGCTTTGGCGGGGGTCTTTCCGGCCTGCGCCGTGCTGACCGGCGGCGTAAGCTATGGCTTTTTCAGCTGGGCGGCGTCCGGCCTTCTGGGACTTCTGCTGCTGCCGGATAAGTTCACGGCTCTTTTGTACCTTGTCGCACTGGGGGTTTATCCGGTGCTGAAGTCTGTTCTGGAGCGGCTTCCAAACCGCGGCGCGGAATGGCTTCTGAAATTTCTCTATTTCAACGCCGTGCTGACTCTCTTCTGGCTGTTCGCCCGCACGGCTCTGCTGGGGGCGCTGCCGGCAATGCTTTCCCACACCGGGCTTCTGTACGCAGCGGGGAACATCGTATTTCTGATTTATGATCTGGCCCTTTCCCAGCTGCTGACGCAAATCGGAAAGCGCTTGAAGAAAGGCTTGCACAAATCCTGATAGATTGATATAATATTATGCTACTAATACGTAAGGGGGCACCGCAATGGTTCGAAGCATGACCGGATACGGAAAAGGAGTCCACGAGGCGGAAGAGCGCAGGATCACTGTGGAGCTTCGCTCCGTCAACAACCGCTATTTCGACTGCACCGTTAAAATGCCCCGGACGTTTCTCTTCGCGGAGGACACCATCAAAAAACGCGTTCAGTCCGCAGTCTCCCGCGGCAAGGTGGATGTATTCGTCACCGTGGAAACGAAAGGCGGCGGGGAAGACGTTGTCACCGTCAATGAATCCCTGGCGGAGCAGTACATCGCCGCGTTTACCAGGCTCAAAGAGCAGTTCTCCCTAAAGGACGACCTGACGGTCTCGCTGGTGGCCCGTCAGCCCGACGTTCTCACCCTGGAGAAGAAGGACGCGGACGACGAGACCCTTCTGGCGGAACTTTGTGCGGCGCTGGACGCTGCCCTTGCCGACTATAACACCATGCGGGAGCAGGAAGGGAAGAAGCTGGCGGAGGACATTCTGGGCCGCGCCCAGTCCATTGAGACCATGACCGGCCAGGTGGAGGAACAGTCCCCCAAAACCGTGGCGGATTACCATGCGCGGCTGGCGGCAAAGATGCAGGAAGTGCTGGAAAGCAAGCAGCTTGACGAAAGCCGCATTCTGACCGAGGCCGCAATCTTCGCCGACAAAGTGGCCGTGGATGAAGAGACTGTCCGCCTGCGCAGCCATCTTGCCCAGCTCCGCACCATGCTGGAGCAGGGCGGCCCCGTGGGCCGGAAGTTGGACTTTCTCATTCAGGAGTTCAACCGCGAGACCAACACCATCGGTTCCAAGTGCAATGATCTTGCCGTCACCAAGCTGGTGGTGGACATGAAGGCCGAGATCGAAAAGATCCGGGAACAGGTCCAGAATCTGGAGTAAACCCGAAAGGGAGCGATTTCCTTTGAAGTTTATCAATATCGGCTTCGGCAATCTCATTTCGGCAAGCCGCGTGATCGCGGTGGTCAGTCCCGAGTCGGCCCCCACCAAGCGCATGGTGCAGGAGGCACGGGAGCAGGGTGCACTGATCGACGCCACCTATGGCCGCAGGACCCGCGGGGTGCTGGTCATGGATAACGACCATGTGGTGTTGTCCGCCCTTTCACCGGATGCCATCGCAAACCGGCTGTCAGGGCAGAATGAGCCGGAGGTCCCTGAGGAAGAAGAGGAGGACGAGTTGTGATCAGAAAAAAGCAAAAAGGACGTCTGTTTGTCCTTTCCGGCCCGTCCGGCGTTGGAAAAAGCACGGTGATCGCCGAACTGATGAGCCAGCGGAAAAACCTCTATTTTTCTGTTTCCTCCACCACCCGCGCCCCCCGCGTCGGGGAAGCGGACGGCGTGAATTATAACTTCGTCACCCGGGAAGAATTCGAACGGATGATCCGGGACGGTGAGCTGCTGGAATACACCCAATACGTAGGCAACTACTATGGTACCTCCCTGAAGATCATTCAGGAGAAGCTGGCGGCCGGGATCGATGTGCTGCTGGATATCGAGGTAGAGGGCGCCTCCAACGTGCGGAAAAAGTGCCCGGACGCCGTCCTTATCTTCATCATCCCGCCTTCCTTTGAAGAACTTTCCCGCCGCCTGCATAACCGCAACACCGATGGGGAGGACGTGATCGAAGGCCGCCTGAAGCAGGCCCGGGAGGAATACCGCAGTATCCCCCATTACGATTATCTTGTGGTCAACGACAAGGTTTCCAATGCTGTACTGGAAATTGAATCGATTTTTGTTGCAGAAGGCTGCAGACCAAAAAACAGACTGGAATGCATGGAAGGAGAGACCCTGTTATGATGCTCTATCCGCCGATGAAAGATTTGCTCAGCCATATCCCCAGCCGCTATATGCTGGTGAACGTGGTGGCACACCGTGCCCGCGAGATCTCCAGCGAGGCAGAGGAAGAGGGAATTTCGCTGGAAGATAAGCCTGTCACGCTGGCCATCCGCGAGGTGGCCAACGGGCAGCTCAGCGTCCAGCAGTAATGAGGAGGCAAGCGCAGGCCCTTCCTTCAAGGGCCTTGTCGCTTGCCTTTTCTGAAGAAAGGGGAGGAAGAAATGGCGAAGGTCCTGACCGCGCAGGTAGCGCTTTCCGACGCGATCTACGCCATTGACCGCCCCTTTGACTACCGCATCCCGCCCGGCATGACCGGGCAGATCATGCCCGGTATCCGGGTCATGGTGCCCTTCGGGGCGGGAAACCGCCGGACAGACGGCATGGTCTTGGGCGTGCACGAGATCGAGGAAGGGGAAAAGCCCCTGAAGGACATCCTTGCCGTGCTGGACGACACGCCCGTTCTGGAGGAAGAGGCTATCCGCCTTGCCATCTGGATGCACGAACGGTACTTCTGCACCGTTTACGATGCGGTGAAGGCCATGTTGCCCACCGGACTTTCCTTCTCTCTGCGGGATACTTGGCGGCTGAAGAAGCAGGTCAGTTGGGCAGATGCCTATGAAGCGGCGAAGGGCCACAAAGCGGCGGAGCAATTGCTCTCCATGCTGGCGGCCAACGGCGGCAGCGCAGAGCGGCAGACCATTCGCACCGCCTTCGGGGCCAAGGACCCCGGACCCGCCCTGCGGTTTTTGCAGGAGAAGGGCATTCTGGAGCTGGAGACCAGTGCTATGCGCGGCATCGGGGACAAAACAGAGCAGATTGCCGTCTGCGCCGTCCCGCCGGAAGAGGCCATGCAGCAAGTCGCGGCCCGGCGAAAGTCTGCGCCGCTGCGCTATGCGGTCATGGAGCTTTTGGTCACCGTGGGCAGCGCCTCGGTGAAGGAACTGTGCTATTTGACCGGTGCGTCCATGGCCACCATGAAGAGCTTAGCCAAAAGCGGCCTCATCCGGCTGGAAAAGCATGAGGTTCTGCGGCAGGTCATCCCGGAAGGGGTGGAGCCTGCAGGGCCCGTGACCCTTAACGAAGAGCAGCAGCGCGCCTTTGACGGATTAAACGGGCTTCTCCGGGAGGAAAAGCCCGCCGCTGCCCTGCTGTATGGCGTTACCGGCAGCGGAAAGACGCAGGTCTATATCCAGCTCATCAAAGAAGTCCTCCGGGCCGGGAAAAGCGCCATCGTTCTGGTGCCGGAGATTGCCCTGACGCCGCAGCTATTGCGCATTTTCTCCGCCCACTTCGGGAAAAAGATCGCCCTGCTGCACAGCTCTTTGCGCATGGGGGAGCGGTACGACGAGTGGAAGCGGCTGAAAAAGGGGGACGCCATGGTGGCCATCGGCACCCGCTCCGCCGTGTTTGCCCCGGTGAAAAATCTTGGCCTGATCGTGCTGGACGAGGAGCAGGAGTACACCTACAAATCAGAAAACGTCCCCCGGTACCATGCCCGGGAGGTGGCGAAATACCGCTGCGTGCAGAACCATGCCTTGCTGCTGCTCGGCTCCGCGACCCCGTCGGTGGAAAGCCGCGCGCTGGCGGAACAGGGCATTTATCACAGCTTTACCCTGCGCCGCCGGTATAACGAACAGGCCCTTCCCGAGGTTCAGATCGTGGACATGAAGCAGGAGCTGCGGCAGGGAAACGGTACCGCCGTCAGCGAACTTCTGCGGGCGGAGCTTTCTTACAATTTAGAGCACGACGAACAGAGCATCCTCTTCTTGAACCGCCGGGGGGCCAACCGCATGGTCTCCTGCGGGGAATGCGGCGAGGTGCCCACCTGTCCGCGATGCTCCGTGCATCTCACGTACCACTCGGCCAATCACCGCCTGATGTGCCACTACTGCGGACATTCAGAGCCGCTGCCCGCCCAGTGCCCCCACTGCGGCGGCGCGTTCAACTTTATCGGCACCGGTACGCAGAAGCTGGAAGCGGAGCTTCAGGCCCTTTTCCCGGATACAAAGATCTTACGGATGGACACTGATACCGTTTCCGCCGCCCGGTCCCATGAGATGATTCTGGAGGAGTTCCGGCAGAAAAAGGCCCCCATTCTCATTGGGACCCAAATGGTGGCCAAGGGCCTTGACTTCGAAAACGTCACGCTGGTAGGCGTAGCGGACGCCGATCTGGGTCTGTATACCGACGATTTCCGGGCCAGCGAGCGCACCTTTTCCCTCATCACGCAGGTGGTGGGCCGGGCCGGCCGCGGGAACAAAAAGGGCCGTGCCGTCATCCAGACCTATACCCCGGAAAACGACGTGCTTCTGTGCGCATCCCGGCAGGACTACGACAGCTTTTACCGGGAGGAGATCGAGATCCGCCGCCTGATGGGTTGTCCGCCCTTCCGGGACCTGTTCGTGCTTACCGCTTCCGGCACGTCGGAATGCAATGTGCTGCAGGCCTGCGTCCGGCTGCGGCAGGGACTGGAGGCATGTCTCCGCCTTCCGGAATATCAGGGTGTGGACGTAAACGTGCTGGGGCCCGCGCCCGCGGCCGTGGCGAAGGTGAATAACCGCTTCCGCTACCGGCTGACCGTCACCGGGCAAAACACCCGGCAGCTGCGGGGGCTGATCGCCCATCTGCTCCGCGCGGCGCATTTTGATAAGCAGAATAAAGGGGTGTCCGTTTTTGCGGACGTGAACCCATTCAATTAGGAGGAATTATCATGGCAACCAGAACCATTCTTGTACGCGGCGACGAAATGCTGGAGAAAAAGTGCCGTCCTGTCACTGAATTCAACGAGCGTCTGCACACCCTGCTGGATGATATGCGCGAGACCCTGATGCAGGCAGACGGCGTCGGTCTGGCCGCACCGCAGGTGGGCATTCTGCGCCGGGCTGTGCTGGTGATCAACGACGAGGACGAGTGTCTGGAGCTGATCAATCCGGAAATCATTTCGGAAGAAGGGGAACAGACCGGTCTGGAGGGCTGCCTCAGCGTGCCCGGCTATTACGGCGAGGTCACCCGCCCCATGAAGGTGAAGGTGCGCGCACAGGACCGGAACGGCAACTTCTTTGAGTTGGAAGACGAGGGCCTGACCGCCCGCTGCTTCTGCCATGAGATCGAGCATCTGGACGGGCACCTCTTCGTGGAACACACAGATCGGCTCTATTCTCTGGAAGAGCTGGAGAAGATGCAGGAGGAAGCCAAAGTGGCTGCCGAGGCGGAAAACGGAGGGGACGGCCAGTGAGGATCCTTTTCATGGGCACGCCGGACTTCGCTGTTCCGTCCCTCCGCAAGTTGGTGGAGGCCGGGCACGACGTCTGCGGCGTTTTCACCCAGCCGGACAAGCCGAAAAACCGCGGTATGAAGCTTCAGCCAACGCCTGTAAAGGAATTCGCCATTGCGCATAATATTCCGGTTTGGCAGCCGGTAAAGCTGCGGGACGGCACCGCCTTACATGAGATCGAGGCCCTTGCGCCGGAACTGATCGTTGTGGCGGCCTATGGCCGCATCCTGCCTAAAGAGATTTTGGATGCGCCCAAACTGGGCTGCATCAACGTCCATTCCTCGCTACTGCCGAAGTACCGCGGCGCGGCGCCCATCAACTGGGCCATTCTGAACGGCGATGAGGAAACCGGCGTCACCATTATGGATATGGCGGAGGAGCTGGACGCGGGCAACATCATTGAAACGGTCTCCACCCCCATCGGCCAGAAGGAAACGGCGGAGGAGCTGACCATGCGCCTTGCAGAGCTGGGCGGCGATGCGCTGATCCGGGCGGTATCTGCCATCGCGGAGGGGACTGCCGTCCACACGCCGCAGGACCCCGAACGGGTGACCTTTGCACCCATGCTGTCCAAGGCACTGTCGCCCATGGACTGGTCCCGCCCCGCACAGGAGCTGAACTGTCAGGTACGGGGCCTCATCCCGTGGCCCGCGGCGGTGACCTATTTCGGTCAGACCCGCTGCAAGGTGTTCCACACCACCGTTCTGGCAGAGCACACAGAGAAAGCCGCCGGCACCATTCTACGGGCGGATAAGGCCCTGATCGTTGTCTGCGGCAATGGGACGCTCCTTCAGATCGACACGCTGCAGCCCGACGGCAGCAAACGTATGGCCGCCGCCGATTTTCTGCGGGGCCATAAGCTGGAACCGGGGACCATGGCCGGAAGCTCTGACGGGACATGACCCTTTCGCGGGGAGGATAACATGGAAATGAACGCGCGTGACGTGGCCCTTCGGACTCTGGCGGCCTGTAGCCGTCAGGGAGCCTGGTCGGACGGGGCGCTGAAGCGGAATATTCGGGACGCTGGACTGGACGGACGGGATGCGGCCTTAGCCACCCAGCTGTGTGCCGGAGTATTGCAGAACCGGGCGCTGTGCGACTTTTATATTGCCGCCTTTTCTTCTGTCAAGCCGCAGAAGATGGAGGAAAAGGTGCTGGAAGCCGTGCGCCTTGGGGTATATCAACTGCTGTTTCTGGATAAGATACCGGACCGGGCAGCAGTGAGCTCCTCGGTGGATCTGGCGCGGCACTATGCGAAAAATCTCCGGGCGGCCGGGCTGGTGAACGGTGTTCTGCGGGCGGTGGCCCGCAGCCGGGATGCTCTGCCTGCCCTTCCATCAGAGACTGTAAAGCATTTTTCCATTCTCTATAGCCACCCGGAATGGCTGGTGCGGGAATGGCTTGATCTGGTCGGTGAAGAGGAGACAAAGGCCCTTCTTGCGCTGGATAACCGGCGGCCGGAGATCACTATTCAGACCAACACCCTGAAATGCAGCGGTGCGGAGCTTGCCGCTCATTTGACGAAAGAAGGGACATCGGTTCAGCCCCACCCCTATCTTCCGGACTGCTTTTATCTGTCCGGTTCCGGCGATCTGGAGCGGCTGGACGCCTGGAAAGACGGGCTTTTTTACGTACAGGACGCCGCGGCACGCATGGCTGTGCTGGCCGCCGGGCTTCGACCCGGTCAGCGGGTGCTGGACACCTGCGCGGCACCGGGCGGCAAGTCTTTCGCCGCTGCCATCGCCATGCAAAATGAGGGGAGCATCACCGCCTGCGATATTCACCCCCATAAGCTGAAGCTCATCTCCGCCGGGGCGCAGCGCCTGGGCCTTTCTCTGGAAGCGCCCCAGCTGCAAAACGGCGGGGAATTCCGTCCGGAGTGGGAAAGTGCCTTCGATGCCGTCATTACCGACGTTCCGTGCTCCGGGCTTGGCGTCATCCGCAAAAAACCGGACATCCGCTATAAGGACCCGGCGGAGCTTGCGGGCCTTCCTGCAGTGCAGGAGCGCATTCTCTGCAACGCCGCCCGCTATGTGCGGCCCGGGGGCATCTTGCTGTATTCCACCTGTACCCTGCGACCCGGGGAAAATCAGGATGTGGTGCGCCATTTTCTTGACAGCCGTTCCGACTTTACATGTGCTGAATTTGTACTGCCCGGTCCAATCGGAAGGGTAGCGGAAGGCATGCTCACCCTCTGGCCCCAACGGACGGGAACGGACGGATTTTTCATTGCCCGCCTTGTGAGGAGGAACGCGTGATGACCGACATCAAATCCATGAGCCGGGAAGCCCTTTCTGCGTTTTTGAAAGAGTTGGGGCAGCCCGCTTTCCGTGCAAAGCAGGTTTTTTCCTGGCTTCATAAGGGTGCGGTCTCCTTCGACAAGATGACCAATCTACCTGCGGCTCTGCGGCATGAGCTTGCCAACCGCTGCGTCATCACTCATCCCGAGGTGGAACGAAAACAGGTATCCCGACTGGACGGCACCGTTAAATACCTCTGGCGGCTGGGGGATGGGAACTGCATCGAGACCGTCCTCATGCGCTATCAGCATGGGAACACCGTGTGTATTTCCTCTCAGGTGGGCTGCCGCATGGGCTGCGCCTTCTGCGCCTCCACCCTGGGTGGCAAGGTGCGGGACTTGACACCGTCCGAAATGCTGGATCAGGTGCTGTTCACCCAGCTGGATTCCGGCGCAGAGATATCCAATATCGTCCTCATGGGCATCGGGGAGCCGTTGGACAACTTTGAGAATGTGCTGACCTTTCTCCATCTGGTCAACGATCCGGATGGGATGAACATCGGTATGCGTCACATCTCCCTTTCCACCTGCGGGCTGACAGAGAAAATTGACAAACTGGCGTCCTATCGGTTACAATTAACGTTGTCTGTTTCTCTTCACGCGCCGGACGATGAGACCCGGAGCAGACTGATGCCGGTGAACCGGGCCGTGGGCGTGGAAAAGCTCATGGCCGCCTGCCGAAATTACTTTGCGGTGACGGGCCGCCGCGTTTCCTTTGAATATGCCATGATCGACGGCGTCAACGATTCGGACGCGCAGGCGGATCTGCTGGCATCCCACCTCAGCGGGATGCACAGCCATGTGAACCTGATCCCCTTAAACGAAGTGCAGGAAAGCCCCCTGAAGCCCAGCAGGCGGACGGCAGAATTCCAGAAGCGGCTGGAGCAGCGGGGAATCACGGTCACCGTGCGGCGGAAGCTGGGCGGCGATATCGATGCCTCCTGCGGTCAGTTGCGGCGAAAACGTCTGGCGGAAGGGCAGAAATGAAGAGAACACGGAAATTTCCGGGGCAGAACGCCTGCTCCGGGTTAGAAGGGTAGATGGATCCATGAATTTATGGGGCATTACCAACAAGGGCGCGGTCCGGGAACAAAATCAGGACAGCTTCTGTATCCGCCGCCTTGCGGACGGGAACGCGCTGTGCCTGGTCTGCGACGGCATGGGCGGCGCCAAGGCGGGCAATGTGGCCAGCGCGTTGGCTGTTGAGACCTTTGAGGCGTCGTTCCTCGGACAGGATAGCCCGTCCATTCAGGAACGGCTGCTGACCGCGGCGGAGGCGGCAAACCTCGCCATTTACCGCCGGGCGCGGGAGGACGAGGACTGCCACGGCATGGGCACCACCATCGTGGCCGTCCACATAACGCCGCAGGGGCATGCCATCCTGCTGAACGTGGGGGACAGCCGGGGGTACCGGATCCGACCCTCCGGGATCGAACGCATCACCCGGGATCACTCACTGGTGGAGGATCTGGTGGAGCGGGGGCAGATCACGGAGTCCGAGGCGCGGAGCCACCCGCAGAAAAACCTGATTACCCGGGCACTGGGCGTGGAATCCCATGTCCGCGCGGATTTTTACGATCTGACGCTGGAAGCGGGGGAGTTCCTGCTGCTGTGCAGCGACGGCCTTTCCAACACCGTGGAGGATCAGGAGCTGCTGTTTGAAACCCTGCACGGCGGAACGCCGGAAACTTGCTGTCAGCGTCTTTTGGACATTTCCCTGAATCGCGGCGCGCCGGACAATGTGACGGCCGTCCTGATTCAGATCGAAGCATAAAGGAGGGGATTACCCATGGATCAGTACATAGGTAAACTGCTCGATAACCGATATGAAATTCTGGAACTGATCGGCGTCGGCGGCATGGCCCGCGTCTACAAGGCGCGCTGCCACCGCCTGAACCGCCTGGTCGCCATCAAGATTCTGCGGGAAGATCTGGCCCGGGACGCGGAATTTCGCCGCCGGTTCCACGACGAATCGCAGGCCGTTGCCATGCTGTCGCACCCCAACATCGTGGCCGTATACGATGTGAGCCATTCCGACAATCTGGACTATATCGTCATGGAGCTGATCGACGGCATCACCCTGAAGCAGTATATGGAAAGCCGGGGAAACAAGCTCCCCTGGCGGGAAGCGCTGCACTTCATCACCCAGATCACCAAGGCCCTGGGCCACGCCCACAGCCGCGGCATCATCCACCGCGACATCAAGCCCCACAACATCATGGTGCTGCGGGACGGCAGCGTCAAGGTGGCCGATTTCGGCATCGCCCGCCTGATGACGGCCGAGCACAGCACCCTGACTCAGGAAGCCCTCGGTTCCGTCCACTATATCTCCCCGGAGCAGGCCAAGGGCAGCAATATCGACGCCCGCAGCGACCTTTATTCCGCCGGTGTGGTGCTGTATGAAATGCTGACCGGCCGCCTGCCCTTTGAAGGGGATACCCCGGTCTCCGTGGCCATCCAGCATATCAATTCCATCCCGCTTTCTCCCCGTGAGCTGAACCCCGACATTCCGGAGGCGTTGGAGTCCATCACCATGAAGGCCATGGCCCCCAATCCGGACAACCGCTATCGCTCCGCGGACGAAATGCTGGCCGATCTGGAGGCGTTCCGTAAAAATCCGGACATCAGCTTTGATTATGAGCCCTTTACTGTGGACATCGCCGATTTCAGCGATGAGCCCACCCAGATCGTCCACGCCGACCGGGTGAATTCCACCATCCGGAAGACCCGCGGGCAGAGCCAGCGGCACGGCTATGACGCAGATGAGGACAAGAATGAAGAGGACGAGCCCGTCCGCCGCCGCGACAGCTCCCGCCAGAGCGGGGACGCCCGCAAGCGCAGCATGGTCATCGGTATCAGCGCCGTGGTGGTCGTGGTGCTGGCCGTCTTCGCCGTACTGTGGGTCACGGTGTTCAGCGGTATGTTCCAGGGGAACGACAACGCGCCCCGGGTACCCAATCTGATCGGCAAAACCATGGCCGATCTGGAGCTGGACGACAGCATTCTGGATGGCTTCACTGTCCGTGACGGCGGCAGTATGCCCAGCGACAAGCCGGAGGGCACCATCATCGACCAGACGCCCTCCGCAGGGGCCAAAATCACCGGCACCTCGGACGAGGATATGGTGATCACCATCATCACCAGCTCCGGCTCCGAGCCGATCCACATGATCGACGTGACCAACCGGGAATACCGCGAAGCCACCATCGAGCTGGAAAAGCTTGGCCTTACCGTTGACACTCCGGAATTCCAGAGCAGCGATGAGATCCCGGAAAACTACGTCATTTCCTACACCCCGGTGAAGGACACCGAAATGAAGGAGGGCGACACCGTCCACCTGGTGGTAAGCTCCGGGCCGGAGGACACCCCCATTACGGTGCCCAGCCTTGCGGGCATGACTCTGGACCGGGCCACGTCCGACCTGCAGGCCATGGGCCTTGAGGTGGGCGAAGTGAAAAAGGTTCACGATTCCAGCGTCCCGGAGGGTGTTGTCATGGACCAGTATCCCACCACGGGCACTTCGGTGGCGGCAGGGACGAAGATCAACCTTCAGGTCAGCCTCGGTCCCGCGCCGGCTACAGACACCACTGAGCCGTCCCAGAACCCCGAAACAGTGACCAAGACCCTCAGCGTGACCCTGCCTTCCGGCGAGGGGACCGTCCATGTGGTCATCACCCAGAACGCAAAGACTGTGTATGATCACACGGTGGAGCGCAGTCAGGGCAGTGTTTCCGTCTCTCTCACCGGCAGCGGCACGGAGGAGATCGAGATCTATTTTGACGGCACTTTGAGCGAAAGCTATCCGTTCAATTTCTCCTGATACCATGGGACAGGGCGTTATTCTGAAGGCCATCAGCGGGTTCTACACCGTGCTGGATGGGGAAGAGAAGATCACCTGCAAGGCTCGCGGCAAATTTCGCCACGAAAAGGTCACCCCTCTGGTGGGGGACCGCGTGGAATACACCCGGCAGGAAGGGGACAAGGGCACGGTGGATGCCATTCTGCCCCGGAAAAATCAGTTCGACCGCCCCGCCGTGGCCAACATCGACCAGCTGGTCATCATCGTGTCCGAGGCGGTCCCGGTGACCGATCCCTTCCTCATCGACCGCATGACCTGCATCGCGGAGCGGCAGCAGTGCGTGCCCGTGATCTGCGTCAATAAGTGCGACCTTGCCCCGGGGGAGAAGCTGGCCGCGCTTTACCGCTCGGTGGGCTATCCCGTAGTCCGGGTCAGTGCCGCGACGGGCGAGGGCATTCCGGAGCTTTCCGCCCTTCTGGTGGGGAAGATATCCGCCTTCACCGGGAATACCGGCGTGGGGAAGTCCAGCATCCTAAACGCGCTGGAGCCGGACTTTTCCCTTCAAACCGGCGAGGTGAGCGACAAGCTGGGCCGAGGCCGCCACACCACCCGGCATGTGGAGCTGTTCCGCCTTTCCAGCGGCGCCATCGCGGCGGATACCCCCGGATTTTCCTCCTTTGACACCGACGCCGCTGCCTTGTGGCGGAAGGAGGAGCTGGAAAACTATTTTCCGGAGTTTCGCCCCTATCTGGGGAAGTGCCGCTTCACCGGCTGCGCCCATGGGAAGGAACAGGGCTGCGCCGTGCTGGAGGCGGTGAGAGAGGAAAAAATCCCTCCCTCCCGTCACGAAAGCTATCTGACTCTTTATGAGCAGGCAAAGCTCGTGAAGGACTGGCAGCGGAAAGAATAAAAAACGCAAAAAGGATGTGCGGCTTTTGCCCGTACATCCTTTTTTTTTGATTCACGTCTTCCCCTTCCGGACATAGAATAGGAACAGGCGGAGCAAGCCGGAAGGGAGGGTATGCCATGAAGATTGTTGTGATCCGGTCCCCCAAATTTCTTGAGGGCCTGCTGCGGAAGATGTTCAAGATCTGACGCGCGGTTCTTTTCTCCGGCGGCATTTCATAGGATAGGGCAGCGAAATGAGATGCAAAAGGAGCTGAACCATGATGGAACTGGAATTGGAACATACCTTCTTCCACTGTTTTGAGCCGGTTTTGGATACGACCGTCACCCGGGAAGTAACTGCGGAAAGCATCGTGCCGGATGCCTGTCCGGACATTTTTCAGATCCTGTATACGGAAGCCTCCGTCCGCCTTTGCGGCAAAAGCTGCTCTGAAGGAGCCTTGACAGTGTCGGCCATAATCTGTGCCAGCGTTTTTTACCGTGCGGAGGAAAACGCCCCCTCCATCTTCCGCATGGAGGTGTCCGTCCCCTTTGAGTGCCGGATGGAACGGGAGGGCCTGACGCCGGAGTGCCGGATCATAGCTGATTTAAGCCTTATTTCCGCAGATGCCAGGGCACTGAACCCCAGAAAGGTACTGCTGCGGGCGGAGGCGGCCGTGCGACTTCTTGCTGCAAAACCGGCGGAAACGCAGTTCCTGTCCGGCGTGAACGGCGGGGAGGATGCCGGCATCCAACAGAAGCTGAGCCAGGTGCGCTGCCTCTGCACGGTCTCGGTAGAGGAGCGGGAGCTTACCCTGACGGACACAGTGCATCTCCCCGACGGAGACGCCGAGCTGCTTCATGTCCGTGCCCAGCCGGTCTGTACGGAATCCCGGATCATCGGTGGGAAACTGATCTGCAAGGGGACGATCGACTGGCAGGTCCTCTGCCGCGGGCAGAGCGGCGCGGAGGAATCCCGCTTTGAGCTTCCGTTTTCCGCAGTGATGGAGGTCGAGACAGCGGGAGAGGACTGCATGATCACCCTTTTCCCGGTCATTACGAATTTGAGCTGCACCACCGGGGATGGGAACAGCGCACTCACCATAGAGCTTACCCTGTTGGTGCAGGCGCTGGTGCAGGAAGAGCGCACAGTGCAGCTGGTGTGCGACCTTTACGGCCTTGGGTGCGAAGTAAATGTTGAGGCGGAAACCCTCTCTCTGCAGTGCTTGGAGGACTTCCGCGCGCTGCCGGTCTCCCTGCGGGAATTATCGGAATCACAGGAGCCGGTCCGCAGGGTGGTGAGCTGCTGTGCCTCCGTCGGTCCGACGGCTTCGACGGAAGAAGGCGGACAATTCGCCCTGTCGGCCCCCGTCGCCATGACCGCCCTCTGCGTGGGGGAAACGGATACGTCTTTTGCGGTGTCGGGCACTTTTTCCGCCGTGGTACATCTTGACCGCCCTGCAGCCTCTATGGTGAACTGCATCTGCCGCGTAACGGGGGAGCCTTACGCCGTTCCCACGGTGGGTGGGGTGGAGTTCCGGCTGCCCCTTTCGTTCTCCGCCATGGTGGTGACGGAGCAAAAGCGCGCGGTGATCGGCAGCGCACAGCTCAGCGACCGTCCGTCGCAATCGTCGGACGCGCCGTGCCCGTCTCTGGTACTGCGGCCGCTCTGCCGGGGGGAGCAGCTCTGGGACATCGCCAAGGCGTACCGCACCACGGTGGAGGAGCTGGTCCGGGTCAACGAGCTTCCGGACGAGGACGCCGTGGCAGGACGGCTCCTGCTGATTCCGCGGCACCGATAAAAAGAAAGGCCGTCTGCCGTTGGCAGGCGGCCTCAGCTTGTGAAATAGCCTCGCAGAGTTTCCCGTCCGCAGGCAGGGAAGCGGTGAAATCTGATTGAAAAAGCCACTTTTCCGAGGGCTTTGCAGGCGGTCGTTCTGCGTTTTCCGGTCATATCCGGAGCTTATCCTCATACATATGAAGGGAAAACGCCGGCTTTGCAGGCCAAAGGAGGAGTTTCACTTGGAGGAAAGCAGAATGTATGAGGATATCGCCCAGCGGACAGAGGGCGATATCTATATCGGGGTCGTAGGGCCGGTCCGGACGGGGAAATCGACCTTCATCAAGCGGTTTATGGAAACGCTGGTCATTCCCCGCATCGACAATGTTTACCGGCAGGAGCGCGCCCGGGATGAGCTGCCCCAAAGCGGTTCCGGCCGGACTATCATGACGGCGGAGCCAAAATTTGTCCCGGAGGAGGCCGTTCCCATCGTCATGGAGGGCGGCGCGTCCTTTCAGGTTCGGCTGATCGACTGTGTAGGCTATCTGGTGGACGGTGCGGTGGGCCAGATGGAAGGGGAGACCCAGCGCATGGTGACCACTCCGTGGTTCGACCATGACATTCCCATGGCAGAGGCCGCCGAGATCGGTACCCGGAAGGTGATCACCGAGCACGCCACCATCGGCATTGTCATCACCACGGACGGCAGCATCACCGAGATCCCCCGGGAAGACTATCTGGATGCGGAGGAGCGGGTCATCACCGAACTGAAGGAACTGGGGAAGCCCTTCTTGGTGGTGTTGAATTCCACGGACCCGCGCTCGGAGCGGGCGGAGGCCGTCCGGGCGGACATTGCCGCGCGGTTTGATGTCACGTGCATCGCCGCCAACTGCCTGGAACTGGGGGAGCGCGCCGTCACAGAGATCATTCAGGGCGTTCTTTATGAATTTCCGTTGAAGGAGCTGGACCTGTTCCTGCCCTCCTGGGTGGATGCCCTTTCTGCAGAGCATCCCATCAAGCAGGAGCTTTATCACACCATCCGGGAGGAGGCGCAGGAGCTGCACCGGATCCGGGACATCAGACGGGCGGTGGACGCCATGGGCTCCTGCGCGTCCGTCACGCGGGCAGAGGTAGAGGGCATCTCTCTGGGCACGGGCATGGCATCCGTCACGTTGGAACTGCCCCGGGGGCTATTCTACCAGACTCTTTCGGAAGAGTCCGGGTTCCCGATCCGGGACGACGGCGACCTGCTAGAGTTGCTGGAAGGCCTTGCCCACATCAAGGCGGACTACGACAAAATTTCTGATGCCCTCCGGTCTGTCCGGGAAAAGGGCTACGGGATCGTATCCCCCGGGCAGGAGGAGATTCAGCTGGAGGAGCCGGAGCTGGTCCGGCAAGGCGGCCGCTGCGGTATCCGGCTGCGGGCTTCTGCGCCGTCCATCCACATGATCCGCGCGGACATCAAAACCGAAATTTCTCCCCTGATGGGGGACGAAAAGCAGTCTGAGGAGATGGTGCGCGGCTGGATCGAGGAATTCCGTTCCGACTCCGGTAAGATCTGGGAGACCAATATGTTCGGCAAGACCTTTTCTGAGTTGATCGGTGAGGACCTGAACTCCAAGGTCTCCCGGCTGCCGGACGACGCGAGAGCCAAATTGCAGGAGACCCTGAGCCGCATCATCAACGAAGGCTCCGGCGGGCTGATCTGCATCATTCTGTAAGCAGAAAGAAACCGCGGGAAAGGCCTATGGGCTTTTCCCGCGGTTTTTGTTATTCCCCGGCGGCAAACCGCTCCAGCGCCGATATATCACAGAGGCAGATCTTGCGGTAAAGGGTGCGGATCCAGCCTTTACCGGAAAAATCGCTCAGGGTGCGGCTGACCGTCACCCGGCTGACGCCGACGGCCTGCCCGATGGCCTCATGGGTGCAGGGGAGGAGGCCCTTTTCGTCCGGCGTCAGGGAGAGGAGATAACGGGCGATACGGCGATCGGCTGGCAGGAATGCGCTGTCCACATGGGCGGACAAAAGCCGCACGGTTCTGGACAAATATTGCAGCAACGGGAACGCTAATTCCGGATGACGGGCAAAGATGATATTTAAGCGCGTCCGGTCGATGACGATGATTTCCGCCGTTTCTAAAACCATAGCGCTGGAAACCCGAGGGCACTCGTCGAAAAAAGAAGCTTCTCCCATCAAATCACCGGCTCGATGAACGGTCAAAATGCGCTCATCTCCGTCCGGCGAACTGATAAAGCTGCGCACAGATCCGGAGAGCAGATAGTAAAACGCTTCCGGCGCCTCTCCCTGAAAATAGACTATTTGCCCCGGGGTATAACGGCGCGGCGACTGCCCTTCCGCCAGCAGCATCCAAGGATCCATATCTTACACCTCCCGTATTCTATTGAAATTGTATCACGCTTTACATTCTTTGTCGAGATTCTGTGGCATAGTACAGATAAGAAATTGATCTAAAGAAGGTGTCAGTCAAAATGGGTATGACCATGACGCAGAAAATTTTGGCAAAAGCAGCTGGATTGGAGCAGGTTCAAGTCGGCCAGCTGATTGAAGCCAAACTGAACCTGGTGTTAGGAAACGACATTACCACGCCGGTGGCGATCAAGGAGTTTCAGAAGGCCGGGCTTACGCAGGTGTTCGACAGGGAGAAGATCGCCATTGTGCTGGATCATTCCACACCGTGCAAGGACATCAAGTCGGCGCAGCTATGCGCCATCTGCCGTGACTTTTCCCGGCAGTATGACATCACGCATTTCTACGATGTGGGCGAAATGGGCATCGAGCACGCCCTGATCCCCGAAAAGGGTCTGGCCGCCCCCGGGGAAGTCATCATCGGCGCAGACTCCCACACCTGTACCTACGGTGCCCTGGGTGCCTTCTCCACCGGCGTCGGCTCCACCGACATGGCCGCCGGGATGGCCACCGGCACCGCATGGTTCAAGGTGCCTGCCGCTTTGAAGATCACCCTGACGGGCAAGCTGCGCCCCTATGTTTCCGGTAAGGACGTGATTTTGCACCTTATCGGTACCATCGGCGTGGACGGCGCGCTGTACCGCTCGCTGGAATTTGGCGGCGACGGCGTGGGTGAGCTGAGCATGGACGACCGCTTCACCATCGCCAACATGGCCATTGAGGCCGGCGCGAAAAACGGCATTTTCCCCGTGGACGACAAGACCCGTGCCTATCTGGACGGCCGCGTGACCCGCAGCTTCACCGCCTTTGCCCCCGATGAGGATGCGGAATATGAGCGGGAAGTGGTCATCGACCTTTCCGCGCTGAAGCCCACGGTGTCCCTGCCGCATCTGCCCTCCAACACCAAAACGGTGGACGAGGTAGAGGGGCTTCCCATTCAGCAGGTGGTCATCGGCTCCTGCACCAACGGCCGCATCAAGGACCTCCGTGAGGCTGCCGCCATCATGAAGGGCAGAAAGGTGGCTTCCGGCGTGCGCTGCATCGTCATCCCCGCCACTCAGGCCGTCATGCTGCAGGCCATGGAAGAGGGACTGCTGCAGACCTTTATTGAGGCGGGCGCGGCGGTGTCCACGCCCACCTGCGGCCCCTGTCTGGGCGGCCACATGGGCGTTATGGCGGAAGGGGAGCGCGCCGTGGCCACCACCAACCGCAACTTTGTGGGCCGTATGGGTCATGTAAAATCTGAGGTCATTCTGGCAAGTCCCGCCGTGGCCGCTGCGTCCGCACTGGCCGGCTGCGTGGCCGATCCCGCGAATCTGTAAGGAGGGCAACAGCATGAAGGTTTATAAATACGGCGACAACGTCGACACCGATGTGATTATCCCGGCCCGCTATCTGAACGCGCCGGACGAAAAATCCCTGGCCTCCCACTGCATGGAGGACATTGACCCCGATTTTGCCGGTGCGGTACAGCCCGGCGACATCGTGGTCGGCGGCTATAACTTCGGCTGCGGTTCCTCCCGAGAGCATGCGCCCCTTTCCATCAAGTCCTGCGGCGTCAAATGTGTCATCGCCAAGAGCTTTGCCCGCATTTTCTATCGCAACGCCATCAATATCGGTTTCCCCATTATGGAGTGCCCCGAGGCGGTGGATGGCATTTCCGCTGGGGACACGGTCACCGTGGACTTTGCCTCCGGCGTGATCTGCAACGAGACCACCGGGAAAACCTTTCAGGCTGCGCCCTTCCCGGAATTCGTCAACGGCATCATCGAAAGCGGCGGGCTTCTGAAATCTCTGAAGGCAAGGGGGCTTGCAAAATGAATGCAAAGATCGCGCTGATCAAAGGCGACGGCATCGGCCCCGAGGTGGTCGGGGAAGCCGTCAAGGTACTGGAAGCGGTGGGGGCCAAATTCGGCCACACATTTACCTTTGAGGATGTCCTCATGGGCGGCTGCGCCACAGACGCGGTGGGGAAGAGCTACCCCGACGGAACGGCGGAAGCCTGTAAGGCCTGCGACGCCGTCCTGCTGGGTGCGGTAGGCGGCCCCAAATGGGGGTCCGACCGCCCGGCCCAGGAGCGGCCGGAGACCGCCCTGCTGGCCATCCGGAAGGATCTTGGGCTGTACGCTAATTTGCGTCCCGCCGCTCTGCGCCCCGCGCTGACGGACGCCTGCCCTTTGAAAAAGGAGACCGCGGAAAAGGGCATCGACCTCATGATGGTGCGGGAGCTCACCGGCGGCATCTACTTTGGCAAGCGGGACAAGTATGAGACGGAAGACCGCGGCACGGAGGCCACCGACCTGATGGCCTATTCGGAGCTGGAGATCGAGCGCATCGGCCGCCGCGCCTTCGAGCTGGCCCGGCTCCGCCGAGGCAAGGTCACCAGCGTGGATAAAGCTAACGTGTTGGAGACCTCCCGCCTCTGGCGGGCCACTATGCACCGCCTGGCGGAGGAGTATTCCGACGTTCAGTATGAGGACATGCTGGTGGACAACTGCGCCATGCAGCTGGTGCGCGACCCCGCCCAGTTCGACGTAGTGGTGACGGAAAATATGTTCGGCGACATTCTGTCGGACGAGGCGTCCATGATCACCGGTTCCATCGGATTGCTGCCCTCCGCCTCCATCGGCGATACTGCCCCCGGCCTTTATGAGCCGATTCATGGCTCCGCCCCCGACATTGCCGGGCAGGACAAGGCCAATCCCATCGCCACCATTCTTTCCGCCGCCATGATGCTGCGTTACTCCTTCCACCTTGCGGAGGAGGCCGCCGCCGTGGAAAATGCAGTTGACAAAGTGCTGGCAATGGGGTATCATACAGCAGATATGGCAGGGGAGGGCGCTCCCATCGGAACGAAAGAGATGGGCCAGCTCATCTGCCAGTCGCTGTAAGGCTGCCTCCTGTTTTGCCGCGGGCGGCGGCCCAAAATTGCGCCGCATCTCCCATCGGGGAGAGTGGCAGCAGGAGGGAAAAGTAAATATGTCACAGGCAAATGTCAACCCGAAGGTCGGAAGACTGGTCCGCTTGGCCATTCTGGTGGCCATCATCTTCCTTCTGGCCTTCACGCCCCTGGGCTTTCTGACGATTGGACCGATCTCGGCCACTACGATCCAGATGCCCGTCATCATCGGCGCGCTGCTGTTGGGCCCCTCGGCGGGCGCGATCCTTGGTGGATTCTTTGGCCTCACCGCGATCATCAAGGTGCTCACCATGCCCGGCGCGGACGCATTCGCCACCGCCGTGCTGACCTATAACCCCCTGGGTTATTTGTTCATCGCGCTGGTGCCCCGCATTCTTATGGGTCTGCTGGCCGGTCTGCTGGGGAAGGCGTTTCACAAGCGCACCAGCGTGGTGCGCCTTGCGGTCACCGGCTTCGTCGGCTCCGCGCTGAACACGATCTTCTACCTCGGCTCTCTGTGGCTGCTGGCCAAGCAGGTCATTGCCACCGCTTACGGAGTGGACCTCTCCGGCGTCGGCGCCATCGTCATCGGCACCGCCTATTCCGCCGGCATTCCGGAGGCCATCGTTTCTGCCATCATCGTCACTGCCATCTGCAAGGCGCTGATGAAAGCGGACAAAAGCCTGGCCCGCGTATAAAAAGAACTTCGTAATGGCTTCGATTCCCAGGAATCGAAGCCATTACTATAAAATGAATCGATGCACGCTATAAAACTTCGTTTTCCCTCTTTTTCTTTGTGAAACGCTTGCAATTTTGCAAGTGTCAGTCTATAATATAGCAAAATGCAATAGTAAGCAGGAGGAATGCATTGTGAAAGAGCTTTCTCGCGCGGCGTTGGCCATCCAGCCTTCCACCACCATGGCCATCGACTCCATGTTCAAGCAGATGAAGGCGGACGGCGTGGATGTGATCGGCTTCGGCGCAGGCGAGCCGGACTTCAACACCCCGGATTTCATCAAAGAGGCCGGTATCCGCGCCATTGAGGAAAACGAGACCCGCTACACCCCCGCCGCCGGAACGGTAGAACTGCGCAAGGCCGTCTGCCGCCGCATGAAGGAGGATTTCGGTCTGGAATATGACCACACTCAGGTGGTGATCTCCAGCGGTGCTAAGCACTGCGTATACGTTGCGCTGCGCGCCATTGTGAACCCCGGGGACGAAGTCATTCTGCCCGCACCGTACTGGGTCAGCTATTCTGAACTCATCAAGATGGTGGGGGGGACCCCTGTCATCGTGAACTGCACCGAGCAGGAGTCCTTCAAGCTCTCCCGCGAGAAGTTGGAGGCGGCCATTACGCCGAAGACCAAGGCCATCATCCTCAATAACCCCTCCAACCCCACCGGCATGATGTATGACCGCGCCGAACTGCAGGAGATCGCCGACATCTGCGTCAAGCATGACCTATACGTAGTGGATGACGAGATCTATTGCAGTCTGGTTTATGATAACGCGGAATTTGTGAGCCTTGCCTCGTTGAACGACGAGATCAAAGAGCGCTGCATTCTGGTAAACGGCGTTTCCAAGTCCTACGCCATGACCGGCTGGCGCATCGGTTACGCCCTGGCCAATCCCCAGGTGGCCAAGGTCATGGCCAATTATCTCAGTCATTCCACCGGTTCGCCCTGCACCATCTCTCAAAAGGCTGCCCTCACCGCCCTCACCGCGCCGCAGGACGAGATTGACCGGATGCGCGCCGCCTTTGAGGAGCGCCGGAACTACATGGTAAAGCGCATGAACCAGATCCCCGGCGTCAGCTGCATCACGCCCCAGGGTGCTTTCTACGTCATGATGAGCATCGACAAGCTCATCGGCAAGACCCTGTACGGCCGCACCATCCAGACGGCGGACGACTTTGCCGATGTCTTCCTGAAGGAAGGTCTGGTGGCCGTGGTGCCCGGAAACGGGTTCGGTGCCCCCGGCTTTGTCCGTTGGGCTTACGCCACTTCTATGGAAAATATCCAAAAGGGGCTGGACCGGCTGGAAGCATTTCTGGCGAAGGCAGAAATTAAGTAAAAATACATAAAAAATTAAAGAGGGCACCCTTGCAGGGCGCCCTCTTTTTGTGTTATCCTGTATACATATATACTTGGTAAGGAACCGTAGAAATGTGAGGTTTTAAGTCCATGTCTGATAAGAACACTTACGAAAGTCCGCTTTCTTCCCGTTATGCCAGTCCAGAGATGTTGTACCTCTTCTCTCCGGACAAAAAATTCACCACCTGGCGCCGTCTGTGGATCGCCCTGGCCCGGGCGGAAATGCAGCTTGGTCTGCCTGTTACCCAGGAGCAGGTCTCTGAAATGGAGGCCCACGTGACCGATATCGACTATGACCTGGCCGCTCAGAAAGAGAAGGAGCTGCGCCATGATGTCATGGCCCATGTCCACACTTTCGGTGCCGCCTGCCCCAAGGCTATGCCTATCATCCACCTCGGCGCCACCAGTTGCTACGTGGGGGACAACACCGACGTGATCCTCATGCGGGAAGGGCTGCTTCTGGTGCGGGACAAGCTGGTGCGGGTCATCGCTCATCTGGCGGAGTTTGCCGACAAGTATAAAAACTTGCCCACCCTTGGTTTTACGCATTTTCAGCCTGCTCAGCTGGTCACCGTGGGCAAGCGTGCCACCCTCTGGATGAACGAGCTGCTCATGGACCTTGATGAGGTGAACTACCGCATCTCCACCCTGAAGCTGCTGGGCAGCAAGGGCACCACCGGCACCCAGGCCAGCTTCCTGGAGCTCTTCGAGGGCGATCATGAAAAGGTCAAGCAGCTGGACAAGCTGATCGCTGCGGAAATGGGCTTTGACAGTGTGGTGCCCGTTTCCGGCCAGACCTACTCCCGCAAGATGGACGCGGGAGTGCTCTCAACGCTCGCTGCCATCGCGGAAAGCGCCAGCAAATTTGCAACGGATATGCGCCTTCTGTGCCACCTGAAGGAAGTGGAAGAGCCCTTCGAGGCGCATCAGATCGGCTCCTCTGCCATGCCCTATAAGCGCAACCCTATGCGGTGCGAACGCATCTGTTCTCTGGCCCGCTATGTCATCGTGGATGCCATGAACCCGGCCATGACGGCCTCCAACCAGTGGTTCGAGCGCACGCTGGACGATTCCGCCAACAAGCGTATCTCCGTCCCCGAGGCGTTCCTGGCTGTGGATGCCATCCTGAACATCTACAGCAACGTGGCCTCCGGCATGGTGGTGCATCCCAAGGTCATCGAAAAGCATATTCTGGAAGAGCTGCCCTTTATGGCCAGCGAGAATATTATGATGGACGCCGTCAAGCGCGGCGGCAACCGGCAGGAGCTTCACGAGCGCATCCGCGTTCATTCGCTGGAGGCAGGCCGCAGCGTGAAAGAGTTGGGCCTGCCAAATAACCTTATCGACCTTCTGGCGGAGGACCCCATGTTTGGCATGACCAAGGAGGAATTGACCGCCCATATGGAACCCTCCCGCTACATCGGCCGCTGCCCGCAGCAGGTGACGGAGTTCCTTATGGAGTATGTGCAGCCGGTCCTGACTCAGTACAGCGCCGCCCTCAGTGGGAAGGAAACCGAGCTGAAGGTATGAACACGGTCAGCAGGAGAGAAGGGACGGTTGTATGAAAAAGCCGCAGAAATATAAAAATTATATCGTCCTCGGCGGCACGATCTTGATTGTCGTCGCCTGTTCGCTTTTTCTGTTTTTCACCATCTTCCGTTTTCGTGGGTTCAACAACGGCATTGCGCTGGTGATCAAAGCACTGAAGCCGGTTATTTACGGCATCGTCATCGCCTATATGCTCTCTCCCATGTGCAACGGGCTGTACCGTTTTTTTATGGCATTTTTCCCGCGGAAGGTGAAGTCCAAAAAGGCGGTCCAGCAGCTTTCCAACGGGCTGAGCGTGATGTTCAGCGTGCTGATTGGCATTCTGCTCATCGTCGGCCTGCTGGTTCTGGTGATCCCGCAACTGGTCAACAGCATCCGCGGCCTGATCGACTCCTCTCAGGATTTCATCACCACAGCTTCCGCCTGGCTGGAAAACCTCTTTGCCCACAATAAAGAGCTGGAAACAAATGTCATGCAGATCTATGATCTGCTGGTCGGAAAGCTGCAGGACTGGCTGCAGAACAGCGTCTTGCCCAATATGGACACCATCCTCAGCAACGTATCCACCGGATTGATCTCTGTGGTCACGTTTTTCGCCAACTTGGTCGTGGGCGTCGTGGTCTCCATCTACCTGCTCTTCAACCGGAAGCTGATGGTGGCGCAGCTGAAAAAGATCCTGTACGCGGTCTTCCCCCTGAAGCCTGCCAATATCATTCTGGAGGAGTGCCAATTCGCCCATAAGCAGTTCACCAGCTTCATTTCCGGCAACCTGCTGGACGCGCTGATCATTGGCCTTGCCACCTTTGTCTTCGCCATGATCGTGCACCTGCCTTACCCCATGCTCATCGCTGTGATCGTAGGCGTGACCAACGTCATCCCGTTCTTCGGCCCGTTCATCGGTGCCATTCCCTCTATGCTCATTATCCTGCTGGTCAACCCGCTGCAGTGCCTCTATTTTATTTTCTTCATCCTCATTCTGCAGCAGATGGACGGCAACGTGATCAAGCCGAAAATTTTGGGGCAGACCTCCGGCCTGTCCAGCTTCTGGGTGCTGTTCGCCATCCTGCTGTTCGGCGGGCTGTTCGGCTTTATCGGGATGCTGATCGGTGTCCCTGTCTTTGCCGTGATCTACGACATCGTGCGGAAGATCATAAACTTCCTGCTGAAAAAGCGCGAGCTGCCCACCAACAGCCGCTTTTATGACGGCCTCACGCATATCGACCCGCCGGAGTCCGAATCGGAGGAGCCGGCCGGTCCGGAGCCTGCAGAAGCGGCGGAAATGCCCGACGCACCGCTGCCCGAAAGCAGGGAAGCGGCCGCTCCTGCCCTTTCCTCTCGCCAGGAGCAGGAAGGGGATGCGTAAGCGCCCGGCCCCGCACAGTTTTTCAAAAGCCCCTGCCCGGCTATGCCGGACAGGGGCTTTTTCCATGTTACCCAAAAGGCTTTTGCCCCATTCGTCCACTTTCTCTTGAGAAGCCGGAAAAAGCTTGCTATAATATAGAACGCATGTTTTAGGCGGCCAAACGAAAGAGGAGAGGGAAACGATGAATCAAAGAGAACTAAATGAACTGCGGCGGCGCTTCCGTATGGATCGGAACAGCATCAGCCGGGTATTCGGATGTTATGTAAATAGCACGAAGGAAGTGATTTCCTGGGTCGATGCGTCCTTAGGACCCATGCAGCAGGAGGAGCAGGAGATGTACCTCTCTCTGCTGAAAAAGTCCCTGTCCGGCACGTTGGGGAAGAATCTGCTGGACATCGAATTCTCCACCCGGCAGGTCGCGGAAGGGGAGGAGCACAAGCTCCTGCAGGCCCTGCGGCAGAGCGAGCTGCAGGATCAGGAGGCCAGAGAGCGGCTCTGCCGGACCATCATTGACGCCATGGACATGGGGGAGAGCAACTATCTGATTCTGCTGGCCGCGGACAATTACGATGTGCCCTATCATAGCAAGGACGGGGAAGATCAGGATGACGCATCGGACGAGGTGTTCCGCTATTTTGTCTGCAGCGTTTGCCCGGTGAAGTCGCCCACGCTGGAGTTGCGGTACGACACGGATGAAAACGAATTCCATAGTTCCTCCACGGGGCACGTGGCCGCGTCGCCGGAGATCGGGTTCCTGTTCCCGGCATTTGACAACCGGTCGGCCAACATTTATAACGCCCTTTACTACTGCAAGAATCCGGACATGATGCACCAGGAAGTGATTGACGCGGTTTTCCGGGTGGAGCCACCCCTGTCCGCCGTGGAGCAGAAGAATATTTTCGACACGGCGCTGGGAGATGCGCTGGAACAGGACTGCAGCTTTGACATGGTGCAATCTGTCCACGAGCAGCTGCGGACCCGGATCGAAGAGCACAAGGAGAGCCGGAACCCGGAGAAGCTGGAACTGTCCGTGGAAGAGGTGGGCGGCATGCTGCGCTCCTGCGGCGCCTCTCTGGAGCAGGTAAAAACCTTCCAGACAAAATGCACGGCAGAGTACGGCGAAGGGGCCGGGCTTACTCCCGGCAACCTCATCGAAAGCCGGAAGTTTGAGATCACCACACCAGAGGTGAAGATCTCAGTCTCACCTGAAAACAGCTATCTCATCGAAGCCCGGGTGCTGAACGGGCGGAAGTACCTCCTGATCCCCGCAGACGACGTGGTGGAGGTAAACGGGATCGGCATCACCATAGGAGAAGACAAGTAACAGATGACACAAAAAGGGTCCCCGGCCGGTAAAAACCGGTCGGGGACCTTTAAATTTTGCCAGGAACGGAGGATCAGATCTTGTTCTCGTTACGGGCGATGATGTCGTTCTGCAGGTCACGGCCCAGCTCGACAAAGTAGGCAGAATAACCGGCGATACGAACCACCAGGTTCTTGTACTCCTCGGGGTGCTCCTGCGCCTTGTGCAGGGTATCGGTATCCACTACGTTGTACTGGACTTCCATACCGCCGCGGGCGAAATAGGTCTGGGTCAGCTCGCGCAGCTTACGGACGCCGTCGTCATTGCTCAGCACAGAGGGATGCATACGCAGGTTCAGCGCGATGCCGTCCATGTAGTGAGAGTGATCGAAGACCACGGAGGATTCGAACACGGCGGTGGGGCCATTCTTGTCACGGCTCTGGGCGGGGCTCATGGCGTCGGCCACAGGCTCGCCGGTGTGACGGCCGTCCGGGGTGGCCCAGACGACGCGGCCCTGACGGATGTGGTCGGAAGCGCCGTACAGACCGGCCTTGTAGACCTTGCTGCGGGTGGAGTAGAAGGTCTGGGTGATCTCATAGTAGGTATCCAGCAGCCACTTCAGCTCCATATCCACATAGGGATCGTTGTTGCCGTAGTGGGGAACCTCGGCCAGGATCTGCTGACGCAGTTCTTCATGGCCTTCCCAGTTGGACATGAAGGCATCATACAGCTCGCGGGTGGTGCACTTCTTCTTGTCGAAGCACATGTATTTGATGGTGCTGATGCAATCAGCCAGAGTGGCGAAACCGGTGGCGGTGCAGCCGTAGGAGTTGTACTTGCAGCCGCCCCAGGCCACGTCCTTGCCGGACTCCATGCAGCCCTCCATGGAGATGGACAGTGCGGGCTGCGGGCACCAATACTGAGAGATATGCTCGGCATAGTTATGGGTGGAGGCAAACATGTTCATGATGTGGGTGGCCATCTTCTTGAAGGCGTCACGCACCTCTTCGATGTTCACCATGTTGTAGAGGTAGTCCGTGGTGACGGTGGACTGCTCGCCGTTGAAGGGGTTGATGCCGTTGTTGATGGCCATGTTGAAGATGGTGGCCCACCAGACGCAGGCATGAGGCGGATGGCAGCCGTTGGGGGCAGGGTAGTCGTTGCCGGAGCCGACGATCTCCTGGCAGCCGATCAGGCCGTAATCCCGGGCGTCCTCCAAAGTGAAGCCAAGCTCCTTCTGCAGGGCAGGGATGATGATCTCATCGTTCTGATAAAGGGGAAGGCCGCCCACCAGACGGGACGTGGCGATGGCGCAGTCCCACAGCTCGGCGGGGCTGTTCTTATGGAAGCGGAGGGAGATGGTGGGATCATGCAGCTTCAGGCGGCCCACAGTCTCCAGGATCATGTAGGTGACGGGGTTGGAAGCGTCCTCACCGGTCTGGGGATCCACGCCGCCCAGAGTGGTGTGCTGCCAGGTGTTGCCCACGCCGGTGGTGTCGGCCACGACGGCGGGCGCGATGCCGTAGAAGCAGTTGGCCTTCAAGAAGAACATGTCGATGATCTCCTGCGCAAACTCCATGGTCATGGTGCCGTCTTCCAGGTCCTTCTTCAGGTAGGGCCAGACGATCTGATCCACGCGGCCCAAAGCGGCGGAGGGGTTCTGAGTCTCGGTGGTGTAGAACACCTGATACATCATGATGCCCTGCAGCGCCTGCCAGAAGGTCTTGGCGGGATGCTCGACCAGCCAGTAGAGGTTCTCAGCCATGGTGTCCAGCTCAGCCTTGCGCTTTGCGTCGGTGCAGGCATCGGCCTTTTCCTTGACGGCGTCGCCGTAGCGTTTGATCATCAGCATGGCGGCATCGCAGGTGGTAACGACGGCGTTGTAGAACATGCACTTGCGCACGTCTTCGCCCATCAGGCGGTCATAGTGCTGATCCAGCCAGAGCTGCGCCTCGTCGCGGATGGCCTTATAACCCTTGGTGATGATCTTCTTATAACCGGCGATCAGGTGGCCCAGAGGCAGACCCACAACGGGGAAGTGGCCGGGGCCGTCCTCATAGCTTGAGACGTTCAGGCGCTTGAATTCCTCGAAGAAAGCGGGCTGCCATGCCTCGGCCATCTGGCCGGCATG
>CAKUEI010000012.1 GCA_934646175.1 uncultured Oscillospiraceae bacterium
TTGCCTCAAAGAATGCCCGTATCTCGTTTTTGTCGGTTTTCAGGTGCGGTGTTGTGCCGAACATTTCACGGATGGTACCCCCAAGTGGGGACTAAGCAGCCCAAGCTATGTGTAGATGTATACAACTTTGAGTTTCTTCTTTTTTGCACGGATTACCTTCACCAACACCTCATCAACGGCATCGGTATATTTTCCTTGCTGCATACGGAGGTTTTTGAAGTCAATTAGGGACTCTATAATCTCTGACCGTTCCTGATTGGTCAGGTGGATATGATATTTCTGTTCTTTCATCGTCTGACACCTCCTGATGCCTTCATTATACTGATAGAGGTACAGAAATTCAAAGATGCGATTATATTATGTTATAGATAACAATAAGGCTCCGACCTTTTGAGTCAGAGCCTTATTGCTCGCCTTTTCAAATGTCATTTTTCAGTGTTTTGTAACTATCGTCTTACCGGGCTGTGGCATTCTGGCCGGTCCGCTTTTTCAGCAAATTTCGACAGGTATATTCCCTTGTCATTCCTTTCCGTGCAGTGCCGCAGCCTGCAGGGTGTTCTCCATCAGCATGGCGCGGGTCATGGGGCCCACCCCGCCGGGCACCGGCGTGATGAAGCTGGCCTTTTTCTTCACCGTTTCGAAGTCCACGTCGCCGCAGAGCTTCCCGTTCTCGTCCCGGTTCATGGCCACGTCCACCACCACGGCTCCGTCCTTTACCATGTCCGCGGTGATGATGTTCCGCGTGCCCACGGCGGCGATGAGGATGTCCGCCTCCCGGCAGACGGCCCCCAGATCTTCCGTCCGGGAATGGCAAATGGTCACCGTGGCGTGCCGGTGCAGCATCAGCATGGCCATGGGCTTCCCCACGATGTTGGAGCGGCCCACCACCACGCAGCGTTTCCCCTTCGGGTCGATGCCGTATTCCTCCAGCATCCGCATGACGCCCGCCGGCGTGCAAGGTCGAAAGCCCGGCTCGCCGGTCATCAGAAGCCCCACGTTAAAGGGGTGGAATGCATCCACGTCCTTGTCCGGTCGGATGCACTGCAGCACCTTCTTTTCGCTGATGCCCTTGGGCAAGGGCAGCTGCACCAGAATGCCGTCGATGTCCTCTCGCCCGTTCAATACGTCGATGAGTTCCAGCAGCTCCTCCTCCGGCGTTTCCGCCGGGAGGGCGTACTCCTCGCTGTAAATACCGCACTCCGTGCAGTCCTTTCTCTTGCTGGTCACATAGACCCGGGCTGCCGGGTCATCTCCCACCAAAATCACCGCAAGGCCGGGCCGCCGCGCCATGCGCGCGGTCTTTTCCCCCACCTCCTGCTTGCACTTTTTGGCAAGACTCTTTCCGTCAAGTATGGTCGCCATGTTCCGCTTCCTCCTCCACGTTTCTCGCCTCAACCCGCTGAACGTTGAGAGGCAGCTCCATATGCTTGCTGCGATTCCAAAGAATCGCCATGATCACCACGCCCGCCGCCGCGGACGCAAAGCCCAGCATCTGCGACACCCGGATGGGCGTGTTGAAAAAGTACAGGCTGTCCGTCCGCAGGCCCTCGATCAGTCCGCGGCCGATGCCATACCAGATGAGATAGGTGCAGAAAAACTGCCCGTCAAATTTATGATGCTTCCGCGAAAGGACATAGATCAAGATCAGTCCCGCCAGATTCCACAGCGACTCGTAGAGGAACGTGGGATGCACGCCCCACGTCCCGTTCAACACCAGTTCGTACTGCTGCTGGGAGGTCAAAATGCCCTTCTGCAGCAGCTCTCGCGCAATGCTCTCCGAGCACATGCGCCACGGCAAGGTGGTCACGCTGCCATAGGCCTCCACATTGAAGAAGTTGCCCCAGCGGCCCACCAGCTGACCGATCAGCAGTCCCTGTACGCACAAGTCGCCGTAGGCCCAAAAGCTCTCCTTCTTCACCTTGGAGAATACGATCAGCACCAGAATGGCCGCGATGACGCCGCCGTAAATGGCCAATCCGCCGTCCCGGATGTCCACGCATTTCTTCAGATCCAGTCCGCCGTTTTCGTTGAGGAACAGCTCCCGGTAAAAGATGATGTAGTAAAGCCGCGCGCCCACAATGGAAAGGGGCACCGCACAGATGAGAAAGTCAAAAAGGCTGTCCGGCTTGATGCCGAACTTCGGCGCCTGCTTGGAGCACCACAGCACCGCCAGCAGAAACCCCACGGCGATGATCACCCCGTACCAGTAGATGGCGAAGGGCGCGTTGGGGAATACCATCCGGTTCAGGGTAAAGCTCAGCCCCAAACCGGGAAAGGAGATCACGTTTTCCATCAGGGCTCCTCCTTAGGCCAGACAACAGACAGGGCACTGCGCTCCTCGGTGATCCAGGTCCGGATGGCCGTCTCCACTTCTTCCTTGGTGATGGAAGCATAAGCCTCCGGAAAGGTCATATAGTCAATGCCCGCGAAATGGCCCTGGGCCTGCTCCACACAGATATTTTCAAAGGAGTTAAGGCCCCGCACCCGGCCGCCGTAGGCTGCCTTTTTTAGACGCTGCCACAGCGCCCCGTCCACGCCTTCCTTCCCGATGCGCTCCGCCTCGGCCAGAATGGCAGTCTGGACGGCCTTCGGCTCTTTGCTCTCGCCGCCCACGCACAAAAACGCGCAGCCGGGATAGTCCTCATAACCGTACCCGAAGGTACCGTTCACCAGTCCCTTTTCGTACAGGGAGGCATACAGCGGCGTGGAGGTTCCCAGCAACGCCTCGCAGCACAGCTCGCCCAGCAGCTCCTGATGCAGCCGCGCTTTGCCGCCCTCCGCAGGGGCCAGCTTGTAGCCGATCTGGAAAATAGGACTTGCCACCTCCATACGGCACTCCGTGTAGGGCTTGGCCGCAGTTTTCGGCTCTTCCCCGCCGTAGGCGCGGTGAATGGGGCTTCCCCCCTCTTTTGGCAGGATCTCTTCCGCCAGTGCCGCCACCGCTTCCGGGTCCACATCCCCCGCCACGGTCAGCACCATGTTGGCCGGCACGTAAAACGCCTTGTGGCAGGCGTACAGCGTCTCCGCCGTAATGTGGGAGATGGACTCGATGCTGCCCGCCACCGAGGTGCGGATGGGGTGGCTTTCATACAGGGCCTCCATCAGTTTAGAGTACACCTGCCATTCGGGGTTATCCTCGATCATTCGGATCTCCTGCCCAATGATGCCCTGCTCCTTGTCCACGCTCTCCTGCGTGAAGTACGGAATGGACACGAAGGACAGCAGGATTCTGAGGTTCTCCAGAAAATGGTCGGTTCCCTCAAAATAATACCCCGTGATGGCATTGCTGGTGAAGGCGTTGGGAGATGCGCCCTGAGTGGCCAGGTCCTGCAGGGCGTTTCCGTCCTCGGTGTCGAACATCTTGTGTTCCAGAAAATGGGCGATGCCCGCCGGGGTATCGTGCAGGACGCCGTCCAGCTCAAACTTCATGTCCATGCCGCCGTAATTGGTGGCGAAAAAGGCAAAATTCTTCCGGAAGCCCTTCTTGGGGCACACGTAAATGGTCAACCCGTTGGGCAGCACCGTCCGGAACAGGCTTTCGCCGATCTGCTCATAGATTTTCTGTTCCATATTTCAGCCCTCCATACCCTTCAGGAAATAGATGGTGTCCAGCGACAGCTTTTTCGCCGCCGCAGCCACTTCTTCTCTCGTCACACGCTCCACCCGGGCAGCCAGTTCTTCCGGCGACTCTGACGCGTCCGCCGCCGCCTGGCCCAGCCAGTAGTCCTCCAGGCGGCCCTGATTGTCCGCCGTGACCTCCAGCGCACTCACCTCCGAGCGGCGGGCGCCCTCCAGCTCCCAGTCCTCGATCTCGCCCTTCCGGCAGGCTTCCAGCTGCGCCAGGATCTCGCTTTTCGCCTGCTCGTACTTATCAAATTCAATGCCGGAGGACACCAGCAGGATGCCCTTTCTCCGGTCGATCATGCTGCTTGCAAAATAGCAGAGGGACAGCTTTTCCCGCACATTCATAAAGAGCTTGGAGGTGGTAGTGCCGCCGAACACGGCGTTCATCAGCAAAAGTGCGGGGTACTCGGGGCTTTCCATGGTGATCCCGCCGGTGCGGAAGCCCATGGCCAGCTTGCCCTGGGTCACGTCCATCCGCTCCTCCACTGTCTGCGTCTCTCCCGCGTCGGCGATCACGGTGCAGCCGGGGTTCTCCCGCTTCTCTCCGCCGGGCAGGGCCGCGAAGGCATTCCGCATGGCGTTTTCCGCCCGCTCCGGCTCCGCGCTGCCGCAGTAATAAAGCTCCACCCGTGCCGTTTTCAAAAGCGTCTCGTACCGCTGCCACAATCTCTCCGCCGTAATGGCCCTGGCGTTTTCCTCGCTGCCCAGCTTGTCCACACCGAAGGCCTCGCCGCTGCACATGGTCTCCAGCACCCGCTTGATGGAGTACTGCCGCTTTTCGTTGATCACCGCGCGGATGTCGTCGATCAGGTTCTGCTTTTCCCCTTCCACATAGTCGCCGCGGAACACGCCGCGCTCCGTGGCCGGGTCCAGCAGAAGGCTGCCCAGCAGTTCGGCCGCCCGTTCCAGCATGGGCTCCTGTCCAGGCAGAAAGCGGTCGTCCACAAAGCTGCCCGCCAGCCCTACGCACTGGCACTCGCCCAACTTGCGCACCACCGGGTCGATGCTGCCGCCGTACAGCTCGTCCAGCGCTGCAGACAGGCTTTCCATATCGGGATACTGCGCCGTGCCCCGCCGCAGCACATCGGGGATCAAGGCGTTCTCCGCCGCCGTCTCTTCCCGCAGGGGGACCAGCAGGAAGGCGCCCATTACGCTTGTTTTGAACTTATCCGTCCGCACCGCCGTCAGGAAAACGCCGGGTGAGAGTTCTTTTCTCGTCACATTGGCCATAACTTCGGACCATTCCTTTCTAACGTCACAAGGGTCTTGCGCCCTTTCTTTCACTTCATCATGGTGCAAGTATTATACAACCTTTTCCCATAAAAGGCAAAAAATATCGTCACAAAAACGTCTTGTCCGCACTGGGTATTTTCTGTACAATCAAATCAAGAATCATCCCATCTAAAAGGAGGACTTTTTCATGACCCGTTCCGAAGCAGAGCTGATCACCCGTGCCGGCGAGGCCAAGGCCGCCCTTTCCCGCACCGCACCGCTGCGCTATCTTACCCGGGCCGCCCTGGCGGGGTGCTTTATTTTCCTCGGTGCCCTTGCCTCCTGCCTTACCTCCGCCTGGCTTTACGCGGACCATATTGCTGCGGCCAAGCTGCTGGGGGCCTTCACCTTCAGCATTGCCCTCATCCTCATCGTCCTTCTGGGGGGCGAGCTGTTCACCGGCTGCAATTTCGTCATGGGCTTCTCCCTTTATGACGGCAAGGTAAGTCCCGCCGCCCTGCTGCGGGTGTGGTGCCTCTGCTATGTGGGCAATTATATCGGTATTCTGGTCCTCAGCCTGCTCTTCGCCGGGTCCGGCGCTTCCCGAGATATGGCAGCCGCTTACCTCACCATTCTGGTCTCCGGCAAGCTCTCCGTCCCCTGGTACCAGCAGCTGCTCCGCGGCGTTTTGTGCAACTTCTGCGTCTGCGTGGGGGTGTATGCCGGGTTCAAGCTGAAAAGCGAAGCCGGGAAGGTCGTCGTCATCGCCTGCGCTATCTTCACTTTCGTTCTGGCGGGCTTCGAGCACAGCATCGCCAACATGGCCTACTTTACCCTGTACGCCCTGCTGGTCCCCGGCGCTGCCGTCTCCGCCCCCGCCATTGCCGCCAACATGGTGTTCGTCACCGTGGGCAACCTGCTGGGGGGCGCGGTCCTGCTGGCCCTTCCCCTGTGGGGCCTTTCCGATCGGAAATAATGTCCCTGTCTCTTCCGCGCCCCTTTCAACGGAAAGGGGCGCTTTTTCTGTCTCTATTCTCCCGTCCCCGGCGGGAACTATACACTTTTCACAAGGGACGGAGCACATTTGAAAAGGTTTTATACTTGACATCGGACACAAAATGTAGTATCATCTCCGTTGGTAAAGTCCACTGGCTTTACAGTTTGCATTCCGGAGGTGGCAGTTTTGAAGAATCAGGCCTATCGTATGACCATGCTGTACGACTTTTACGGCGACGTCCTCACCGACCGCCAGAAGGAATTCTATGACCTTTATTATAATGAGGACCTCTCCCTTGCCGAGATCGCGGAGAATTACGGCATCACCCGGCAGGGCGTCCGCGACGTCATCGTCCGGGCGGAGGCTACTCTGACCGAACTGGAGGATAAGACCGGGCTCATCAAACGCTTCAACGTCATGCAGCCCTATATCAAGTCCATCCTTACAGCGGCAGACGATCTCTCCAAGCTGAACGAAGAGAAGTATAACGACCCCCAGCTGGAGGCGCTCATCACCACCGTCCGCACCTCTGCCCAGGAACTGCGGGAGGACTGAGTATGGCCTTTGAAGGATTGACCGAAAAGCTCTCCGCCGCTTTCAAGCGTCTGCGCGGCAAAGGCCGCCTCACCGAAGCCGACGTGAAAGAGGCCATGCGCGAGATCCGTCTCGCCCTGCTGGAAGCGGACGTCAGCTATAAAGTCGTCAAGGAATTCATCGCCAAGGTGACCGAGCGGGCCGTCGGTTCCGATGTGCTGGAATCCCTCACCCCCGCGCAGCAGATCGTCAAGATCGTCAACGAAGAGCTCACCGCCCTTATGGGCGGCTCCGATACCAAGCTCACCATCGCGTCTAAGCCACCTACCGTCGTCATGCTGGTGGGCCTACAGGGCGCCGGTAAGACCACCAACGGCGCCAAGCTGGCTGGTTTCATGAAGAAGCAGGGCAAGCGCCCCCTTCTGGTGGCCTGCGACATTTACCGTCCCGCCGCCATCCAGCAGCTGGAGGTTGTGGGAAAGCAGCTTGACATCCCCGTCTTCCAGATGGGGCAGACTGACCCGGTGGACATTGCCAAGGCCGCCATCGAGCATGCCAAAAAGCACGGAAATGACCTTGTATTTCTGGACACCGCCGGCCGTCTTCATGTAGACGAGACGCTGATGGACGAGCTTCGCGCCATCAAAGAGGCTGTCTCCCCCATCGAGATCCTTCTGGTGGTAGATGCCATGATCGGTCAGGACGCAGTCAACGCCGCCAAGGCCTTTGACGATGCGCTGGATCTCACCGGCGTCATGCTCACCAAGCTGGACGGCGACGCCCGCGGCGGCGCAGCCCTTTCCATCAAGGCCGTCACCGGCAAGCCCATCAAATTCGTGGGTATGGGCGAAAAACTGGACCAGATCGAGGTGTTCCACCCCGACCGCATGGCCTCCCGCATCCTCGGCATGGGCGATGTTCTCTCCCTCATCGAAAAGGCCCAGCAGAATTTTGACGAGAAAAAGGCAGTCGAGTTACAGGAAAAGCTCCGCAAAAACCGCTTCACTCTGGCTGATTATTATGACCAGCTGGTACAGATCAAGAGCATGGGCTCCCTCACCGATATCGCCGGGATGCTTCCCGGCGTGAACCCCGCCGACCTAAACGGCGCCACCATGGACGAATCCATCCTCACCCGCACCGAGGCCATCATCCTCTCCATGACGCCGGAGGAACGGGAAAATCCCTCTCTCCTCAATTCCAGCCGGAAAAAGCGTATCGCCGCCGGCTGCGGCCTGCAGGTGGTGGATGTAAACCGGATGCTCAAGCAGTTCGAGCTGCTCCAGACTATGAGCAAGCAGTTCGCCGGCGGCAAGCTGCCCCGCGCCATGCGGGCCAGAATGGGCCGCCGCGGCGGCCGTCCCGGGGGCCGTTTCCCCTTCTAAATTTTCGTTGGTATGCGCAAAGCCCGCTTGCGGTCCGCGCTTCCATATAAAATCCCGTCAATTTCATTTGGAGGTGAATATATCATGGTTAAAATCAGACTGAGAAGAATGGGTGCCAAGAAGGCTCCTTTCTATCGCATCGTGGTGGCGGATTCCCGTTATCCCCGTGACGGCCGCTTCATCGAAGAGATCGGCACCTATAACCCCCTGACCGAGCCCGTCGAGATCAAGGTGGACGCCGACCGTGCCCAGGCTTGGATCAAGACCGGCGCTCAGCCCACCGAGACCGTCAAGGCTCTGCTGAAAAAAGCTGGCGTTCTGTAAGCGCAGGAGGTCAGTATGAAAGAACTTTTGACCTACGTTGCCCAAAACCTGGTGGAGCATCCGGAAGCGGTCTCCGTCAGCGAGCAGGTCAACGACAGCGAGGTCGTGCTGGAGCTGCGCGTCGCCCCCGAGGACATGGGCAAGGTGATCGGCCGTCAGGGCCGCATCGCCAAAGAGATCCGCACGCTCATCCGCTCTGTGGCGCAGCGCTCCGGAAAGCGCGTCTCCGTAGAAATCGTGGACTGAAATTCCCTCCGGGCTCGTCCCGCGGAATCCCAAGGGGCCAGCTTCGCTGGCTCCTTTTTCTTTTCCCTTCCCCGGGAAAGACTTCATACTGAAATGCCGCGGCAGGCGGCGGAACGGATGGTTATGATGAAACAGCAGTATTTAGAGGCAGGAAAGATCGTCAACACACACGGCATCCGCGGCGAGGTCAAGATTCAGTCCTGGGGCGACTCGCCGGAGTTCCTCTGCACCTTCTCCACCCTGTATCTGGACGGTTCCCCCGTCCGCGTTCTCTCCGCCCGGCCCCATAAGGGCTGCGTCATCGCCCAACTCGAGGGCATCCGAGACGTCAATGAGGCCATGGCCCTCAAAAACAAGGTGGTCTCCATCGCCCGGGCGGATGCCAAGCTCCCGAAGGGCAGCTTTTTCCTTGCTGATATCGAAGGGATAACCGTTCTGGACGCTGCCACCGGCGAGACCCTGGGCACCGTCACCGAGATCTTAACGCCCCCCGCCCATAATGTCTATGTGGTCACTGGGAAGGGCAAGCGGTACCTCATCCCCGCCGTGGACGCTTTTGTGACTGAAACCAATGTGGACAAAGGTTACCTGAAGGTCAACCTCATCGAAGGATTGGAGGGCTAAGCATGTACCAGATCGATATTATGACCCTGTTTGACGAAACCGTCGGCGATATGATGAACGAATCCATCCTCGGCCGCGCCCAGGAGCGGGGTCATATCCGCATCGACGCCCACCAGATCCGGGACTATACCCTCAACAAGCAGAAGCAGGTGGACGATTACCCCTACGGCGGCGGTCGGGGGGCCGTCATGCAGGCCGACCCCCTCTACCAGTGCTGGAAGCACATTGTGGAGTCTTATGGTCCCGGTCACACCATTTATCTCTCCCCCGCGGGCAAAACCTTCACTCAGCGCACCGCAAAACGTCTTTTGCACGACTATGACCACCTCATTCTGGTCTGCGGCCACTATGAGGGCATTGACGAACGCTTCATCGAGGAATGCGTGGATGAAGAGATCTCTATAGGCGACTTCGTCCTCACCGGCGGAGAGATCCCCGCCATGGCAGTGGCCGATGCCGTGGCCCGCATGGTCCCCGGCGTCCTGCCCGACCCGGAGTGCTTCGAGGAGGAAAGCCACTTTAACGGTATGTTGGAATATCCCCAGTACTCCCGGCCGGAGCTGTGGCACGGCCGCTCCGTTCCCTCCATTCTGCTCTCCGGACACCATGCCAATATCGCCCGCTGGCGCCGGAAGCAGGCCATCCTCCGCACCCGCATCCGCCGCCCCGACCTCTATGAAGCCCTTGACCTCTCATCCAAAGAGGACCAGAAGCTTCTGCGGGAGCTGGAGAAAGACGAAGCCTGGAAATCTGAGTAAATTCCTCCCTTTCTCCTCTTGCATTTCTTCTATATCGTGATATAATATCATTATGAATATGATATTAGGAGATTTTTCTCATGAGTTTTAAGATCATTGCCGACAGCTGCTGTGACCTCACCTCCATCCAGATGAGCGATCCCTGCTTTGCCAAGGTTCCGCTCACCATTCATGTAGGGGGACGTGACTTCGTGGACGATGCCTCCCTTTCGCAGGAGGAGTTGCTTTGCGCTATGAGGGACTGCCCCGCCGCGCCCTCCACGGCCTGTCCTTCCCCCCAGCAGTATCTGGACGCCTTCGACTGCGGCGCGGACGAAATCTATGTGGTCTGCCTTTCCGCCCTGCTCTCCGGCTCTCACAACAGCGCCGAGCTGGCCCGCCGCCTTTTTCTGGAGGAGCATCCCAATGTCCGGATCAAGGTGTTCAACTCCTGCTCCGCCTCCGCGGGGGAGGCACTGCTGGCCCTGAAGCTGCGGGATCTGGCCCAGTCCGGCCTTTCCTTTGACGATGTCGCGGCCCAGGCGGAGGCGTTCATCGCCCGGATGCAGACCCTTTTCGTCCTGGATTCCCTGGAGAACCTCCGGAAGAACGGCCGCCTCACTGCCCTGCAAAGCCTCATCACCGGCACGCTCCGCATCAAGCTGCTCATGGGCTCCACCCCCGCCGGCGAGATCTGCAAGCGCGGTCAGGCTCTGTCCATGAAGCAGGCTCTGTCCAAAATGACCGACCTTATGGCCGTCGACCCCAATCACGCCGGACAGACCCTGTATCTCTCCCACTGTAATTGTCTGGAGCGGGCCTATGCCCTTCGGGATATGGTCTCCCGCCGCTGCTTTTTCTCCCGCATCGTCATCGGCCCCACCGGCGGCATCAGCACCGTTTACGCCAACAACGGCGGCATCGTCTGTGCCTATTGACGACGTCGTTTCGCCGATTTTATCCCGTATTCCGCTTAAAACGCGAAATGCGGGATTATTTATTTGTCCAAAGTTTTCCGATTTTCTTTGTCTTTTCCCAACAATTACCCTTTCGTCGTTTTCCATATACAACAACGAAATTCTCTTTACTTTTTTGACAGCAAATGTTACAATCTATTTGTTTGAAGGGTGAAAATACCTTTGTTGGTTATTGGGAATCAAACTTTTGAGGAGGTACATAGAGCATGTACGAAAAATTGTTTGAAAAAGGAAAGATCGGCTCTCTGGAGGTCCGCAACCGTCTGGTGATGGAGCCGATGGGCAACTACTATTCCGAATTGGACGGCAGTGTCTCCCAGCGGGACATTGACTTCTACGGCGCCCGTGCCAAGGGCGGCTGCGGTATTGTCATTACCGAGACCTGTTCCATCAACAGCAAGACCGGCCGTGCCAATCCCCGCAACCTGTGCATCGATGATGACAAGTTCATCCCCGGCTACAAAAAATTGGCCGACGAGATCCATAAGTACGGCTCCGCTCTGTTCCTTGAGCTGTATCACCCCGGCTGCCAAGGCATCGCGGAGTTGAACGGCGGCTCCATGGCCTCCCCCAGCGGTCAAGAAAGCAAGCTGACCCATTCCAAGACCCACGAGATGACTGTGGATGAGATCAAGTCCACCATCAATGAGTTCATCCAGGGTGCTGTCCGCGCCAAGAAGGCCGGCGTCGATGGCATTGAGTTACACGGCGCCCACGGCTACCTGCTGTGCGAATTCCTCTCCCCCTACACCAACCACCGCACCGACGAGTACGGCGGCTCTCTGGAGAACCGTACCCGCATCATCAAAGAAATCATGGAAGGCATCCGGAAGGAATGCGGCCGCGACTATCCCGTCATCCTCCGCTACTCTGTGGACGAATATATGCGCGATATCGGTATTGAAGACGGCATGGTCCTCCCCGATGCCATTGAAATGGCCAAGCTGTTCGAAAGCTATACTATCGACGCACTGGACGTCTCCGCCGGCAACTATGAGACCATGAACTGGGCCTGGGAGCCTACCGGCTTTGCCGAGGGCTGGAAGATCGCCAACGGCGTTGCCATCCGCAAGGCGGTGAACATTCCCGTCATTGCCTGCTCTGTGGTCCGTCACCCCGAAACCGCCATGAAGTTCCGCGAGGAAGGCGTCGAATTCGTCGGTTCCGCCCGTCAGTTCTTCGCCGATCCCGAGTGGGGCAATAAGGTGCAGGAAGGCCGCGTGAACGAGCTGCGCAAGTGCATCTGCTGCCTGAACTGCATGGAGACCCTGATGAGCTGCAACGAGGAGAATGGCCTGCGCGCCCAGTGCACCGTGAATATCGAGGGCGGCGACGAGTGCGTTTACAATGACATGAAGAAAGACGGCGCCGGCCGTACTGTGGTCGTCATCGGCGCCGGTCCTGCCGGTCTGGAAGCCGCCCGCGTTCTGGCCGAGCGGCAGTTCAAGGTTGTCCTCTTCGAAAAGAAGGGCATGATCGGCGGCCAGCTCAACTATGCCAACAAGCCTCCCAAGAAGGACAAGATCAACTGGATCATGGAGTACTATGAATCCCAGATCGCCAAGTTGGGCATCGACCTGCGCCTGAACACCGAGGCCACCGCCGAGAACGTTAAGGCTCTCGACCCCTACGCGGTCTTCTTCGCCGCCGGTTCCTCCCCCGTCATGCCCCGCTCCATCCCCGGCATTAACGGCAAGAACGTCTTCACCCCGCCTCAGGTCCTCACCGGCGAGGTCAAGTTCTCCAACGAGAACATCTGCGTGGTGGGCTCCGGCATGACCGGCATCGAGACCGCTGAGCTGCTGGCTGAGCAGGGCAACCACATTAAGTTGTACGAAATGGCCGACGACATCGGCCCCGGCCTCTTCTTCCAGAACCTCATCGACGTCATGAGCCGTCTGGCCCCCACCGGCTGTGAGTTCTATCCCAAGAGCCAGCTGGTGGAGCTTGGCGACAACAGCGCCAAGTTCAAGAGCACTGTGGACGGCAGCGAGTCCACCTGCGAGTACGACCACGTGATCGTCTCTCTGGGTACCCGCTCCAACCCCGTCCCCGAGGATCTGAAGGAAGCCTTCCCCGACATGATCGCTCTGGGCGACGCCGAGCGTGCCGGCCGTATCCGTCACGCCATGGAGACCGCCTACAAGGCCGCTTATTACCTGAAATAATCGCTCCCGACCTCCAAAACGGGGCTGATGCATTGCATCAGCCCCGTTTTTTCATCCATCGTTTCCACTCCCCCGCCGCCTCGCCGGAAAGAAGCAGGATCCCCACCAGATTGGGCGCGGCCATCAGGGCGTTAAAAAGGTCAGAGAGCAACCACGCCGTCGCCACATCGCTCACGCTGCCCAGAAGGATCACCAGCAGAAACACCATCCGGTACCCCGTCACCCACCGTTTCCCGTCGGTCAGGTAGCAAAGGCTCTGCTCGCCATAATAGCTCCACCCCAGCAGCGAGGAAAAGGCGAACAGCGTCAGACACCCTGCCAGCAGCGCCCTTCCGCCCTCCCCCAACACCGAGGCAAACGCGGCCGACGCCATAGGCACGCCTACCATCGCACTCCCCTCCCCGTTTTGGATGGCCCGCAGAGCCGTTTCCGGGTCATGAACACCGGAGGTCAGCAGCACCAGCGCGGATGCTGTGCAGATTACCAGCGTGGCCGCAAATACCTCCAGCATCCCCCACATGCCCTGCCGCACCGGGTCATTCTCCCGGGAGGTGGCATAGGCAATGGCCGAGGAGCCAAGTCCCGCCTCGTTGGTGAACACCCCCCGGGCGATGCCGTACCGCATAGCCTGCATCATGCCGTATCCCGCACCGCCGCCCATGGCCGCCTTTCTGCTCAAAGCGGCCTTCACGATTCCCATCAGTGCCCCGGGAAGGGCTGCACGATGGGCAAACAGCACCACGGCGCACCCTGTCAGAAAGAGCGCCGCCATCAGCGGCACCAGTTTTTCGCTCACCTCCGCAATGCGCCCGATGCCGCCGAACATCACAAGCCCCACCAGTGCCGCCGTGAGGACGCCCACCAGCAGCGGCGGAACGGAGAAGGCGTCCGAAAGGGCCGACGCAATGGAATTGGCCTGTACCAGGTCACCTCCCGCCAGCGCCGCGCAGATGCAGAAGAACGAAAATGCCGCCGCCAGCCCCGGCACCTTCAACCCGTCCTGCAGATAATACATAGGCCCGCCCAGCCAGCCGTCCTGCCCCCTTTTCCGGTACCGGGCCACCAGCAGCTTTTCCACGAACCCCGTCATCATCCCCAAAAAGGCGGAGACCCACATCCAGAACACTGCCCCCGGCCCGCCGAACCAGATCGCCGTAGCCACCCCCGCTACGCTACCCGTCCCGATGGTGGACGCCAGCGCCGTACACAGGGTCTGAAGAGCGCTCAGGCCCTCCCCCTGCCCGGTTTCCTTTCCGCGCAAAATGCATCCCGCCGTATTCCGCCACCAGATACGAACGCCGAACAGCTGAAAAAATCCCGTCCGTACCGAGCAGATCAAGCCCACCGCCAAAAAAGCTCCCAGCATCCACGGGTTCCACACCGCTTCGCTGACCCTCTCCAGCCATTTCATACCATCGCCTCCAAAAAGAGGTATGCCATTCCACATTTTCTTATCACTATTAACTAAAATTCTTGTTTTTCTCCTCTATATGTGATAAGATTTTCTTAGTTTCCAATAAGTATTTCAAAAGGAAGCGACAGAACGAAAGGGGTATATCATCATGGGTTCCAAGTATACGCATTGCTTCACGCCCTTGACCATCAAAGGCGTAACCTTCCGCAACCGCATCATCAATTCCCCCGGCGTCCCCGGTCTTGCCTCTAACGACGGCTGCTCCACTCCCGCCCTGCGGGATTATCATGCCGCCTATGCCCGCGGCGGCGCGGCCGTTGTCACTATCGGCAACGCCAGCATCGACGGCGCGAACTACCGCGACGAATCCCGCCAGATCGACCTGTCCAACCCCCGCGCCCTCATCAGCCTTACAGAGCTGTGCGAAGGCATTGAGCATTACGGCGCCGTCGCCAATATCGAGATCAACCATCCCGGTATGCACGTGCCCGACGACCCCACCCGCGTGAAAAAGCTCCCCATCGGCCCCTCCGGCGTTCCCGGCAAGGTGGTGGAGATGGACCAGGCCATGATCGACAAGATTGTGGACGACTACGCCACCGCCGCCTACCACTGCATGCAGGCCGGTTTCCGCATGGTCATGATCCACGGTGCTCATGGCAACCTGATCCCCCAGTTCGTCAGCGAATTCACTAACCACCGCACCGATAAATACGGCGGCAGTCTGGAAAACCGCGCCCGCTTTGCCATCGAAGTGCTGGACGCCATCCGTGCCAAATGCGGCAACAACCTGATCATTGAATACCGCATCGCCGCAGAAGAATACGCCGAAAAGGGCATGCATATTAACGACACCATTGAGTTTGTCAAGATGATTGAAGACAAAATCGATCTGCTGCACGTCTCTTCCGGCATGGTGCACGTCATCGACTATGTCCGCTACATGATCTCCCCCTGCTACATGGAGCATATGATCAACGTGAAGTACGCCCACGCCCTGAAAGAGGCCGGTATCAAGGTGCCTCTGTCCGTGGTCGGCTCCATCATGAATCTGGACAATGCCGAAAAGATCCTGGCTGACGGCGATGCCGACATGGTCGCCATGTTCCGCCCCTTCATGGCGGACCCCAACATCGTCAAAAAGTACTCCCGCAACCGTCCCGAGGACGTGGTCCCCTGCATGCGCTGCAGCTATCACAGCCGCATCATTCAGAACAAGGTGGTCGGCTGCGCCGTCAACCCCATGCAGGGCCGCGAAAATGAATTCCCCGACGGGCATGTGCCCCTGTCCCGTGAGCCGAAGAAGGTCGCAGTCATCGGCGGCGGCCCCGCCGGAATGCAGGCTGCCCGCACCGCTGTGGAGCGCGGCCATGACGTCACCCTGTTCGAGAAGAGCGACCATCTGGGCGGCAACATGGTGCCCGCCGGCTGGCTTGACATCAAGGAGGACCTGCACGCCTACCTGACCTATGCCGTCCACGCCACCACCAACTGCGGCTGCAAGATCCGGCTGAATACGGAAGCCACCCCTGAGCTCATCGAGCACGAGGGCTTTGACGCCATCGTGGTGGCCGTGGGTGCCGATCCCTGGGCGCCTCCCGTTCCCGGTATGGATCGTCCCAACGTCTTCTGGTCCGCCCTGTCCGATATGGGCCAGGTGGAAGTCGGACAGAACGTGGTCATCGTCGGCGGCGGCATGGTGGGCTATGAAAGCGCCATCCATCTGGGCCGCGAGGGCAAAAATGTCACCATCATCGACATGCTGCCCGTGGCCAAGCTGCCCACCGGCGCAGGCGCCCGCACCATGTCCGGCACCGCCATCACGCTGGTGGAGCTGGCCCAGCAGGCCGGCGTCAAGGAGATGGGCGAGGTCAAGGTGCTGGAAGTGAACGACGAAGGCGTCGTGGTGGAGCACGCCGACGGCACGAAGGAGACCCTGAAGGCCGACACCGTTCTCACCGCTTCCGGTATGCGCGCCCGCAAAGATCTGGCGGAATCCTTCCGCCATGTGGTCGCCGAGTGCGATGTTCAGTTCGCCGGTGACTGCATCCAGCCCCGCAATATCGGCTTCGCCGTGAATGAGGGCTTCAATGCCGCTCTGGCGCTGTAATCTCCCCGTTCCGCAAAAGAAAAACCGGCCGCCGGGATCATACCCGACGGCCGGTTTCTTTTGGAATTCAGACAGTTGCCTTGTTCCGCTTCTTTCTCAGCAGTACCACATTGGCTCCGTCCGCCGTGGCTGCGTCGGTGAACAGTCCCACCACTGGCTCCGCCGCGAACTGCATCAGGATGCCCATGGCAAGGCCCACCACCATTACGGTCACCAGATGCATGACCTGGGAGCCGACGGACACCGCCGTGCTGGCCGCCACGCCTTCAAACCGACCGACGATCAGCAGGTCCGCCATGCCGTACAGCGTCTGCATCAGATAGGAGAGCAGGTACGGCAGCGAAAACCGCCGTATGTTCCCCCAAACACTTCCCGTGGTCAGATTCTGTTCCAAGTGATCACCCGTTTTCGTTCACCTTCAACGTTTTCTATCATTAACGCCGCCTCAGCGAAAAGTCAATCTTTTCTTTCCCGTGTAAAAGAGTGTGCTTCTTTCAAAATGCGTTTTCTTCCAGCTCAAGTCGGAAAAGCCAATGAACGCCCTACCGCCCCAGCCGCAGATACACAGTCTCCACAACACAACTTTAGGCCAAGATATTCTGAAATATTTTCCATGAATTTTTTGTAATTGCTCGGACCAGATCGGCACACATCGGGCCATTCCCCAAATCAGAATCCAAAAAGAAGGACATGACAAAAGTCATGTCCTTCTTTTTGGAGGCGCCACCCAGACTCGAACTGGGGGTAAAGGTTTTGCAGACCTCTGCCTTACCACTTGGCTATGGCGCCGAACAATGTAAAGAAGAAAGCCCAGGCCCAGCCGCCTGGGCTTTCTCTTTTTTTGGAGCGAGTGACGAGGCTCGAACTCGCTACCTCCACCTTGGCAAGGTGGCGCTCTACCAGATGAGCTACACTCGCAAATGTCCCCGCAAAACACTGCTGCATTCTGCAGGGATGGTGCCTCCGGCCGGAATCGAACCAGCGACACGGGGATTTTCAGTCCCCTGCTCTACCAACTGAGCTACAGAGGCAAATAAGATGGCGACCCGGATCGGGCTCGAACCGACGACCTCTAGCGTGACAGGCTAGCGTTCTAACCAACTGAACTACCGGGCCAGCTTCACAGAAGAGAATGGTGGGAACAACAGGGCTCGAACCTGTGACATCATGCTTGTAAGGCATGCGCTCTCCCAGCTGAGCTATGCTCCCGTATCTCTTTTGCTCTTACAAGCGGCGAAGATTATTATACCGAAACACCCCCCTATTGTCAACCCCCACTTTGCATTTTCTTTTCCAAAAATGGCACTTTTTTTACATCTGCTCTAAAAGCCCCTGCAATTCCTCGCGGTTAAAGTGATATACCTTGTCACAGAACTGGCACGTCAGCTGTGCTTCACCCTGCTCCTCGATCAGGCTTTTCAGCTCTTCCCTGCCCATACTGATCAGGGCACGGCTCACCCGATCCCGGCTGCAATAGCAGCGGTACTCCACCGGATGCCGTTCCAGCACCTCCACGTCAAAGTCGGAGAGCACCGCCTTCAGGACGCCTTCGCTGTCCATACCGCTTTCCAGTGCACGGCTCACGGCGCCCACCCGGCGCACTCCGTCCTCGATCTTTCGAATGGCTTCCTCATCGGCCCCGGGCAGCAGCTGAATGAGATACCCCCCCGCTGCCGTCACCGACTGGTCTACGCCCACCAGGACTCCTAAGGCGCACGCCGTAGGGATCTGCTCACTTTCTACAAAATACATGGCGATGTCGTCGGCGATCTCGCCGGAAAAAAGGCCGATGCTGCCCACATAGGGTTCTTTCATCCCCAGGTCTCGGATCACCGTCAGGCTGCCCGCTGTACCCACGGCCGCGCCTACATCCAGCTTGCCCGGCTCCTTTTCCATCAGCTCCACCTGGCCGTTCTGGACATAGCCTCGGACGTTGCCCTCGCAGTCGGAAACAGCCAGCACTGTCCCCAGCGGCCCGCCGCCCTTGATCTGCAGAGTCAGAGCGCCTTTTTCCTCCTTCAGCATGTCGCCCATCATGGAGGCCGCCATCAGCGTCCGTCCCAGGGCGGCCGTCGCCACCGGAAGCAGGGTGTGGATGGTACGCGCCCGCTCCACCAGCTTTGTTCCCGTAATGGCTACCGCTTTCGCCGCACCGTCCTTTGTGATCACCCGAACGATCTCGTCCGCCATGTCGCTCAATCCTTTCGCGCCAGGAAAAAGATGCGGTCCTCCCCCGCTTTTGGGGGGCGCATCTTCTTATTTCCGTAAATTTTGATGTCCGAAAAGCCCACTTCTTGCAAAAAAACGGTCAATTCTTCCACAGTATAGGCAAATTCTTCGTGCAGCTCTTCTCCCCGCTGCCAGACCTGTCCGTCCCGCTCAAAAATATCCATGCCATAGGTACAGATGCGCCGCCGTTTGGAGTACTCCGCCCGCCAGACACAGAACACATCCTCCGTCTCATCCAGAAACACTTGTCCGTCCAGCCCTATGAGCTTTTCCGGTGTGTTGATGTCGAACACGAAGATGCCGCCCGGCATCAGAAAAAGGTGTACCCGCTCAAAGGCCTGTTTCAGCTTTTTCGGGTCCGTCACATAGTTCACGCTGTCCAGACAGCAGACGCAGGCGTCTATGGTGCCGTAAAGATCCAGCTTCTCCATGGGCTGCGCCAGGAAAAGCGGCGCGATCCCGTTTACCTCGCGGGCCTTTTCTGCCGCCTCCGCCAGCATTTCCGGCGACCGGTCCACGCCGATAGTCTCGTACCCCCGCTCCGCCAGAATGCAGGTCAAGCTCCCGGTGCCGCAGGCCAGATCCAGCACCGTCTGCACCGGGCACTTTGCCTTCCGGAACAGCTTTTCCAGATAGTCTGCCCACTGGTCATAGCGGACATCCTCCGTCAGCCGATCGTAGGCCCCCGCCAGAAAGCTATAGCTTTCCATGGTCAGGACTCCTTCTGTTTGGCCCGCATCTCCCGCACCCGTGGCAGCACATCCAGATAGCCGTTTGCGCCGTAATGAAGGGAGCGGTTCACTCGGCTAATGGTGGCGCTGCTGGTACCCGTACGCTCCAGAATATCGCTGTAGATCATGCCCTCGTCCAGCAGCAGCGCCACTTCAAAGCGCTGCTCCATGGCGTGCAGCTCCGCCACAGTGCACAGATCACTGAAAAAGCGGCGGCACTCGTCCAGGTCCTTCAGGGAGAGGATGGTCTCATATAAAATGTCGCTTCCTTTTTTCTCTGTCTGCTTCGCCATTGCGGCTCCTCCTTCCCGCTTGCGCGAGATCATTTTTTGTTTTATATTTTAGCACAGTGAAGCATAAAAGTAAAGCGTTTTCTCTGCTTTTGCTCTCTTGATGCAAAGCGTAATAAAGTACTTTCAGCGGTGTAAATGCTGCCGGGAACGCTCCTTCTTTTTCGCTTGGTGTGCTTCAATTTCATCGGGTATTTTGTCGGAAAATCACCCTGTGCCGCTCCATATCTTGTGGATGTGTACAGGCCGAGGGGAATCGCGTCGGAATCTGTTGACTTTGAAAATTCCCTGTGATATGATGCACACACAAAGTGAATGTAGACGCCAATATAGGTTTGGATTTCGTGGCCCAAATGTTTCTACCGTCTGCCCTAATGTACGACTATTGGCACAGCAGAACAATTCCACATAAGGTGGGATTGTTCTGGATTTGTTTTTGTCGAACACGGCAGCAGTCTGGAGGGTCTGGCCTTCTGGCTGCTGTTTTGCATTCCATCATCACAAGAAGGCGGGGATCACACTGAAAGCGTTAGAAGAAAAGATCAAAAAAGAAGGCGTCGTCCTTCCAGGCAACATTCTGAAGGTCGGCTCCTTCCTCAACCATCAGGTGGACGCAGACTTCACCATGGAAATGGGGCGCGAGATTGCGCGTCTCTTCGCCGATGCGGGCATCACCCGCGTCCTCACCATCGAGACCTCGGGCATCACGCTGGCACTGGCCGCTGCCGCCGCCCTCCACGTGCCCATGGTCTTCGCCAAAAAGAACCGCACCAGCAACCTCTCCGGCGGGCTTTACATGACCATGGTCCACTCCTACACCCATAATACGGACTACACCGTGGTGGTGGAAAAGGACTATCTCCACCCCGGGGACCGCGTCCTGCTCATCGACGATTTCCTGGCCAACGGCAAAGCACTGCTGGGCCTTCTGGATCTGGTACAGCAAGCCGGCGGCGAGGTGGCCGGTGCAGCCGTCGCCATTGAAAAGGGCTTCCAGCACGGCGGCGATACCCTGCGCGGACAGGGCCTGCGCATTGAATCGCTGGCCATCATCGACTCGATGGACGATGCCGGGCACCTGGAATTCCGCCCTCAATAATGTGTTTACTTATCATTTATGATAGTATGCAAAACCGTAAAAAAACTTGGAGGAATGAAAACATGAAGAAAGTCATCGCGCTGCTCCTCTCTGCCGCCATGCTCTTTGGCGTGCTGGCAGGCTGCAGCAACAATGCCGGCAAGGAATCCGACTCCCCCGCTCCCACCGGTACCGCTTCCACCGGTGCCGACCTGAGCAGCATCAAAGTCGGCTTCATCTTCCTGCACGACGAGAACTCCACCTATGACAAGAACTTCATCGACGCGGCCAACGCTGCGAAAGAGGCTCTGGGCCTTTCCGATGATCAGGTGGTCTTCAAGACCAACATCCCCGAGACCAGCGAGTGCTACGAGGCCGCTGCCGACCTGGCCGACCGCGGCTGCAACGTGATTTTCGCCGACAGCTTTGGCCACGAGCAGTATATCGCTCAGGCTGCCGCCGAGTTCCCCAACGTTCAGTTCTGCCATGCTACCGGCACCACCGCGCACACTGCCGGCCTTTCCAACCTGCACAATGCCTTCGCTTCCATCTATGAGGGCCGCTATCTGGCCGGTATCGCCGCCGGTATGAAGCTCAATGAGATGATCGCCAACGGCGAATTCACCGAGGACGAGGCCAAGATCGGCTATGTCGGCGCTTACACCTATGCGGAAGTGATCTCTGGCTACACCTCTTTCTTCCTGGGCGCCCGCTCCGTCTGCCCCTCCGTCACCATGGAAGTGCAGTTCACCGGCAGCTGGTATGACGAGGCCGCCGAGAAGGAAGCCGCCAACACCCTGATCTCCCGCGGCTGCAAGCTCATCAGCCAGCATGCTGACTCCATGGGCGCCCCCACCGCCTGCGAGACCGCCGGTATCCCCAACGTCTCCTATAACGGCAGCACCGTTTCCGCCTGCCCCAACACCTTCATCGTCTCCTCCCGCATCGACTGGGCTCCCTACTTCGAGTACATGATCAAGACCGCCGCTGCCGGTGAGACCATCGACACCGACTGGACCGGCACCCTGGCCACCGGTTCTGTGGTCCTGACCGACATCAACACCAACGTTGCCGCCGAGGGCACTCAGGAGGCCATTGATGAGGCCACTGCCAAGCTGGAGAGCGGTGAAGTCCACGTGTTCGACACCGCCGCCTTCACCGTCAACGGCGAGACCGTCACCTCTTACCTCGCTGACGTTGACACCGACGCCAATTACACCCCCGACACCGAGGTTGTCTCCGATGGTTACTTCCATGAGTCCGAGATGCGTTCTGCTCCTTACTTTGATCTGCGCATCGACGGCATCACCACGCTGAACGAAAAGCTCTGATTCACAGCTCAACCAGATTTGGGCGGGGCAGCTACAACGGCCCCGCCCAAACTCTCTTTCGTTTTGAAAAGTTTCCTGCGCGCTTTATGCGGGCAGGGCGCTTTTCAGAATGAAAACAGGAGGGATCCATGTGGAAGCTGCTGCAGCCATCGAGCTGAAACACATCACAAAAACCTTCGGAAGCGTTGTTGCCAACCGGGATGTTTCTCTCACCGTTCACCGCGGCGAGATCTTATCCATCCTCGGGGAGAACGGCAGCGGCAAAACGACGCTGATGAACATCATCTCCGGCATCTACTTCCCGGATCACGGCCAGATCCTCATCAACGGGCAGGAAGCCGTCATCCGCTCCCCCCGGGACGCCTTCGACTACAAGATCGGCATGATCCATCAGCACTTCAAACTGGTGGACGTCTTCACTGCGGCGGAGAATATCGTCCTCGGCTATCAGGAGCCTGGCGCCTATAACCTGAAGGCTTCCGCCGCAAAGATCAAGGCTATCAGCGAGCAGTACGGCTTTGAGCTGGACCCTATGAAGAAGATCTATGAGATGTCCGTCTCGGAAAAGCAGACCGTCGAGATCATCAAGGTCCTTTACCGCGGCGCGGACATTCTCATTCTGGACGAGCCTACCGCCGTCCTCACTCCGCAGGAGACGCGGAAGCTCTTCGCCATTCTCCGCCGGATGCGGGAAGACGGCAAGGCCATCATCATCATCACCCACAAGCTGCACGAAGTGCTGGAGCTGTCCGACCGAGTCTCCGTCCTCCGCAAGGGCGAGTATATCGGCACCGTTCAGACCTCCGATGCCACCGAGGACCAACTTACCGAAATGATGGTGGGCAAAAAGGTCTCCCTGAACATCGAGCGCAGCGAGGTGACCTCCCCGGAGCTTCGGCTGGAGGTCAAGGACCTCAACTGCGTCAACCGGGATGGGGTCAAACAGCTGGATTCCGTCTCCTTCTCCGTCCGCTCCGGCGAGATCCTGGGCATTGCCGGCATCGCCGGCAGCGGCCAGCGGGAACTGCTGGAAGCCATCGCCGGACTTCAGCCCCTGAACAGCGGCGAGATCCTCTACCACGATCCCCAGTCCGGCAAAGAGGAGAACCTGCGGGACAAAACGCCCCTTCAGATCCGCGAGCTGGGCGTCCGCCTCTCCTTCGTTCCGGAGGACCGCCTGGGCATGGGACTTGTGGGCAACATGGGCATTACGGACAACATGATGCTCCGCAGCTACCGGAAGGGCCGTTCCTTCTTCCTTCAGCGGAAAGAACCAAAGAATCTGGCCGACCGCATCATTGAAGAGTTGGAAGTGGTCACCCCCGATGACAACACCCCCGTCCGCCGTCTCTCCGGCGGCAATGTGCAGAAGGTGCTGGTGGGCCGCGAGATCGCAGCCTCCCCCACCGTTTTGATGGCCGCTTATCCCGTCCGCGGTCTGGACATCAACTCTTCCTACCTCATCTATCATCTGCTCAACCAGCAGAAGGAGCACGGCGCCGCCGTCATCTTCGTCGGCGAGGATCTGGACGTGCTTCTGGAGCTGTGCGACCGTATTCTGGTTCTCAGTTCCGGTCAGGTCTCCGGCATCGTGGATGCCCGCGCCGTCACCAAAGAGCAGGTTGGCCTGATGATGACCAAAGTGAATCGAGGTGAGCATCATGAATAATTCCGCAAAGTCTGCCCGCGAGCCGCTGTTCCATATCGTAAAGCGCACGGACATCCCGTGGTGGAAGTCGTGGATTATCCGCATTCTGGAGGTTGCTGCCGCGCTGATTGTCTGCGCCCTCATCACCGTCATGCTCACCGGGCAGAACCCCATCAAGGTATACGCCACCATGCTGGACGGTGCCTTCGGCACCAAGCGCCGCATCTGGAGCCTTGCTCAAAACACCGCCATTCTCCTCTGCATCTCGCTGGCGGTCACGCCCGCCTTCAACATGCGCTTCTGGAACACCGGAGCAGAGGGGCAGGTGCTTATGGGCGGTCTTGCCACCGCGGCCTGTATGCTCACCTTTGGTTCCACCCTCCCCACGCCGCTGCTCATTCTGGTCATGCTCGTTGCCAGCATCGCGGCGGGCGCCGTCTGGGGCCTCATCCCCGCCATTTTCCGTTCCCGCTGGAATACCAACGAGACGCTGTTCACCCTGATGATGAACTACATCGCCATCCAGCTGGTCTCCTACTTCACCTACCGCTGGTCGGTCCCCAAGGGCTCCGGTCAGGTGGGCGTGATCAACAGCCAGACCATGGCGGGCTGGCTGCCCAAGCTCTTCGGCAAGGACTATCTCCTCAATATCATCATCGTGGCCGCCCTCACCGTGTTTCTCTACCTCTATCTGCACTCCAGTAAGCACGGGTACGAGATTTCCGTGGTGGGCGAAAGCGAGAACACCGCCCGCTACATCGGCATCAACGTGAAGACCGTCATTCTCCGCACCATGCTTCTCTCCGGTGCCATCTGCGGCCTTGCCGGTTTTCTGCTGGTCAGCGGTACGGACCACACCATCAGCCGCGATCTGGCTGCCGGCCGCGGCTTCACCGCCATCATGGTCTCCTGGCTTGCCAAGTTCAACCCCTTCTATATGATCCTCACCTCCTTCCTCATCGTCTTCCTGCAGAAAGGCGCGGTGGAAATCTCCACCGTCTGCGGGCTGAACGATTCCTTCTCCGATATCCTCACGGGCATCATCATTTTCTTCATCATCGGCAGTGAGTTCTTCATCAATTATCGGATCAAGGGCCGCGAGGCCCGGAAAGGAGCACAGGCATGATCATCGCAGCATTTATTCAGCGCGCCGTGGTGCAGGGCATCCCCCTTCTCTTCGGCTCCACCGGCGAGATCCTGACAGAAAAATCCGGCAACCTGAATCTCGGCATCCCCGGCATCATGTATGTGGGCGGCATCTGCGGCGTCATCGGTGCCTTCCTTTATGAGCATTCCCTCGCTTCTCCGGCGGATGCCATTCCCTTTCTGGCCATTCTCATTCCCCTGCTGTCCGCCATTGCCGGCTCCCTGCTCATGGGCCTGCTCTACTGCTTCCTCACCGTCACCCTCCGTGCCAACCAGAACGTCACCGGTCTTGCCATGACCACCTTCGGCACGGGCTTCGGCAACTTCTTCGGCGGCTCTCTCATCAAGCTGGTGCACAGCGATATGCCCTCCATCAGCCTCAGCACCACCAGCGGCTTCTTCCGCACCACGCTTCCCTTTGCCAATAAGCTGGGTTTGGTGGGCCAGATCCTGTTCTCCTACAGTTTCCTTGCCTACCTTGCCATTGTGCTGGCCCTGCTCTGCGCCTTTGTCCTCAAGAGGACCCGCGTGGGCCTTTACCTCCGCGCCGTGGGCGAAAGCCCCACCACGGCAGACGCCGCCGGCATCAACGTCACCCGATATAAGTATGTCGCCACCTGTGTGGGCAGCGTTATCGCCGGTCTGGGCGGCCTTTACTATGTCATGGATTACGCCTGCGGCGTCTGGTCCAACAACGGCTTCGGCGACCGCGGCTGGCTGGCCATCGCGCTGGTCATCTTCGCCGTGTGGAAGCCCAACGTCAGCATTCTCGGCTCCATTCTCTTCGGCGGACTGTTCATCGTCCATAACTACATTCAGAATCTGGGCGTGGAGGCGCAGGAGCTGTTCAAGATGACCCCCTATATCGTCACCATCGTGGTCCTCATCCTGGTCAGCATGCGCAACCGGAAAGAGAGCCAGCCCCCCGCCAGCCTCGGTCTTCCCTACTTCCGGGAAGAGCGGTAAATCCCCGTTTTCCATCGGGCACTGTGAATC
>CAKUEI010000013.1 GCA_934646175.1 uncultured Oscillospiraceae bacterium
ATTCTGGAGGTAGCGGATTACATTTACGAAAACGTCTTCCTCCACTACACCATGAAGCAGTGGGGCACCACGCCAGAGCAGATCGACCCCAACACCACCGCCCGCGTCCCCATTTTTCTCTCGGAGGACGACCGGTATTTTCAGGATGAGTACCAGGGGATGCCTGCTAAGGGCTATACTCCCCTGTTCCGATCCCTGCTGGACCATCCCGGCATTCAGTTGGAACTGAACTGTCCCGCAGAAAAGCGCCTGAAACTGGAGGAGGATGGCATCCAGCTGGACGGCGAGGCATTCCGGGGCGACGTTATTTACACCGGCGCGGTGGACGAGCTGTTTGGCTGCCGGTTCGGCCGCCTTCCCTACCGCACGCTGGACTTTCAGTTCGAGACCTATCCCCGGGAGTGGTACCAGACCCGCGGCACCGTCAACTACACCGTGGATCAAGACTACACCCGCATCACCGAGTTTAAGCACCTCACCGGGCAGAAGCTGCCCGACCGCACCACCATTATGAAGGAATATTCCCGCTCCTACACCGGGAAATCCGGCGAGACCCCTTACTACGCCATTATCAACGAGGAAAACAATGCGCTTTACGACCGGTACCGCGCCCTTTGCGACCGGTATCCCAACCTCCACCTGCTTGGGCGGCTGGCGGAATATAAGTATTATAATATGGACGCCATTATCGCCCGGGCGCTGGAATTGTGTGACAGGATGGTATGACTATGGAAGAAGCAAAGAAGCAAAAGCTCATCACCTTCGCCGTGCCCTGCTATAACTCCGCAGGCTATATGGACAAGTGCATCCAAAGCATTCTGAAGGGCGGCGACGATATCGAAATCATTCTGGTGGACGACGGCTCCACCAAGGACGATACCCCCGCCATCTGCGACCGCTACGCCGCCCAGTATCCCGACATCGTGCGCGCCATCCATCAGGAAAATGGCGGCCATGGGGAAGGTGTCAATCAGGGGCTGCGTCACGCCCGCGGCCTTTACTACAAGGTCGTGGACTCCGACGACTGGCTGGATGAAGAGGCTCTTACTCAGGCGCTGGACAAGCTGCGCTCCTTCGCCGCCTTTGGGCAGCAGCTGGACATGCTGGTCTGCAATTATGTCTACGAGCACATGGAGGACGGCAGCCAGAAGTTCATGCACTATCGGAACGTTTTCCCGGAAGGGGAAGTGTTCACCTGGGATGACATCCATCATTTCCGCAAATCCCAGTACCTTCTCATGCACTCTGTGATCTACCGCACCCAGATGCTGCGTGACTGCGGGCTGGAGCTGCCGAAGCACACCTTCTATGTGGACAACATTTTCGTCTATCAGCCCCTTCCCTACGTGAAAAGCATTTACTATCTGGACGTGGACCTTTACCGCTATTTCATCGGCCGCTCCGATCAGTCCGTGAACGAAAAGGTCATGTGCTCCCGGGTGGACCAGCAGGTGCGGGTGACCCGGCAGATGATCGCCTCCCACAACCTCCGCAGCGTGGCGGAGGAGCATCCCAAGCTGGCTGCCTATATGTTCAGCTACCTCTCCATGATGATGACCATCTCCTCCATCTTCCTGGTCATGGACGGTTCCCCGGAAAAGCTGGGGCAGCGCACGGAGCTTTGGGAATACCTCCGCACGGTGGACTCCGAGCTTTATCACAAAATGAAGTACCGCTCCATCTCCGCCGTAGGCTGTTTCCCCGGCTATCAGGGGCGCAAGCTTTCCCTGAAGCTTTATCGTCTGGCCCAGCGCATTTATAAATTCAACTGAAAAATTCAAGCAAGTTTTTTCGCAAAAGCGGCAAAACCGCTTTTGCGATCATAAAAGGCGCGAACGGGAAAACCGTTCGCGCCTTTCGTTTTCTCTCTTTGTGTGTTATGCTTTATTCAACCACGTTGACCGTGCCCTCCCGGCGGGGGGCACGGGGCTCCTTGGGTTCGCCCGCGGCAGCATAGCCCAGGGAAAGGGCGAAATAGGGCACATACCCCTCCGGGATGCCCAGCTTTCCGCACAGCTCTGCGCCCTTGGGGCCGCCCATGCCCGCTCGGAAAGAGGCAATGTAGCAGGAGGCAATGCCCATGCTCCATGCCGCCACGGCCATATTTTCCGCTGCGTTGGCGCAGTCCACTTCGCCGAAGGGCTGCTCCTTTTCTGCAGAGAGGATCAGCGCCATGGGCGCGCCGCGGAAGTTGTCAAAGTCCGACGTTTCGGCCATTTTGCGCAGATGCTCGTCCGGAGAATTCAGCAGGACCTTCTTGTTGGCCGCCGCGATCTCGTCCAGCACCGCACGGCTTTTCACCACCGTAATGTGCCAGGGCTGCTTCCCCATGGCCGTGGCAGCGTAAAGGCCGCAGTCCACGATGGTCTTCAAGTCCTCGTCGGACACCAATTTGTCCGTATAAGCTCGCACACTGCGGCGGGCAAGGATATTTTTCACGGTCTCATTCATGTAAAATTCCTCCTTTTTCAGCCTCTGCTCCACGGAAAAGCGGTGCAAAACCGTCTTTTTCGGGCTTCTGCTTCATTTTATCACAGGCTCTTAAAAAAATCTTTACTTTTTTGCTTCTTGGGACTTAAAAATTTCCTGTTAGGATAGTTTTGTAATTTGAGGTGATCGCTTTGTCAACCATTCTAATCTGCGACGACGATAAGGACATCGTCTCCGCCCTCCAGATCTATCTGGCGGCGGAAGGCTTCTCCACCCTGCCCGCCTACACCGGCCGGGAGGCGCTGGATCTTCTGAAGCGCGAAACCGTGGATCTCATTCTCATGGACATCATGATGCCGGAGCTGGACGGCATCCGCGCCACCATGCAGATCCGCGAAAACTGCAACGTGCCCATCATCCTCCTCACCGCCAAAAGCGAGGATAACGACAAAATCCTGGGTCTGAATATCGGCGCGGACGACTATGTCACCAAGCCCTTTAACCCGCTGGAGGTCATCGCCCGGGTCAAAAGCCAACTGCGGCGCTACACCTCGCTGGGCGGCCAGCCCGCCGGGGCGGATGTTCTCACCGTGGGCGGCATCACGCTGGAGGACAGGTCCAAACAGGTCACAGTGGACGGTGAACCCATCCCCCTCACCCCCATCGAATATCACATTCTTCGCCTGTTTCTCACCCATCCCGGCCAGGTCTTTTCCACCGCCCAGATCTATGAACAGGTGTGGGACAACACCGCTATGATCTCAGACAACACCGTGGCCGTCCATATCCGCCATCTGCGGGAAAAGATCGAGATCAACCCGGCGGAACCCCGCTATCTGAAGGTGGTCTGGGGGCTGGGCTATAAACTGGACAATCCGGAAAGGTAGGTGCTCCATGAAAAAAATCCACAGGACCCCTCCCGCCGTAAAGGTGCTGGCCTTCGTACTGACGGTCGTATTGGGCACCGGCGCCCTCTGCGGTCTTTTTTACACCGTGCGCAACTGGGATAATCTCTTCGGCCGCGGTTATGCCGAAAGCGCCGATTTTTACAGCACCAGATCCAGCTATCAGGGCCTACTGCTTGAATACCTGACCGATGTGGCGGACTGGGCCACCACAGGGGAAGATCTGACCTATATGCAGGAGCAGACCCTTTCCAACCTGCAGGAGCAGCTTTCCGCCGAAAACACCAACTTCCGTTTCACCGTCCGGGACAGTCAGACCGGGAACCTCTATTTCGACAACACGGACGGGCAGGCCATTTCTGACATAGGGGATATTTACGGCCAGTCTCTGAGGACGTTCGATTTCACCCCGTCGTCCTATCAGGACAGTACCGATTCCCCCTGGTACGAAGAGACTTCCGCACCGGAATCCATCCTGATCGATGGGGTGGAGATCCCCACCCAGCTGATCATCGAATCCGGCGTCATTCTCCCCCCCGTGGCGCAGGACGCCTTCTATGAGGAATATCATAATTACGAAAGCGGCAATCCCCTCTGGGTAACGCTGGCCGCTGCTTCCGGCATCGCCGCCCTGTGTCTTTTGGTGTTCCTGTGCTGCACCGCCGGCCACAGGGTTGGTGAGGAGGGCATCCACCTCGTCTGGTACGACCGCATCCCCTATGACCTTTATCTGGTCATTCTGCTTCTTCTGCTGCTGGGGAGCTATGCGATCCTTTCTCAGGGACTGGAAGCCTATATCTGGGAGAACAGTGGCCGCCGCTTCCCCCTGGCCGTCGCCATCAGCGGTGCCGTTCTTTCCGTCACACTGGTTCTGGGCGGTATTCTCTCCACCGCTGTGCGTGTCAAGGCCCGCACCATCTTCCGCAATACAGTGATCTGGCGGCTGTGCAAGCTGATCGGCCGGGGCATCCGGAATTTTGCCCATGCTCTTCCCCTCTCCTGGCGGTTCGCCCTGAGTTTCCTTACTCTGATGCTCTTAAATGCCCTGCTGGCCCTCTGTTTCATTTCGAACATCTTCTCCTTCCCGGTTTGCTTTGTGCTGGTCCTCATTCTGGATGGGGCCGCCCTTTCCGCCGGGTGCCGCTGGATCGCCCAGTGGGCCGCCATCCGGAGCGAGACCGGTAAGATCGTCGGCGGCGACCCCACGGTGCAGATCGACACCTCCCACATGTTCCGCGACCTGCGCGAGCATGCCGACCAGCTCAATGATCTGGGTGTGGCCATCAGCAACGCCGTGGACGAACGCATGAAGTCCGAGCGCTTCAAGGCCGAGCTGATCACCAACGTCTCCCACGATCTGAAGACCCCCCTCACCTCCATCATCAACTATGTGGGCCTTCTGAAAAAAGAAAAGATCGAAAACGAAAAGGCCCGGGAATATCTGGAGGTATTGGACCGCAAGAGCCAGCGGCTCAAAAAGCTGACGGAGGATCTGGTGGAGGCCAGCAAAGCCTCCACCGGCTCCCTCACGGTGAACCGCGAGCGTCTGGGGATCGAGCAGCTGGTGCGTCAGGCCGCGGCTGAGTATTCCGACCGGCTGGCCGCCTGCCGGTTGGAGCCCATCCTCACCACACCGGACAGCGAGCTTTACGTCTGGGCTGACGGGCGGCACCTCTGGCGGGTGCTGGATAATCTGCTTTCCAACTGCTGCAAGTACGCCATGCCCGGCTCCCGCATTTATCTGGACATCGCCCAGCAGACCGACACCGTCTCCGTCACGGTGAAAAATGTCTCCAAGGACCCGTTGAACGTTCCCGCCGAGCACCTGCTGGAGCGGTTCGTCCGGGGGGACGATTCCCGCACCATGGAGGGCAGCGGCCTCGGCCTCTCCATCGCCCAGAGTCTGACAGAGCTGCAGGGGGGCGCCTTCTCCCTCGCCGTGGACGGCGACCTGTTCAAAGCCTCCGTCACCCTCCCCCGGGCCGGGGCGATTTCCCGCGATGCGGTCTTGTGAGGAAACAAAATTTAGGGTAAAATAGCCTTGGACGCCTTTTTCGGCGTTCCAAGGCTATTTTTTCTGCAAAGGAGCGATCTTTGTGATCTATGATATTCTCATCGTCGGCGCAGGTCCCGCCGGACTGACCGCCGCCATCTACGGCTGCCGCGCCGGCCGCTCCGTCCTCCTCTTAGAAGGGGGCATCCCTGGCGGACAGGCCGCCACCTCCGCCGAGGTGGAGAACTGGCCGGGCACCCGCCGCATTTTCGGTGCGGAATTCGCCACCTCTCTGGTGGCGCAGGCGGAAGATCTGGGCGCCGTTTTGCAATATGACAGCGTCGTCTCCGCCGCCGCGGGGGAAGACGGGGTGAAGCGCGTCACCGGCTCCTCCGGCGCCGTGTATGAGGGGAAGACCCTCATTCTGGCAAACGGCGTCAAGCGCCGCAGTCTCGGCGTCCCTGGGGAGGAGAAATACCGCGGCCGGGGCGTTTCCTACTGCGCCACCTGCGACGGGGCCTTTTTCCGCGGACGAGAGACAGCTGTGGTGGGCGGCGGCAGCGCCGCGCTGGAGGATGCCCTGTACCTCTCCACATTGTGCAGCAAGGTCCACCTCATCCATCGGCGGGACAGTTTCCGCGGCGAGGCGCGGCTTGCCCAAAAGGTGCAGGAAACGCCCAACATCGTGCTCCACCTGAAGTGGAATGTGACTGAGATCATGGGGGATCAGTCCGTCATCGGCGTCAAGCTGACGGACGGCAGCCGGGAGGAATTTCTCCCCTGCTCCGGCGTGTTCCTGGCCATCGGCCTCATTCCGGATAATCAGCCCTTTGAGAACCTGTTCTCCTTGACCGAGGGCGGCTATTTCGACGTGGACGAGACCCTGCACGCCAAAGTCCCCGGCGTGTTCGCCGCCGGGGACTGCCGCCGGAAAGCGCTGCGGCAGCTGGTCACCGCCGCGTCCGATGGTGCCGTGGCCGCCTACGAGGCCGAGGGGTACCTTTCCGCCCTCTCCTAAGGTGGGATTGCCGCGCCTTGACAGCCGATTGTCCATTTCGTATAATAAAGAGAAACAGATCGGAGTACCCGAAGGTTTCATCGCCATGTCAACCAGACAAAGGGGGCTGACCCGCAATGGAATACAAAGAACGCCGGCGCCAGCAGGGACAGCAGACGGAAAAGCTCATCCTTGCCTCCGCCATTCAGCTGATGAAGGAGCAGGGCTTCGACCAGGTCTCCGTCCGGGATATCTGCGCCCACGCAGGCATCACCACCGGGGCGTTTTATCACCACTTCCGTTCCAAGGACGAACTGCTGGAACGGGGCTTTGCACCCCTGGATCAGTATATGGAGCAGCAGCTCAGCCGCCATGAGGACGACACGCCCTCCCAGCGGATGGACCATATTCTGGAGACCTATGTTGCTTTCATGTCCTCCATCGGTCCCACCCTGATCGCCCGCTACTATCAGCAGCGGCTCACCAAGCCCACCTTCCGCTCCATGGATCCCACTCGGTTCACCCTGCGGGCCATCCTGAACTGTTTTCAAGAGGCAAAGCGCCGGGGGGAGCTTGCCATGGAATGCGCCCCGGAGTGGGCCGCGCAGTTCTGCTTCAGCCATTTCCGCGGCACTCTGATCGACTGGGTCCTCTCCGGCCATCAGGAGTCCTTGGCTGACCGCATGTGGTCTGAGCAACCTATTCTGAAGCGGCTATTTTTGAAACAGGCCCAGCCCGTCTGATTTTTCCCATTCCACAGAAAGGAGCTTTTTATGACCCAGTGGCTGATCCACACCTTTATCCGTCAGCCGGAGGATACGCAGGATCCCGCCGTGCGCACCGCATACGGCAAGCTGTCCAGCTGGGTCGGCATTGTGTGCAACCTTCTGCTGTTTCTGGGCAAACTGCTTTCCGGCCTGTTCTCCGGTTCGGTCGCCATCATGGCGGACGCCGTCAACAACCTGTCCGACGCCTCCTCCAGCATCGTCAGCCTGCTGGGCTTCAAGCTGGCCAGCCGTCCGGCGGACGAAGAGCATCCCTATGGGCATGGGCGGTATGAATACCTCTCCGGCCTTACGGTGGCCGTTCTCATTATGGCCATCGGCGTGGAGCTTCTGCGCAGCAGCTTTCAGAAGGTGCTGCACCCCGAGCCGGTGGAGTTCAGCTGGGTCTTTATGGCCATTCTGGCCGTCTCCATTCTCCTGAAGCTTTGGATGGCGGCCTTTAACCGCGCCATGGGGCGCGCCATCCGCTCCGAGACTCTGATCGCCACGGCGGCAGACAGCCGGAACGACGTGATCACCACCTCTGCCGTCCTCCTTGCCTCCCTCATTTCCCATTTCACCTCTTTGCAGTTGGATGGCTGGATCGGCCTTGCGGTGGCGGTGTTTATCCTCTACAGCGGCTTCGGCCTGATCCGTGACACCCTGGACCCTCTGCTGGGCAAGGCGCCGGACCAGCAACTGGTGGACGCGATCGAGCAGAAGATTTTAAGCTATCCCGGCGTTCTGGGCACCCATGATCTGATGATCCACGATTACGGCCCCGGCCGCCAGTTCGCCAGCGTTCACGTGGAAATGGCCGCCGAGCACGACGTGCTGGAAAGTCACGACGTCATTGACAACATTGAGCGCGCCCTGCAGAAAGAGCTGGGCCTTCATATGATCATCCACTTTGACCCCATCGTCACATCGGACGGCACCACCCCCGACCTGCACGCCTGGCTTGCAAACGAGGTAAAAAAGGTCCACCCCTCCCTCACCATTCATGACCTGCGGGTGATCCCCGGCCCCACGCACACCAACCTGATCTTCGACTGCGTGGTCCCTCATGACGTCAATATGACCGAGCGCGAGGTGAAGTCCGCCATTTCCGCCCTGGTGAAGCAGACCTACCCCAGCGACTACTGCGTCATCACCGTTGACCGCAGCTATGCCCCCGTTTCCGAATGACGAAATCTCAAAGGCGTGCAGCGAAAAGCGCTGCACGCCTTTTGGTTTAATCCGCCCCTTTGCCGCGACGGCAGGTCAGCACCGCGCCGGTGAGGCCGTTCACCGCGCACACCAGATCCAGCAGCAGCTCGTTCTGCCGGCGGAGGAGCGCGGCCAGCTGATTCTTTTCCCCCTCGCCGCCTTCCGGAGTTTGGCACAGGAGCGTCTCCTCTTCCAGGTTCGTTTTTCCCCCGCAGGTGGGGCTTGAAGCGTACTTCACGGGCATACCGTCCCCTCCTTTCCAGCGTCACTTTATTCTATTCCCCCGAAGGCCGCCGCGGTACCCCTTTCCGCCCGCATAAAATATTGGAAAACCCTTGCATTTACAGGGCGGCTATGCTATAATACTTTTGTATTTTAGGTTAGGATTGGCAGAGTGGGGGATTTCCTCCGCTCTTTCTTATTGAAAAAATCCAACTTGTAATTTTCTGGAAGGAGGCGGGCAATTTGTCCAAGCTGACCGATCTGGTCGCCGAACTGGCTCTGCCGGATGTGATGGAAAACGGCTGTACCCTGTGGGACGTGGAATATGTAAAAGAGGCCGGCGACTGGTACCTGCGTCTTTATATCGACAAAGAGGGCGGCGTAAACATCACCGACTGCGAGGCCATTTCCCGCGCCGTATCTGATAAACTGGATGAGGCCGACCCCATCGAGGGAAGCTATACCTTTGAGGTGTCCTCCGCCGGGGCAGACCGGATTTTGAAAAAGCCGGAGCATTTCGCCGCCTTTCTGGACAGTGAGGTGGACGTAAAGCTCTATCGCGCCGTCATGGGCACCAAGCTGATGGAGGGCGTCCTTCAGTCCTATGAGGACGGCGCCGTCACTCTTCTGTTTCGCGGTGAGCCCATTACCCTTGAGAAAAAAGATGTGGCGCAGGTGCGCCTGCATGTGACATTCTGATTCATTCACAATGTGATAGCCGGGAGGAAAACAACGTGGCAAGAAATACGAAAAAAGTAGCCAACAGCAGCGAGAGCGACGGCAAGGAGTTTTTCGCCGCCATCGCGCAGATTGAGCAGGAAAAGGGCATCCAGAAGGGCTATATGATGGAAAAGATCTCCCAGGCCCTGGTCTCCGCCTACCGCCGCGACCACGAGGGCGTGGGCGACAACATCTCCGTGGAGGCAAACGAAGAAAGCGGCGAGGTCCATATGTACATCAAGAAGGATGTGGTGGAAACCGTGGATAACCCCGCCACCGAAATGTCTCTGGAAGAGGCCCGTCTCTCTCTCCCCCGCGCCGAGCTGGGGGACGTGATCCGCATCGAAATCAAGCCCAAGAACTTCGGCCGCATCGCGGCTCAGACCGCCCGTCAGGTCATCATCCAGGGCATCCGCGAGGCGGAACAGGGTATGATCTTTGACGAGTTCACTTCCAAAGAGCACGAGATTTTGACCGGCGTGGTCACCCGGGTAGACCCCCGGAACGGCAGCGTCATCCTGCGCATCAGCAGCGGCGGCGAGGCCACCAGTGCCTTCCTCAGCGCTGGCGAGCAGGTTCCCGGCGAGGTGTATCACGAGGGCGACCGCATCAAGGTCTATGTGGTGGAAGTCCGCCGCAGCACCCGCGGCCCTCAGGTCCTCATCTCCCGCACCCATCCCGGTCTGGTCAAGCGCCTGTTCGAGCTGGAAGTGCCGGAAATTTACGACGGCACCGTGGAGGTAAAGTCCATCGCCCGGGAGGCGGGCAGCCGCACCAAGCTGGCCGTCTGGTCCGCGGATGAGAACGTGGACCCCATCGGTGCCTGCGTCGGCCCCCGCGGCCAGCGCGTAAACAACATCGTGGAAGAACTGAAGGGCGAAAAGGTCGACATCATCAAGTACTCCGACGATCCCGCCGAATATGTGGCCGCCGCTCTGGCCCCCGCCGACGTCATCCGGGTGGAGACCGCCGATGACGGCAGCAAGAGCTGCAAGGTCATCGTGCCGGACGATCAGCTTTCTCTGGCCATCGGCAAGGAGGGCAAGAACGCCCGTCTGGCCGCCAAGCTGACCGGCTATAAGATCGACATCAAGCCCTCTTCCGCTCCGGAGGACGAAGCGGAAGAGGACGACCTGCTCCCGGATGAGGAAGACGATCTTCTCACCGGGGACGATGAGGCGTAATCGAAACTCAGAACAAAGATGGGAGGATGCCGGACGGTGCCGAAGAAAATTCCCATGCGGCAATGCCTGGGCTGCCGCGAAATGAAGCCGAAAAAGGAACTGATCCGCGTGGTACGCTCCCCGGAAGGGGTGGTCTCACTGGATTTCAGGGGAAAGCTCCCCGGCCGGGGTGCCTACCTCTGTCCCGCCCGGGAGTGCCTTGCCAAGGCCAAAAAGGCCCGGGCACTGGAACGGACCTTCGGCGCTGCCCTCCCCCCAGATCTTTACGAGGTGCTACAGCAGCAACTGGAGGGGAGCGAATATGGCGGCTGAAAATCAAGATATCCTGCGCCTTCTGGGGCTCATTTACAAATCCGGAAAGCTGGAGATCGGGGAAGAACCGGTGGGGGGTGCCTGCCGGGCCAGGCACGCAAAGCTGCTGGTGGCGGCTGAAAACGCCGCCCCCAACACCTTCCGCCGCATCCGCCATTTCGGTGAGATGGGCAACGTCTTGTGGCTGACCCTTCCCTGCACCAAGGAAGAACTGGGCTTTGTCCTCGGCCGCAGCAGCTGCGCCATGGCGGCGATCATGGACCCCGGCTTTGCTGCGTCCCTTGCCAAAAAGCTCTCGCAGCACGACCCGGAAAAGTATACGCCCGCTTTTGACCAGCTCAGCGCCAAGGCTTCCAAAGCCCTGCAGCGCCAGAAGGAAAAGCGCAGGCACGAAAAGAATCTGCGCGAGGGGAAGAAAAAGCCCTGGGCTGCACCCCCGCAGGAAACGAAACGTACCAATCATGAGTGAACAATCAAGGCGGCTTGACCCGAACTGAGTATGGGTCCGGTGCAAGTACCGTCTCATGGAGGTGGCCTTATTGCTGAACAAATATCGTGTACACGAAGTGGCCAAGGATTTTGGCAAGAATTCGAAAGAAATTGCCGACATTATGACCAAGTACTTCACCGCGCCCAAGAATCACATGCAGGTGCTGGAGGACAACGAGCTGGCCGTGATCTTTGAATACCTGACCCAGCACAATCAGGTGGCCAGCATCGAAAGCATCTATTCCGACGTCTATCATGAACCGAAGGCCACCGCCCCCAAGGCGGAAGCGCCTTCCAAAAAGCCGCAGGAGACGAAGGCCGCTCCCCCGCAGCCTGCCGCCGCAGACGGAAAGCCTGCCGAAAAACAGGAGAAGAAGCCCGCCGCCGAAAAGCAGCAGCCCACCACCCGCGTGCCGGAAAAGAAGCTGGTGGACACCCGCAAGGCGGGCAACGTCAATCTGGAAAAGTATGACGAGCGCCTGGAGAACCTCGCCGCCGGCAAGACCAAGCAGATGAACGCCGGCAAACAGAAGTTCCAGGGCCGCAATCAGCGCCGCAATAACTCCTTCCAGGGCAGCAAGCGCCGCCAGGAGGAGCAGGAGAAAATGCGCCGTCTGCAGGCCGAGATCGCCAAAAAGCACCCCTTGGTAGTCAAGATCCCCGACGAAATCTCCGTGGGTGAGCTGGCCATGCGCATGAAGAAAACCGGCGCCGAGGTGGTCAAGTGCCTGATCAAAAACGGTGTCATGGCCTCGGTCAGTGACGTCATCGACTTCGACACCGCAGCCATCATCGCAGAAGAGATGGGCTGCAAGGTGGAAAAGGAAATCATCGTCACCATCGAGGAAAAGCTCATCGATGTCAGTGAGGACAAGGCGGAGGATCTGGTGCCCCGCGCCCCCGTTGTGGTGGTCATGGGCCATGTCGACCACGGCAAGACCTCCCTGCTGGACTACGTGCGCAACAGCCACGTGGCTGCCGGAGAGGCCGGCGGTATCACCCAGCACATCGGTGCTTATCAGGTCAAGGTCAACGATCAGCTGATCACTTTCCTGGATACCCCCGGTCACGAGGCGTTCACTGCCATGCGTGCCCGCGGCGCCATGGTCACGGACATCGCCATTCTGGTGGTGGCCGCGGACGACGGCATCATGCCCCAGACCGTGGAGTCCATCAACCACGCAAAGGCCGCCGGGATCCCCGTCATCGTGGCCATCAACAAGATGGATAAGCCGGAGGCAAACCCCGAGCGCATCAAGCAGCAGCTGACCGAATACGAGCTGGTGCCTGAAGAGTGGGGCGGCGACACCATCATCTGCCCCATCTCCGCCAAGACCGGCGACGGCATCGACAACCTACTGGAAATGGTCCTGCTGACCGCCGAAATGAAAGAACTGAAGGCCAACCCCAACCGTTCCGCCCACGGCACCGTGATCGAGGCCCGTCTGGACAAGGGCCGCGGTCCCGTGGCCACTCTGCTGGTCCAGAACGGCACCCTGCATCAGGGCGACGTGATCATCGCCGGCACCGCCGTGGGCCGTGTCCGCGCCATGACGGATGCCAGCGGCAAGAAGCTCAGCGAGGCCGGTCCCTCCGTCCCCGTTGAGATCATCGGCATGAGCGAAGCGCCCGGCGCAGGCGATGATTTCCACGCTGTGGCGGACGAGCGCATGGCCCGCACCCTGGTGGAGCAGCGCAAGCACGAGCAGAAGGAGGCCGCGGCCGGTCCCCAGAACCAGAAGGTCAGCCTGGAGGATCTGTTCTCTCAGATCCAGCAGGGCGAGCTGAAGGACCTGAACCTGATCGTGAAGGCCGATGTGCAGGGCTCTGCCGAGGCAGTCAAGGCCAGTCTGGAAAAGCTCAGCAACGAGGAAGTGCGTGTCCGCGTCATCCACTGCGCCGTGGGCGCCATCAACGAAAGCGACGTTATGCTGGCCGCCACCTCCAACGCCATCATCGTGGGCTTCAATGTCCGCCCGGACAACAATGCCAAGGAATCCGCAGCCCGCAGCCATGTGGATATGCGGATGTACCGCGTGATCTATGATGCCATCGACGAGATCGAGACCGCCATGAAGGGCATGCTGGCACCCAAGTTCCGCGAGGTGGCCCTTGGCACCGCCGAGGTCCGCCAGGTCTATAAGATCACCAACGTCGGCATCGTGGCCGGCTGCTACGTCACCGAGGGCAAGATCACCCGCAGTGCCCTGATTCGTCTGGTGCGCGACGGCATCGTGGTGCATGAAGGCGCCATCAGCTCCCTCCAGCGCTTCAAGGACAGCGTGAAGGAAGTCGCTCAGGGCTACGAGTGCGGCATCACCATCGAGAAGTACAGTGACCTCAAAGAGGGCGACATCATCGAGGCCTTCCTCATGGAGCAGATCGAGGTGTGATCTTCTCCCTTTCCCCGGAAACGAAACAAATCCAACAGCAGGGCGGGCAATGCGCCCGCCCTGCTGATTATTTTCCCACTCTCTTAAGAAGAAAGGAGAGGCCTTTATGTCAAGCAATCGAATCGGCCGGATCAATGAAGAAATCCAGCGGGAGCTTTCCTCCCTCATCCGCACGGTGAAGGACCCCCGGGTCAGCGGTATGATCTCCGTCACGGCGGTGGACACCACCCCCGACCTCAAATATGCCAAGGTCTATATCAGCGTGCTGGACAAAAGCGACTGCACGCAGGTGCTGAAGGGGCTGAAATCCGCCTCCGGCTATCTACGGCATCAGCTGGGACAAGCCCTGCAGCTGCGCTATACCCCGGAGTTGAGCTTTGTTCGGGACGACTCCATCGAAGAGGGCGCGCATATCCTGAAGCTGCTGAACGACCTGGACATCCCCCAGGACTGAGGAGGTGCCGCAATGACTACGCTTGAAGCCGCCGAACTGCTGCGGCAAAAAAATCAGATCCTGATCCTGACCCACAGCCGGCCGGACGGGGATACTCTCGGTTGCGCCGCAGCTCTCTGCGCCTCCCTGCGCAAGCTGGGCAAGACCGCCTATGTGTTGAAAAACCCTGACACGACCGAGACCTACCAGGAATATGTGGCCGCCTATCTGGCCCCGGACAGCTTCCGCCCCGAATTCGTCGTGTCGGTGGACATTGCTGCCCTGCAGCTGCTGCCGGACAATGCGCTTCCTTACCGCACCCGCATCGACCTTGCCATCGACCATCATCCCTCCAATGAGGGCTTTGCCGCAGAAAACTGCGTCGATGCCTCCTGTGCCGCCTGCGGCGAGATTCTCTATGACATCTGCCGTACCCTGGTCCCCATGGATGAGGAGATCGCTCTGCCCCTTTATGTGGCCGTCTCGACAGACACGGGCTGCTTTGTCTACAGCAACACCACGCCCAACACCCACCGCGTGGCGGCGGAGCTGATGGCCCTGGGGGAGTTTGCCCCCAAGATCAACAAAAAGCTTTTCCGCACCAAAACCTTCCGCCGCATCCGGCTGGAGGGGCTGATCGCGCAGTCCATGCGCTTTATCGATGGCGGTGCCATCGTGTTCGCCCCCGTCACGCTGGACATGCTCCGCACGGCGGAGGCCACTGAGGCCGACGCGGAGGATCTTTCCGCCTTCACCAGCCAGATCGCGGGCGCCCACGTCACCGCCACCCTGAAGGAGACGGAAAAAGGCAACTGCAAAATTTCCCTCCGCACGGACGAGACCCTGAACGCTACCGACGTTTGCCGTCTCTTGGGTGGTGGAGGCCACGCCGCAGCCTCTGGCGCGCTGTATCACGGCTCTGTGGAGGAGGCCATGAAGGTCCTTCTCGCCGCCATCCGTCAGGTCCAGGGGCGCTGAAAGGCCCATTTTTTCCGCAAGGAGTCTTGTTATGCCAAACGGAATTATTATCATTGATAAGCCCACGGACTGGACATCGCAGGATGTCTGCGCCAAGCTGCGCGGCACCTTCCGGGAAAAGCGCATCGGCCACGGCGGCACTCTGGACCCCATGGCCACCGGCGTCCTCCCCGTTTTCGTGGGCCGGGCCACCCGGGCGGTGGAGTTCTCCACAGAAGGGGAAAAGGAGTATCTGGCCGGGCTGCATCTGGGCACTGTCACCGACACCCAGGACACCTCCGGCCGCATCCTGCGGGAAGCTTCTGTCTCCGTAACGGCGGATGAGCTGGAGCAGGCCCTTGCCGCTTTCCGCGGCGAGATCGAGCAGGTTCCCCCCATGTACTCCGCCATCAAGATCGGCGGAAAAAAGCTCTATGAGCTGGCCCGCAAAGGCCGCGAGGTCGAGCGCCCCGCAAGGCATATCACCGTTTTTTTCCTGCATATCGAGGGGCAGACCTCCCCGGCGGACTTTCTCCTGCGCGTCCGCTGTTCCAAGGGCACCTATGTCCGCACGTTGTGCCACGACATCGGCGCGGCGCTGGGCTGCGGCGGATGCATGTCCTCCCTGCGGCGCACCATGGCCGCCGGATTTACGCTGGAGGACGCTGTTCCTCTGTCCGACGTGCTTTCCTCCGAGGAACCTTCCCGGCTGCTGCGGCCGGTGGAGTCCTGTTTTTCCACTCTCCCCGCCTTTACGCTGGCCGATATTTTCGACGAAAAGCGCTTGCGCAACGGCGCGCCGGTCCTCCTTTCGGGGAAAGAGACCCCGCCCGGTCCCTATCGGGTGTACAGCGCCGGGGGAGAATTTCTCGCCCTCGGCCGGACGGAGCAGGACGCTCTGATTACGGTCAAAAGTTTTTTTGAGGTGTGATATCCGTGGAACAGAAAAAACGTGTGATCGCCCTGGGCTTTTTCGATGGAGTCCATCTGGGCCACGGCGCACTGCTGGAAACAGTCGCCCGGCAGGCAGCCCTCATGGGTGCCGTCCCCGCTGCCGTTACCTTTGACACCCATCCGGACCAGCTGATTCTGCACCAGCCCGTTCCCCTCATCACCTCCCCCGCAGAGCGGGCCGATCTCATGCGGCGGCTTTACGGGATCGAGGACATCATTGTGGTCCCCTTCGACCAGCACATGATGCATATGCCGTGGCAGGAATTTCTGGAGGAATTTCTCATCCAGGACTGCGGGGCCGTCCATCTGGTGGCGGGGCATGATTTTCACTTCGGCTACCGGGGGGAGGGCAACCCGCAGCGTCTTCAACAGCGCTGTTCGGAGCTGGGCATCGGCTGCGACATCATCCCCGAGGTGGTCAAGGACGGCATCACCATCTCCTCCACCTACATCCGCACCCTTATCGCGCAGGGTGAAATGGAGCGGGCCGCCGCCTTTCTGGGGCACCCCTATACTTTGATCGGCTCGGTCCATCACGGAAAGCAGTTGGGTCGCCGTCTGGGCTTCCCTACGGTGAACCTTCTGCTGCCTGAAGGGGTCGTGGTCCCCGCCTTCGGCGTTTACGCCACCCGGGCCTACCTGCCGGACGGGCAGGTGAAACTGGGGGTCACCAATGTGGGCGTCCGTCCCACGGTGGACGGAGAAAATTCCTCCGTCACGGTGGAGGCCTACCTGCTGGACTTCAACGGCGACCTCTATGACCAGACCATCCGCATGGAATTTTACCGGCACCTACGGCCGGAGCGGAAATTTTCCGACTTAAGCGAGTTGAAGGACACGGTACTGCATAACGCGGACGAGACCCGTGCCTACTTCGCCTCCCGTGAAAGCTGAATCTCTCCCCGGCCCGCACGGCACTTTGCCGCGCGGGTCTTTATGTCCCGAACAGCATCCGCGTCCAGAAGGCTGCAAACCAGAACCCGGCCAGATCGGCACACAGGGCCGCCGGAACGGCGTAGCGCGTTTTTCGGACCCCCACCGCGCCGAAATAAACCGCAACCGTATAAAATGTGGTCTCGCTTGAGCCGAGCATGACCGCCGCCGTACGGCCGATGAGGGAATCCGGCCCATAGGTCCGGATCAGCTCCGCCCCCACCCCCAGTGCCGCCGAACCGGACACCGGCCGCACCAGCATCAATGCTATCGTCTCCGCCGGGATGCCCAACCGGGACAAAAATGGTGCAAGCCCTTCCGCCAAGCAGTCCAGAACGCCGGAGGCCCGCAGCATGGAGACCGCAGTCAGCAGCGCCACCAGCGACGGGAGGATGCGCACCGCCGTCTTAAGGCCCTCTTTCCCCCCGTCCACCATCGCACCGTAAACATCCACCCGGCGGCTCAAGGCGTAAAGAGCCGTCCCCGCAAGGATGAAGGGAATCAGCAGTCCACCTATAAGCATCATTCTCTGCGCCTCCAAAGGACGGCAAACAGCTTTGCCGCGCAGATCCCCGCCGTCACGGAGCAGAGGGAGGCCAGCCAGACGGCGGGCAGAATGTCAAAGGGCGCCGCACACCCCGCCGCCGCCCGTACTCCGGCCACCGTGGTGGGGATCAGCTGGATGGACGCGGTGTTGCACACCACCAGCATACAAAGCCCGTCGCAGGCCGTCCCCTGCATTCCACTGCGTTCATTCATCCTTCTGGCCGCCTCGATACCGAGGGGCGTTGCCGCATTCCCAAGCCCCAGGAGATTGGCCGAGACATTGGCCGAAACGGACTCCATCACCCCGTCGTCCCGCCGGAACTCCGGATAAAGCCGTCCCAGCAGGGGCCGCAGGAGCCGGGCCAGCTTTCCCGCCAGTCCGGAGCGGCGCATGACCTCCATGACCCCCATCCACAGGCACAAAAGCCCTGCCATAGCCACCGCAAGGGAAACGGCGTCCGCCGCCCCCGACAGCACCGCGGACGCTAAGGCTTCTCCTTTCCCGTTCAGGATGCCGAACACCACGGACAATAGCACCATCCCCGTCCAGATTACCGCCATGGTCACGAAGACCCCCTCCTTCCTGTCTCCTCCATCCATACGCATGGCGCGGGAAAACATACGAAAATCATCTGTTTGCTTTAAAAATTTTCTCCCATTTCCTTCCGATCCTCCCAATTCTTCTTTTTTCTCTCAAAAATTTCTGCAAACGATTGACAAACCAAATTTTACAAGTTACTATTATCATTGCTGTTTTACTAAACTTCCCAAAGGAGGGGGGTTCTGGCATGAAATCGACCGGAATCGTAAGAAAAGTCGACGAGCTGGGGCGCATCGTTCTCCCCATTGAGCTTCGCCGCACACTGGACATTGCCGAACGGGACACATTAGAGATCTATGTGGACGGATCGGCGATCGTATTGAAAAAATACCAGCCTGCCTGTGTCTTTTGCGACGACGCGAAAGACGTGATCAACTACCGTGGCAAAAATGTCTGCCGCAACTGCATCAAGGCACTGACCGAAAAGTAAAAAACAGCCGCCAACCTTCCGGTTGGCGGCTGTTTTTTGTCAAAAGAGCTTCGCAGAGTTTCGCGTTCGAAAACCTGAAAGCAATGAAATCGTTTTCTGCCGCGCACATGCCGCGGCAGAAAACACTTTGCGCAGAGCGAAGTGAATCCTGCTCGAAAAAGTGGCAAAGCCACTTTTTCGAGCGGTCTCATGGCCGTTTACTCCTCCATGCTGACGACAAACTGATAAAGCTCGTTTTTGGAAAGGCCCAGCTCCTTTGCCGCGGTCTTCACCGCGTCTCGCAGGGAAGCACCGCCTTCCATCAGCCCGCGCACCCGCCGCGCCCCGTCCTCCACGGTGGCGTTCTCTTCCTCCTCGGGGCACGCCCCGGCCACGACCAGGACGAATTCGCCCCGTGCCTCCCGCTCTCCGGTGTAAAGCTCCGCCGCTTCGCCCAGCGTGGTGCGGATCACCTCTTCGTGCAGCTTGGTAAGCTCCCGGCAGAGGGCCACGGTTCGTTCTCCGCCGAAGGTGTCCCGCAGGTCGCACAATGTCGGCGCCAGCTTGTGGGGTGCTTCGTAAAAAATCATGGTCCGCGTCTCGCCCCGCAGCGTATCCAGCTGCCCGCGGCGGTTTTTCTTATTCATGGGGAGAAAGCCCTCAAAGGTGAACCGCCCGGTGGGAAGGCCGGACAGGGTAAGGGCCGTGATCAGAGCGCACGGCCCGGGGATAGATGTCACCGGCACATTTGCCTGGATGCACAGCTCCACCAGCTGCTCCCCCGGGTCGCTGATGGCGGGGGTGCCCGCATCGGTCACCAGGGCGCAGCTCTCCCCGGCCAACAACCGCTCCAGAATTTTGGGGCCGGACTGCTCAAAATTATGCCGGTGATAGGCGGTCATGGGCTTTTTCAGTCCCAGATGGTTCATCAGCTTCAGGGATACGCGGGTATCCTCCGCGGCGATAAAGTCCGCAGCCTCCAGTGCCTGCGCACAGCGGGGGGACAGATCCCCCAGATTGCCGATGGGCGTCGGCACCAGATAAAGCGTTCCTGTCATGCTTTTTCACTCCCAGCTTAGCCCGCCCGGACGGGCGTTTTTTACCGCTTCCAGCAGAAGAAGCGGGGATCGCGCGCAAATTCGTTTCGGTTCCAGCCCGGCGTTTCTCAGGCCGCACAAAAGGTCCGTCAAACGGTCCTCCCGACCGCACAGTGCCATCTTTCCGCCGTTTCGGAGCAGGGACGCTCCCGCCAAGAGAAATGACGCCAGCGGCGTTTCCTGCCCTTCCATGCGGGCTCTTCCGCCGTCGCCGCCGCTGCCATGGGGATAATAAGGTGGATTGCACACCACCAGATCAAAGCTGCCCTTGGGGGGCAGCTTTTTTTGCTCGGTAACGCCGCAGCAGATGACCCGTCCGGAAAGGCCGTTTTCCCGCAGGTTTTCCGCCGCCAGGCCTGCCGCCTCTTCGCTGTTGTCCACCCCGGTGAAGGCAAGTTTCTCCGCCCGGCAGGCCAGCAGAAGCATCAGCGCGCCGGAACCGCAGCCCAGGTCGCAGACCCGGTCCCCTCGGTGCACGGAAGCAAACCTTCCGAGAGCAAGGGTATCCCCCGTGAGGGGGAACCCCCCATCGCTCTGACGGAGCAGATAGGGGCCGATCACCTCCGGCTTTCTCATCCGTCCACCACCTGGAAGATGTAGAACTTCAGGTAATAGGACTCCCCGGCGCCCCAGAGGATGGGGTGGTCTGGGGCCTGGGTGCGGTATTCCACCTGACGCAGGCGGCGATGGGCGTCCCGGGCAGCCTCGCCGATGGTCTTGGTAAATAGCTCCGGCGTCATGAAGTGGGAGCAGGAGCAGGTCGCCAGGTAGCCGCCGTTTTTCACAATTTTCAGGCCACGCAGGTTGATCTCCCGGTAACCGGTCACCGCCTTCTTCACCGATGCGCGGGATTTGGTGAAGGCCGGGGGATCCAAAATGACAAGGTCGAACCGCTCTCCTTCCTTTTCCAGTCTGGGCAGCAGTTCAAGCACATCGGCGCAGAGAAAGGAGACCCGGTCCTCCATCCCGTTCAGGGCAGCATTTTTCCGAGCCTGCTGCACGCCAAGCTCGGACGCGTCCACACCGAGGACGCTTTCCGCCCCGCCCTTTGCGGCGTTCAGGGCAAAGGCCCCTGTATGGGTGAAGCAGTCCAGCACCCGGCCGCCCCGGGCCAGAGGCTGAATGGCAAGGCGATTATACTTCTGGTCCAGGAAGAAGCCCGTCTTTTGCCCCTCCGCCACGTCCACCTCATAGCGGACGCCGTTCTCCGTGATCTCCACCAGCGGGTCAAAGGGAGCGGAGAGGAAGCCCTTGGTGCGCTCCATCCCCTCCTTCAGGCGTACCTTCGCGTCGTTGCGCTCATAAGTGCCACGGATGGAAATGCCGTCCTCCGCCAGCACCTTCTGCAGCAGGGTGAGGATGCGTTCCTTCAGCCGGTCGATACCCAGCGCCAGAGATTCCACCACCAGCACGTCGGAAAATTTGTCCACCACCAGTCCGGGGAGGAAATCCGCCTCCCCGAAGATCACGCGGCAGGAAGAGGTGTCCACCGTGGTCTTGCGGTAATTCCACGCGTCCCGCACCCGCTTTTCCAGAAAGGCGTCGTCAATGACCGTGTCCGGCGTGCGGGTGAGCATCCGCACAGCGATGGTGGACGCCCGGTTCAGAAAACCCACCCCCAGTGGGTAGCCGTTATAGTCCTGCACGTCGACGATAGCGCCGTCCTCCGGTTCGCCCAGGATCTCGCCGATCTCGTTATCATAGATCCACGGGCCGCCCGCCTTCAGGGCGCGGCCTTCGCCCCGCTTTAAGCGGACAATTGCCTGTTCTGCCATGGTGAAAACTCCTCTCGCCGGGCAGGCGCGCGATGGCGCAGAGCTGCCCGGGACTTAGCTTTGATCTGCTTCCCCGCCGAAAACCACGGAAAAGTAATACATATAGTCATAATTTGACCCAATATTACCGTTTTCAATGTCTTTCACAGGGACAGCACCGATGCCGTTCCGGCTGTAATACAGGGCCAACAGGCCCCGCTCCTCCCCCGGTTCGATGGTCCGCTGCTCCTCCATCTGGGTGGCGGAGCGGGCGACAGAGTCTTTCGTCTCCTCCAGAATGGGGAGATCGGCGGCCAGCTTAGCGTAACTATCCGCCAGAATGAGCCGAACGGTGTGATGGTCCGGGTCCGGGACGAGGGCGATCATGCCCTCATCCCCCGACGAAAGGTCCTCATAGGAAAAGTCCCCCGCCACCTCTTTCTTGACCAGCTCCCCGGCACGGTATTCGGAGCAGTAGACCGTTATGGTCGGAAATTCATCCGTCAGAAAATAGTGAAAGAGAAAGGCCCCGTCAGTACCGGACAGCAGCTGGGCGGTCTTCATCTCTGCGCCGTCCTGCGCCGCCGGATAGATGTAATTCCTGGGCTGACGGGCCGTGTGGGAGACCGTATAGCCCAAAACCGCGGCAATGAGAACGGCCACGGCGCACACCAGCGCCAAAGCGGCCCGCAGATTGCGCTGACGGTGCTTGGAGTCTTTGGTGACCGCAATCAGGTTATCCTCCGACCTCCGGACGATGTCCTTCTGCGGAATGTCCTCTCCGGCCAGGAATTCGTTCAGGCTGACGCCCAGCAGGGCGCACAGCTCTTCATAGAGGGAAACGTCCGGCAGGCAGACGCCCCGTTCCCATTTGGAGACCGATTTATCGCTCATGCCCAACTGTTCGGCCACCTGCTTCTGGGTCATACCCAAACCCTTTCGCTTTTCCGCAAGATACTTTCCGATTTTCACAAGATCCATGGGATCGCCTCCTTTACAAGGCAATCTTAGCCCCGCTTTCGGCCGGAGCGCCACCCCCCGGAAGTAGAATCGGGCATTGGCGGTCAGGATTCCCCTTTATGGTACCCCAAAGCAGGGGGTATCGTCAAGAAGTTACCGGTCCGCTGTCCGGCAGAAAAAGTGAGCCGCGGCGGACTGCCGCGGCTCACTTTCATCGCTTCTTACATTTTCTCCGGCGCGGAGACCCCAAGAATGCCCAGGCAGTTGGCCAGCACCGCGCGGACGCTGTCTGCCAGCTTCAGGCGGGCCGCCTGAAGGGCGGGTTCCTCTCCCTTGATGCGGTGGGCGTTGTAGAACCGGTGGAAATCCCCGGCCAGCGCGACCAGATAGCGGTTCAGCCGGGAGGGATCGTAATCCCGGGCGGCCAGACGGATCTCCTCCGGCAGGAGGGACAGGCTCTTCAGCAATGCGCGCTCCTCCTCGCTGCTGAGAAGCGCGGTGTCCACTCCGGCGGCATCCGGTACGGCTACCCCCTCTTCCGCCATGCGAGAAATGAGGGAGCAGATGCGGGCGTGGGCATACTGAACGTAGTAAACGGGGTTTTCACTGTCCTCCCGGACAGCAAGGTCCAGATCAAAGTCCAGCGGGCTGGTGGAGGTGCGGGAATTGAAGAAATAGCGGGCGGCGTCCACGCTGATCTCGTCCAGCAGATCGTGCAGTGCGATGGCCTTACCGCTGCGTTTGGACATACGGACGGGCTTTCCGTCCTGCATCAGGTTCACCAGCTGCATGAGCACGATGATCAGGCGGTTGGAGCCGTCCAGCCCCAGTCCGTCCAGTGCCGCCTGAAGGCGGGCCACATGGCCGTGATGGTCGGCGCCCCAGATGTTGATGACCTTGTCAAAGCCGCGGACGGCGAACTTGTTGCGGTGATAGGCGATGTCAGCGGCAAAATAGGTGTAGAAGCCGTTGGCCCGACGCAGCACGTCGTCCTTCAGGTCCAGCTTGTCCACCTGCTCCTGGCTTTTGCCCTCCCGCAGGTACTTTTCCTTCAGCAGCTGAGTGGTGTTGAGCCAGAGGGCGCCGTCCTTTTCATAGGTCCAGCCCCGCTGGGTCAGCAGCTCCACCGTCTCTTTCACATAGCCGCTTTCGTGCAGGGAGGACTCAAAGAACCACTGGTCGTACTCGATGCCGTAGCGGCGCAGATCCTCCTTCATGCGGGGGATGTTGACGGAAAGGCCGTACTCCGCCAGCTTGTCAAGGCGCTCTTCCTCCAGAACCTGCATCCAACTGTCCCCGTGGGCGTCGAACACGGCCTTCGCCAGCTCTTTGATATCGTCGCCGTGGTACCCCTCCTCCGGGAAGGGGACCGCCTCTTCCCCATAGATAAGCTGGCGGTACCGCGCGTCGATGGAGACGGCGAACTTGTGGATCTGGTTGCCCGCGTCGTTGACGTAGAATTCCTTCCAAGTGTCATACCCGTCCCGGCTGAGGACGTTGGCCAGGGTGTCACCCAGAACGCCGCCCCGGGCGTTGCCCATGTGCATGGGACCGGTGGGGTTGGCGGAGACGAATTCCACCATCACCCGCTCGTTCTTTTTCTCGGCAGCGCCGTAGGCTGCGCCCTCATTCTGAATGACGGAGAGCACCTCACCGTACCACTTGTCCCCCAGGCGGAAGTTCAGAAAGCCGGGACCGGCGATCTCCACGGAGGAGAAGTAGCTGCCCGCAAGGTCCATATGGTCCACCAGCGTCTGGGCGATGGCCCGGGGGGCCATGTGCAGTGCCTTGGCCGCCGCCATGGCCGCAGAAGCGGCATAATCGCCGTTCTTGGTGTCCTTGGGGATCTCTACGGTCCCGGTGAGCTGCGCCCCCGTGGGGAGTGCGCCCTCGCCCGCGGCCTTTTCATAGGCGCTCTGGATCAAATCGGCCACCTGCTGCTTGGCTGCCAAAATCAAATTCATTGCTTTTCCACCTCACTGATTGATGGCGGGGGCGTTCTGCTCCCGCACCTGAATGCGAAACAGGTTCTCCCCCGCTACCGCATGGTCGATCTCTATGGCGTAATCGATCTCCAACTCGCCGCCGCTCTCGCCCAGATGCAGGTCCATCCGCCGGGTGTTCACCCCTACGGACAGCGCCCCGTAAGGCGTTTCATACAGGGAGAGATGGCGTTTGCCCTCCTCAAAGATCATTTGGGAGTTGACCTCGCCGCTGCGGACCAGAGTGACCCGGCCATTCTGAATACTCAGGGTGGTCGTGGTGCCGCCAAGACCGGTCAGCTCGCTCTCCGCATAGGAGAGGAGGTACTCGTCCCCGCCGGGGCTGGAAAGGCGCCCCTCGGTCACCAGTTCGATGGCGTCGTCGCCGACGCCGTCCATATCCTGCATGCCGCGGATGGAAATGATCACATCTTTTTCCATGGTCTATCAAAGTCCTTCTTTTCGTTTTGCCTGCGATATTCTTCAAAATCAACTTCAACCAAAGAAAAGATCGCACCTGCTGCGGCTTCTTTTTTTACTTCTTCCATGTCAGAAGCGGCAGGGATCTCTTCTCCGTCATCTTCCATATCGATGCCCATAAGCCCGATGGCATCCCGTGCCATTTCAAGGGCTTCCGTTATGTTTTTGCCCTGCGTGTCGATTTTGAAATCCGGAATAAATACGACAACGAATTTTTCGCCCTGAGTCATCACAACAGGATATGTGTTCTTCATTTGAACTTTCTCCTTGTATACATCAAAGACACTGCATGGGCTTACTTCACCCACGTTTTTGCGGTTGCACCCTATACAGCCTCGAAAAAACGGTCAAAATATTATACCGGATGCAAAAGGTCCTGTAAAGGGATTTTTCAGTTTGTTCCGATATCCACGTGGTTTACCTGCCCGGCGATATCCCGCTGAAGGAACAGGGAGGCCGTATGGGCAAAGCCGTCCACCGTATCGCTGACGTAGAAACGGCCGGTGCCCGTTCGCCCTGCGGGAGCCAGTGCATCCCGACTCAGAAGCAGCTCCCGGGCAGCCTGCGCGCCGGAGGCCCCAGCATCCACCAGCGTGACGTTTTCCCCCATATAAGCGTGGATGACGTCCTCCAGCAGGGGATAATGGGTGCAGCCGAGGATCAGGGTGTCGATTCCCGCCTCTTTCAGGGGGCGGAGATATTCGGCGGCCACGGTCTCGATGACGATGTCGCCGGGGCGAAAGCGGCCGTTCTCCACCAGCGGGACGAAGAGGGGGCACGCCTCGGCGATGACCGTGGTCCCCGGCCGGGCGGCGGTAATGTACTGCTCGTATACGCCGCTGCGGATGGAGGCTTGGGTGCCGATGAGGCCGATCTTCCCGTTGCGCGTCAGCTTTGCGGCGCTCTCTGCTGCGGGCTGTGCCACCCCTACAATGGGGAACTGCGGGTTTTCCGCCGTCAGCACGTCCATAGACG
>CAKUEI010000014.1 GCA_934646175.1 uncultured Oscillospiraceae bacterium
GGCCTTGCCCGGGAGGCGGCGGCCACCTATGACCGGCCCCTCAAGCTGCACGAGCCGGTGGTAAAAGGCGGCGCGGAAGGAAGCCTTGCCGACCTTCTGGACGTGGAGACCGAGGCCTCCGATCTGGTGCCCCGCTACACCGCCCGCATGGTGCGCAACGTGAAGATCGCCCCCTCCCCCCTCTGGCTGCGGGAGCGGCTGCGCGCCAACGGCGTGCGTCCCATCAACAACATCGTGGATATCACCAACTACGTGATGCTGGAATACGGCCAGCCCATGCACGCCTTTGATTACCGTTATGTAAAGGGCGGGAAGATCATCGTCCGCCGAGCCCAGGACGGGGAAGCGCTGACCACTCTGGACGGCAACCTGCGCAAGCTCACCTCCAACATGCTGGTCATCGCCGACGAGCACCGGGCCGTGGGCCTTGCGGGCGTCATGGGCGGCGAGAACAGCGAGATCGTGGACGACACCGTGGACGTGGTGTTCGAATCCGCCAACTTCGACGGCACCACCATCCGCAAAACCGCTCTAGCCCTCGGGATGCGCACCGAAGCCTCCGCCAAATATGAAAAGGGCCTTGACCCCATGAACACCTTCCCCGCCGTGCAGCGCGCCTGCGAACTGGTGGAGCTGCTGGGCGCCGGCGAAGTGGTGGACGGTGTCATCGACATTCTCAATTATGTTCCCCAGCCCCGGGTGCTGGTGCTGGAGCCGGAGAAGATCAACGCCCTGCTGGGCACCGACATTCTGAAGGACGAAATGGTAGCCATCCTCAAAAAGCTGGACTTCACCGTGGACGGTGACCATGTGGTGGTCCCCTCCTGGCGCGGCGACGTGGAGGGCATGGCCGATCTGGCGGAAGAAGTGGCCCGCTTCCACGGCTACAACAAGATCCCCGTCACCCTCATGCGGGGCCAGACCACTCTGGGCGGCTTCTCCAAGGAAGAGCAGCTGGAGCGCACCCTGGGTCAGGCCTGCCGCAGCATGGGCTATAGCGAGATCATCACCTACTCCTTCATCTCCCCCACTTGGTACAATAAGATCCGCTGGGCAAATGACGACACCCGCCGCAATTCCTTCAAGATCATGAACCCCCTGGGTGAGGACACCTCCATCATGCGCACCACCACCCTGCCCTCCATGCTGGAGATTCTGACCCGGAACTACAATTACCGCAACCAGAACGTGCAGCTTTACGAGGTGGGCCGCATTTATCTCCCCGGCGGCAAGGACGGTCTTGCCGTTGAGAAGAAGATGCTCACCATGGGCGCATACGGCAGCACCGATTTCTTCGCCATGAAGGGCGCGGTGCAGGCCATTTTGAAGGAACTGCGCATCAGTGGCGTCCAGTTCCGCGCTGAAACGGAGAACCCCTCCTACCACCCCGGCCGCTGCGCTGCCGTCTGGTGCGATGACGTGTGCTTGGGTGTCTTCGGTCAGGTCCATCCCCTCACCGCCCGCAATTTCGGCGTGGAGGAAGCAATGTACTGCGCCGAGTTGTCTCTGGACGCCCTCGCTCAGGTGAAGGGCCCCGACCCCGAGTATGTCCCCCTGCCCAAGTTCCCCGCCGTCACCCGTGACATTGCCGTGGTGTGCGCCGACGGTGTCACCGTGGGCGCACTGGAGGACTGCATCCGCCGGGGCGCCAAGGGTCTTCTGAAAGAAGTCACCCTGTTCGACGTTTACCGCGGCGTGGGCATCCCTCTGGGCAAAAAGTCCGTGGCCTTCAATCTGGTCCTCCGGGCGGACGACCGCTCCCTCACCGCCGAAGAGGCGGACGCAGATGTGAAGAGTATTCTGACCGCCTTGGAAACCGAGCTGGGCGCTGTTCTGCGCTGACTTCATATGAAACAAAAAAGCCGCCCGGTGAGTATATGCTCACCGGGCGGCTTTTTCCATGTTTATGATTTTGGGATCAGCGCGGCGTATACATCCCGGGTCTCCTGCTCCGTTCCGCCGCCGAGGAGGTACACACCGCCTTCCCTAGTCTCCACCAGCAAGAAAGGTGGCACCTGTGGATTCAGGCACAGCTTCGCCCGCTGCCCGTCCCCCAGCACAAACTCCCCTTTCAGCAGGGTGTCCAGTCCGGTGCCCATGACCCGGCGGCAGGAGGGAAGCGCATCCAGCAGCTCCGCAGAATCAATATCCTCCAGCGGCAGCTCATAGGCAGGGCCCCCGTGGTCGGCCACCACAGTGTTCTCCGTTACCGTCAGGGTCACCGGCGTATTCTCCTCCGCCATCACCCAAAAGCCCAGAAATGGCATCAGCAGGATGACCAGCATGCTGGCGATGGTCAATCCCCGCCCCACGGGATGGGCCAGATTGCAGGTGGTGTTGATGCCCGTCCGATTGTTCACCATCAGATTGGTATCATGGGGATTATAGTAGAATATACCCCAGAGCCACCAGCGATCCTCATCCACCACATCCTGCCCGACGCTTTCCTCCGTCAGGCGGCGCTGCAGCTCCCGCACCTTGAATTCGGCGGACAGGGCCACCAGAATGACCGCGCCGCAATACAGCAGAGATCCGAGCAGCACCAGATTTTCCTGCGCCGCAGCATACCACAGGAAAAGACTCAGCCCCGCGGTCAGCCATACCATCCACAAAAGGCTGCGGCAGAGGTACACCCTGCGGATATGGGAAAGGGCGGCATTCAGCTTCCAGTCCCCGTTCACCACGTCCCCCCGCTTCCGCACCGCCGTACGGCAGATGAGCCAGCAGATAAGATCGGTGGCCGCCATGCTGATGCTGAGGACCGCAATCCCGAAAAGGTCCGGCCCGGTCCGGTCAAAAAGCCATTCCCAAATCAGCGGAACAAGGCACAGCACCGTTGGCAGCAGGAACATCCAGTCTTTCAGCGGCTTTTCCGGCAGGGCGGCGGCGGTCAGGTCCACCGCCCTGCCGGTCTCCACCAGCTGCCCGGCCCAACCCCGTTCCTGCTTATAAGCAGCAAGGCGCTTGTTCCCCCGCACCATGGGCACGAAGGGCAGCACGATGGCGGCAATGAGCCAGAAGCAGAGATAGGTGATGGCCGCACCCATGCCGGGAAGCAGCAGCGCAGGCAGAACGCCCGCCGTCAAGAGCCAGAACGCCGCCGTCTGCTCCCGGCGGAAGCGGGCCGCGATCCGGTGCACACCGTCGTCCTCTTCTCCGCCGGGGGGCAGCGTGACCCCCAGCACCAGATGTTTCCGGCACTTGGCCTCGCTGCGCATCACGCCGTATTGAATGGGCACCGCAATATAAAAACAGGCGCAGAGAAATACATTCATCCAATCCATTTCTCATCCCTCCTCATAGTCATAAAGCCGGGCGCAGAGTGCCAGAAATTCCTCCCGGCTCATGCCGCCCAGCCGCGCCTCCGACGCAAGAAGGGCAAGGCGCTCCTCTCCCTCCCGGGAAAGGCCGCTTCTCCTCCCTCTGGCCACCACGGCGCCGCTGCGCCGGTCGGTGAGAAGGTACCCCTCCTGCTTCAAAAGCTGATAGGCCTTGCTGGCGGTCATCATGTTGATGCCCGCCTCCTCCGCCAAGGTACGGATGGGGGGCAGTTTGTCCCCCGGCTTCAGGTTTCCCCGGGCGATCTCCTGTACCACCTGATCCCGGATCTGCCGGTAAATAGGCGTCCGCCCGGAAAAGTCCAGCGTCAGCAGCATGGCGCACCTCCTCGTCTTTTTGCATTATTTGTTATAATGCAAATAAGGCATAAAGTCAATCCCATTTGTCCGGAAATTTCCCTGCCGCTCTTTACAGAACGGTTTTTTTGCGCTAAAATACCAGTTATCAAGAAGCATAAGAAAGAGGTGCTGTTCCATGGATCTGGATTTTACCCGTCCGTTCAATCTCTATGACGAAAAGGATATGGAGATCAAGTCGATCCTCACATCGGTCTATGACTCCCTGCAGGAGAAGGGCTACAACCCGGTGAACCAGATCGTGGGCTACATCCTGTCGGAGGACCCCACCTATATCACCAATCATAATAACGCCCGCGCCCTCATCCGCAAGCTGGACCGGGATGAGCTGCTGCAGGCGTTGGTCAAACATTATCTGGACGTATAACGCATAAAACGGAATCCAAGACCGGCCCCGTATTTGATACGGGGCCGGTTTTTGTTCTCTTATTCTGTTTTGTAATAAGAAAAGCGTTTTCTTCTATTTTACAAATTCCTTTTCCTGATGTATCATATTTTTATATAAAATGCCCATAGTTCATTCCCGGCCTCCGCAGCCGGAAAACGCTTTGCTGAGGGAAAGGAGCGAGCGCAGCGCTTAATCCGCTGTGTGCACAGTTATGAGTACAAAATATCCGCATCTGTTCACCCCCATCGTCCTGGGCAATCAGCTGTTCCGCAACCGCATTTTCAACTCCCCCACCGGGCTGGAGATTGACCCGGAGCGCTATACCTGCGGCTATTATGAGCGCAAGGCACTGGGCGGCTCCGCCTCTGTCTGCGTGGGCGACGCCTGCCCCAGCATCAACGGCCGCACCAGGCAGTCTCAGATCAACCTCTGGAACCGGGACGAGTGCCAGAAGCTCACCGATATCGCCCACTGCATCACCCGCCACGGGGCCGTGGCCTCCATGGAGATCCTGGATGCTGGCAACTGCGCCTACTATTCGGCGGACGCCATGGGCGTCCCCCTGTACGGCCCGGTGGACGGCGTCAGCCCCTTCGGCCACGAGATCCGCGAAATGCCGGAAGAGCGCATTCTGGAAGTGATCGAAGAGCACGCTCAGGCCGCCCTGTATGCCAAGACCTGCGGCTACGGCATGGTCACCATCCACGGCGGCCACGGCTGGCTGATCACCCAGTTCCTCTCCCATGAGAACACCCGGAAGGACAAATGGGGTGGCACGCCGGAGAACCGCGCCCGGCTGGCCATTGCCATCATCGACCGCATTCATCAGGTCTGCGGCAAAAACTACCCCGTGGAGATCCGCATCGTGGGCGACGAGGTCTACGAGGGCGGCTACCACATTGAAGAGGGCATCGTGCAGGCCCAGCTCTTAGACGGGCACGCCGACCTCATCCATGTCTCCACCGGCAGCCATGAGGTGAACGACGTATTCACCATCACCCACCCCAACATGTTCCTGAAGGACGGCTGCAATGTCCATTACGCCGCCGAGATCAAAAAGCACGTGAAGAACACCCCCATCGCCACCGTGGGCGCCCTGTCCGAGCCGAAGCTGCTGGAAGAGATCATCGCCTCCGGTCAGGCCGACGTGGTGGAGATGGCCCGCGGCCTGATCTGCGACCCCGATCTGCCCATCAAGCTGCAGACCGGCCACGATGACGAGGTGCGAAAGTGTATGCGCTGCCTGCACTGCTTCTCCCAGCATATGCAGGCAGCCGTCATCAACTGCGCTATCAATCCTGAGATCGGCCACGAGTATGAGTACGGCTCCACCTTCACCCCGAAGGTCACCAAAAAAGTCCTCATCGCCGGCGGCGGCATGGCGGGCATGGAGGCGGCCATCACCGCTGCCGATCAGGGCCACAAGGTCATTCTCTGCGAGAAAAAGAGCCGTCTGGGCGGCGCCCTGCTCTGCGAGGAAAAGGTCCCCTTCAAGGAAAAGCTGGACCAGTACATCCACCTTCAGCGCCGCCTGATCGAGCGGCGGCACAATATTGAGGTGCGCCTCAACACCCCTGTCACTCCGGAGCTGGCCCGTGAGATCGGCCCCGATGTGATCATCGCCGCACTGGGCGCCCGTCCGGTGAAGCCCAGCCTGCCCGGCATCGACCTGCCCCACGTTTTCGGCGCGGAAGAGATCTATTATCACCCCGAAAAGGCCGGGGACAACGTGGTGCTGCTGGGCGGCGGCCTGGTGGGACTGGAATTGTCCATTTACCTCAGTATGCTGGGCAAGCACTGCACCGTCATTGAAATGATGCCCGCCCTCAATGACGGCGGCAACAATCTGCACGGTCTGGCTATCAGCACCCAGCTGAAGAATTACGGCATCCACGTCAGCACCTCCACCAAAGCGCTGGAGATCAATGACAAGGGCGTTCTGTGCGAGTTCACCGGGGTGGAGCCCAAGCCCGGTTTCCGCTTCGGCATGCCCACCTACTATGCCGATGGGAAAGAGGGCACCAAGCTTTACGAGGCCAATACGGTGATCTATTCCGTGGGCCAGCGGCCCCTGTGGGACGACTGCAATGCCCTTCGGGACTGCGCGCCGGAATTTTACCAGTTGGGCGACTGCGTCACGCCGAAAAACATCTGGCAGGCCACCAGCACCGCCCACTATGTGGCCCGCGATCTGGGCCGATTCTAAGTGTTGCTCAAAGAAATGCAGGCATTTCTTTGAAAAGCTGCAGCCTGCTGCGCACACTCGCTTTGCTCGCATACTGGCAGGCTGAGAAGCGTTTTTTCGAGGTACGTGTCCCCGGAGAAAACGTAATTTTACCCGATTCCATCATCTGCGGATGACAGAACTCTGCGAGGCTTTGGGTAAGCGGAAGGGCCGCGCCTTTGGGCGCGGCCCTTTTGTCTTTATTTGTCACCAATTTGTCTCCCGCCTGTTGTTGTTCTTTCTTTCCCCGTGTCATACACTGGATACAGAAAAAGAAAAGGAAAGGACTGTCCGCCATGCCCCCCGAACTGCTGCCCAAGCGTCTTCAGCCCAAAAGGCCAGCCCCCCTGCCCCTCCGCATTGCCCTCGCCGCCACACTGGCCGCGCTGGTTCTCGTTCCCTCCTCGCTGGCCTTGCATCTTGCAAGAGAAAAGAGCCTTCTCACCCGCCAGAGATCCCAGCTGACCGACCGAGCCGACCAACTGGGGCAGCGGGTGAGCGAGCTGGAACATCAACTTTCCGACCTGCAGCAGCGGTACGACGCTGTGCTCTCCCCCGCTGGGCCGGAGCGCCCCGATTACGAATCCCTGTATCCCGACCTGTACATTCCCGGCGCCCCCACCGGGGAAGTCCGCCGGGGCACTGCCTTTCTCACCTTCGACGACGGCCCCAGCCCCCGGACGGACGAGATCCTCACGATCCTGCGGGAGGAAAACGTAAAGGCTACTTTCTTCGTGGTGGGACCGGATACTCCCACCCGGCGGGAGCGGCTTCAGCGCATTGCGGTGGAGGGGCATACCATCGGCGTCCACAGCGCCAGCCACGATTACCACAAGATCTACGCCTCGGTGGAGGACTATCTGGCGGACTTTTACGATGCCTTCACCATGGCGAAAGAGGCCACCGGCATCACCCCTGCCATCTTCCGCTTCCCCGGCGGCAGCATCAACAGCTATAACCGCGGCATCTATCAGGAGATCATCGCCGAGATGCTGCGCCGCGGGTTTGTCTACTACGACTGGAACGTCTCTTCCGGCGATGCGGTCAGCCGCCCGCTGCCCGTCGCCACGCTGCGGGATAACGTGCTGATCGGCTCCGCCCGGCAGAGCCGCCCCATCATTCTGATGCACGATTCCTCCCCACGCACCACCACCGTCCAGGCGCTGCCCGAGATCATTGCCGGTTTAAGGGAGCAAGGATTTTCCCTTGACAGTTTGAACCGTGATGATCTGCCGGTCTCCTTCGGCTACCCCACACCGGCTCCGGAAACCTGAAAAGCGCCGCAGAGCATTGCTCTGCGGCGCTTTTCTTTGCCATTTCTCAACTATTTCGGTGGGGCAGCTCCTGCCGGTACTCCTCCCGGCCCTGCTCAAACAGGTCGTTGCCTTTTGCGTCGATGGCAACTGTTAAGGGAAAATCCTTCACAGTCATTTTCTTGACAGATTCGCATCCAAGGTCGTCAAAGGCGATGACCTCCGCCGTTTCGATGCACTTGGCGATCAACGCCCCCGCGCCGCCCACGGCGGCAAAATACACCGCGCCGTTGCGCACGATGGCGTCCTTCACCTCCGCGCTGCGGCCGCCTTTTCCGATCATAGCCAGCAGGCCCAGATCCAGCAACCGGGGGGCGAACTTATCCATGCGGCCCGCCGTGGTAGGCCCGCAGGAGCCAACGGCCATGCCCTGCTGCCCCGGCGTAGGGCCGGCGTAATAGATGACGGACCCTTTCATGGGAAAGGGCAGCTTCTCCCCCCGATCCAGCATCTGGAACATGCGCTTGTGGGCCGCGTCCCGGGCGGTGTAAATGGTGCCGGAAAGGAGCACCCGGTCCCCCGCGTGCAGCTTCTCCGCAACTCGTGGCAGCTGCTGCACCGTCAGTTTCAACGCTTCCTTCTCCACTTTTCAAGACTCCTCATCCAGATCCAGCGGCTCCGGCGCTTTGGGAGCCGTGGCCGCGCGGTAATCCCGTGCAAAGCCGCCGAAGGCCTCTTCCCCGTCCGCAAATCGGCCGCAGATCTCGTCCACCGTATTGCGGGCGCGATCCAACTCCTCCCGGGTCCGGGCGGCGGCCCCGTCAATGGCGGTGCGCAGGGTGTGGAATTCCCGCCCGGCCTGATCCAGCCAGTGCTCCACCCGGCCGCGGATCTCCTCCGCCCGTGCTTTCGCCTCATCCTCGGCGGCCTGGGCACGCTGGTGGGCCTCCAGCTCGATGCCCGCCACCCGGTCCTTCACTGTGCGGTAAGCCTCCGCTTCTTCCAGGAGGCTCGCCCGCTCTTCCTGCAGGGCGGCAAGCTCCGCCTCCGCCTTGGCGAGGGCTTCGCTCTTCTGGCCGAGGGCTCGCTGCACCTCCGCAAGGACGGTGACCTGCGCCTTCAGCGCCGCTGTCTCGTCCGCGGCACTCTTCGCCCGCTCGCTTTCTTCCCGCTGCATCGCCCGGAGAGATTCCAGTTCCTGCCGCAGGCGGCCGTTCTCCTGCCGGAGGGCCTCCTGCCCCTCTTTTTCCCGGGCAAGCTCACGCGTCAGCGCGTCGATCTTTTCCGTCTGGCGGTCGCGGATCTTTTCCAAATCGGCTGCCGTAGTCTCCGCCAGATTTTTTGCGGAACCCAGTGCCTCGATCTCTTCCTGCAAAGCGGCGGTCTCCCGCCGGTGCTCCGATGCAGTCTTTTCCAGGTAGGCGGTCACGTCCTCCCGGTTAAAGCCCCGCATGGCGCTGCGGAACAGCGTTTTCTCCGATTCCATGGTATCCCTCTTTTCGCCGATGATTTCTTAGTTTGTTATTTTATCATAATTTTCGCCCCAGCACAAGCAAAACTCCGTCTCTTCCATGGGCGGGAATTTATTGACGGTCTGTCAAGACAGTGGTATAATATTATGCTGTATTTTAGTATCTGGAGAGGTTTCTTTCATGTGGATTGCAGACGGTTGGAAAGACTATGAGCTTCTGGACTGCTCCGGCGGCGAAAAGCTGGAGCGCTGGGGAAATTACACCCTTGTGCGGCCCGATCCGCAGGCCATCTGGCGCACCAAGCGGACAAACCCCGGCTGGCGCGCCCCTTCGGCCCGCTATTCCCGCTCCCGCACCGGCGGCGGCCAGTGGGAGAAGAACCGCCTGCCCGAGCGGTGGGAGATCGGCTATAAAGAGCTTACCTTCAACGTAAAGCCCATGAACTTCAAGCACACCGGCCTGTTCCCCGAGCAGGCCGCCAACTGGGACTTCGCCATAGAGCGCATCCGCACTGCCGGGCGGCCCATTTCGGTGCTGAACTTGTTCGCCTATACCGGCGGGGCCACCATGGCCTGCGCCGCCGCCGGGGCCAGCGTCTGCCATGTGGACGCGGCCAAGGGCATGGTGGCCTGGGCCAAGGAAAACGCCAAAAGCTCCGGGCTGGAGAACGCCCCCATCCGCTACATCGTGGATGACTGCGGCAAATTCGTCGAACGCGAGATCCGCCGCGGCCACCGGTACGACGCCATTATCATGGACCCTCCCTCCTACGGACGCGGCCCCTCCGGCGAGGTCTGGCATCTGGAGGATAACCTCTGGGACTTCGTCTATCTTGTGTCCGGCGTTTTGTCGGAGCATCCCCTGTTCGTCATTCTGAATTCCTACACCACGGGGCTTGCCCCCTCGGTGCTGACCTATCTGCTGGAATCCATCGTCACCCCCCGCTTCGGCGGGCACACCGAAAGCGCCGAGCTGGGCATCCCCGTCCGCGACAGCGGGCTGTTCCTACCCGCCGGTTCCACCGGCCGCTGGGTGTGCGGATAAGCAAGAAACGGAGAGAAAAGCATGAACGATCCCATTATCAACGTGGAACACGTCACATTTCACTATACGCCGGAGGAAGAGAACGCCATCGCCCCCATCGTGCTGGACAATGTGTCCCTCACCATCGAGCCCGGCTCCTTCGTGGCCGTTCTGGGCCATAACGGCAGTGGAAAATCCACCCTCGCCAAGCACATGAACGCCATCCTGCTGCCCACCGGCGGCACGGTGTATGTAGACGGCATCGACACCAAGGACGAGTCCCGCCTGCTGGACATCCGCCGCACCGTGGGCATGGTGTTCCAGAACCCGGATAACCAGTTGGTGGCCAACGTGGTGGAGGAAGACGTGGCCTTTGCCCCGGAAAATCTGGGGGTGGAGCCTTCCGAGATCCGCCGCCGGGTGGACGAGGCTCTTGCCATGGTGGGCATGACGGAGTACGCCGCCCATGCCCCACACTTGCTCTCCGGCGGGCAGAAGCAGCGGGTGGCCATCGCCGGGGTCATCGCCATGCGCCCCCGCTGCATTGTCATGGACGAGCCCACCGCCATGCTGGACCCCGTGGGCCGGCACGAGGTGCTTTCCACCATCCAGAAGCTGAACGCTGGGTTCGGCATCACTGTGGTGCTCATCACCCATCACATGGACGAAGCCGCCATGGCCGACCGGCTGGTGGTCATGTCCGACGGTCACGTGATCGCCGATGGAAAGCCCAAAGAGGTCTTTCAGCGTGTGGAAGAGCTGAAGGCCGTGGGCCTCACCGTTCCGGAAACCACCGAGCTTTTGTGGCAGCTGCGGAAAAAGGGCTTTTCCTCCCTCCCGCTGGACGCACTTTCCGACGAGGAATGTGCCGACGCGATCGCTGCCCTTCTGTCCTGAATCTTTCGCGGGCGCGACCGGCAAAAAGGCGGCGCGCACCATCCCTTTACATCGAAAGGAACACTGATCTATGGAACCCATTCTGGAAACCAAACAGCTCACCCATGTTTACAGTGAGGACACTCCCTTCCGCCATGTGGCCCTCGACCATGTGGACTTCGCCGCCTACGAGGGGGAGTATCTGGGCATCATCGGCCACACGGGCAGTGGAAAATCCACCCTTATTCAGCACCTGAACGGCCTTTTGAAGCCCACCTCCGGCCAGGTGCTCTATGAGGGGCAGGACATCTGGGAAAGCATCGAGCGCACCCGTGAGACCCGCTTCCACGTGGGGCTGGTATTCCAGTACCCGGAATATCAGCTGTTTGAAGAGACCGTTTATAAAGATATTTCCTTCGGCCCAAAGAACATGAAGCTGGACGAAAAGGAGATCGACCGCCGGGTGCGCGAAGCCGCCGCCTTCGTCGGCCTCACCGACGCTCAGCTGGAAAAGTCCCCCTTCGAGCTTTCCGGCGGGCAGAAGCGCCGGGTGGCCATTGCCGGCGTCATCGCCATGGAGCCGAAGGTCCTCATCCTGGACGAGCCTACCGCGGGATTGGACCCCATTGGCTCTGCCCAGATCTTGCAGAATATCCGCGATTACCACGATGCCAACAACGCCACTATCATTCTGGTGTCCCACTCCATGGAAGAGGTGGCTCGCAATGTGGACCGGCTGGTGGTGGTGAACGACGCGGTCATTCCCCTGTCCGGTGCCCCCCGCGAGGTGTTCGCCCACGAGGAAGAGCTGGTCTCCATGGGGCTGGACGTGCCTCAGGTCACCCGGGTGTTCCACCTGCTGCGGCAGAAGGGCATCGATATCGACCCGTCGGTCTTCACCGTGGAGCAGGCCGTCGAGGCCATTTGCAAGGCAAAGGGGGTGCGGTGACATGGCTTTGAAAGACGTTACCCTCGGTCAGTTTTTCCCCGGCACCACGGTCATCCACAAGCTGGACCCCCGGGCGAAGATCATCCTTACGGTGCTGTACATTGTGGCGCTGTTCGTGGCCACCAGCTATGTGGCCTACGGCGTGCTGTTCGTCCTGCTAGCCGTATGCGTGGCCCTTTCCAAGATCAAGATGAAGAACATCCTGAAGGGGCTGAAGCCAGTTCTTTTCATCGTCATCATCACCGGCATTCTAAACCTGTTTTACACTCCCGGCGCCGGGGAGCCGCTGGTGGCCTTCTGGATCTTCAAGATCTATCCCGCGGGCATCCGCGCCGCCATTTTCATGATCCTGCGCATCACCATGCTCATTATCAGCACCTTTTTGCTGACCTACACCACCTCGCCGATCCTGCTGACCGATGGGCTGGAGAGCCTTCTCGGGCCGCTGAAGGCCATTCATCTGCCCATTCACGAGCTGGCCATGATGATGTCCATCGCCCTGCGCTTTATCCCCACGCTGATCGAAGAGACCGATAAGATCATGTCCGCACAGAAGGCCCGCGGGGCCGATTTCGAGTCGGGCAACCTCATCCAGAAGGCGAAGGCGCTGGTACCCCTGCTGGTGCCTTTGTTCATCTCCGCCTTCCGCCGGGCGGATGAGCTGGCTGTGGCCATGGAGTGCCGTTGCTATCACGGCGGCGAGGGCCGCACCCGCATGAGAAAGCTGCAGCTTGCCTCCCGGGACTTTATCGCCCTCATCCTCGGCTTTGCCATGCTGGCAGCCGTCATCGCCCTCAGGGTCATCCTGTAACCTTTTTGCTTTGGGAGGCATTATGCGCAATATCGCCTTAAAACTCATGTACGTTGGCACCGCTTATCACGGCTGGCAGGTGCAGAAAAATGCCGCCACCGTGGCAGAGACCCTGAATCACGCATTAGAGACCGTGGTGTGCCACCCGGTCAACTGCGTGGGGGCCGGGCGGACGGACGCAGGCGTTCATGCCGAGCTTTACGTGGCCAATTTCCACACCAGCTCCACCATTCCCTGTGAGCGGCTCCCCCTTGCGGTGAATTCCCGCCTGCCAGAGGACATCGTGGTGGTGAAAGCCACCGAGGTGCCCGATTCCTTCAATGCCATCGGTTCCTGCGAAAAGAAGGAGTACACCTACCGCATCTATAATTCCCGCATCCGGAACGCGTTTTACGTAAACCGCGCATGGTTTTACCCCAAGTATCTGGACGAGGCCGTCATGCAGCGGGCCGCCAGTCATTTCGTGGGCACCCACGACTTCGCCGCCGTCCGCAATGTGGGCACCGAGACCCGCACCACCGTCCGCACCGTGCATTACTTCGACGTGTCCCGCTCCGGCGACCTTATTGAGTGTAAGGTGTGCGCCAACGGCTTTCTTTACAACATGGTGCGCGCTATGGTGGGCACCATCGTCTACGCCGCCGAGGGGAAGTTTTCCCCCGACAGCGTGCAGGACATCCTGCTTTCCAAAAACCGCACCGCCGCAGGGCCTACGGTGCCCCCCGGCGGACTGTACATGACCCGCCTCTGGTACGAGGAGGACGTGCTGTGATCGTTCTGTTTCCCGGAGACATGTCCGGAAGGAGGGCTGCATATCTATGAACGAAACGGAAGAACCAAAGGCCAAAAAGCGGCCCAATTTCTTTGTGCGCCTGCTTCTGCTGCTGGTCACCGCTGCGCTGGTGGCCGGGGCTGTGGTGCTGGTAGTATATCATGACCAGCTGAATTTGGACGCCGTGAAGCGCTATTTCACCTACCGGAAGATCACCGCCAACGAAAGTGGCCAAGCGGAGCTGATCACCCACCCCGGCGGCAGCAAGATCCACTTTGCCGCCTTGGGGGACGGTTACCTCATGTGCTCCGACACCGGCATCCGCCTGTATACCTCCGGCGGAAAGCAGCTTTCCGAGCGGCTGGTCAGCATGGATGACCCCGTGCTCACCTCCGGCGGTGGCCTCGCCGCCGTCTATGACGCCGGGGGCAGCAGCCTTTTTCTCTATGACAAGACGGAGGATCTGCTGGACTTGGAGCTGGAGAACGCCCACAGCATCCTCTCCGCCCGGCTCAACCCCTCCGGCTATCTGGCCCTGACGGCGGAATCCTCCGGCTATAAGGGCACCGTCACCGTCTACGGCCCCGATCAGGTAAAGCGCATGGCCCTGAACTATTCCAGTGCCTTTGTCATGGACGCCGCTGTCTCCTCTGGGAACGACAAGGTCGCCATCATCACCATCGGTCAGGCGAACAGTGCTTTTGAAAGCCGTCTGCTCATCTATTCCCTAGATGAGACCGAGGCATCGGTGAACGTCTCCCTGGGCAACACCGTGGTGCTGGACCTGGAATACGAACCGCAGGCCGTCTGGGCCGTGGGGGAGGGCAGCCTTTCCGTCGCTGCCCCGAACAGCGGCGAGGTACAGAGCTATTCCTACAACAGCCGCTACCTGAAGGACTTCTCTTTGGGCGGTGACGGGTACGCCGCCCTGCTGCTGGGGCGCTACCGTGCCGGCACCGCCGCCGATCTGGTGTCCGTGGACGCCGCGGGGCAGGAACTGGGCCGTATCCCCATGAACGATCAGGTCCTCTCCCTCTCCGCCGCCGGACGGTATATCGCCGTCCTGACCTCGGACCGGCTGGACATCTATACGAAAGAGCTTACCCTGTACAGCAGCCTGACCGATACGCAGAACGCCCGCTCGGTGGTCATGCAGGAGGATGGCTCCGCCATTCTGGTGGGCAGCAGCTCCGCCTGCATCTATCTCCCCGGCTGACCCGGTTCCCGACGCGTTCAGAAAGGAGTGTCCTCTATGGCTTCTCTCGCCCCCTGGATCTTTGACGGGATCCTGCTGGTCTTTCTCATCGTCTGCATGGTGCGGGGCGCTAAGCGGGGCATGATCCTGGCCCTTTGCTCCCTGCTGGCGGTGTTCATCGCCTTTGCCGGGGCCAGTGTGGCCGCCAAGCAGCTCTCCCCCAAGTTGAGCGAAACCCTTCAGCCCCGCATTCAGGCCTCCATCGAAAAAAATCTGGAAAGTCAGTATGAGGCCGCCAAACCGGAGGACCCTTCCCCCACGGGAATGCCTCAGTCCGATGAGACTGGGGATGAAAACTCTCTCTCCTCCGTGCTGGATGCCATCCGTGGCCTTGGCATTTACGAACATGTGGTGAACAGCATCCGCTCCTCTGTGGATCAGGGCTTTCATCAGGCCGCCAGCTCGGTGGCCGCCGCCGCGGCGATGGAGCTGGCTTCTTCCATCGCCTACCTGTTGACCTTTGTGCTTGGCTTTGTGGTCATCCTGCTCCTATGGTATCTTCTCTGCCACGGGCTGGACTTGGTGGCCCGGCTCCCCGTGCTGCACGCCATGAACCGCTTCGGCGGTGCGGTGATCGGCCTCATTAAGGGTGCCATCCTGCTGTTTGTTATCGCATGGGCACTGCAATTTTTCGGTCGCCTTTTCCCGGAAGATGTGGTGCAGCAGACCGTATTGCTGAAGTTTTTCCTGCGAACCAGTCCCCTCTCCCTGCTCTCCGGGTTCTAACCCAACAATTTCTGTGCGTTTACCCGCAAAATTCACACACTGTTCACATTTTTGTGCTACGCTTTCCGATAACCCCGAAAGGAGCTGAGAAGCTATGAATCCTATGTTGTGCACACGTTGCCATAAAAATATTGCCGTTGTATTCGTCACCCGGTTCGAAAACGGCGAAAGCAAGAACGAAGGGCTCTGCCTCAAGTGCGCCAAAGAGCTTGGCATCAAGCCCGTGGAGGACATGATGCAGAAAATGGGCATCACCGACGAGGAGCTGGACAATCTCTCCGGCGACATGATGAATGCCCTGCAGAACGCCGCCTCCGGCATGGAGGGGCTTCTGCCTCAGGAGGGCGACACACCGGAAGGCCCCGAGGTCGAACATCCCGAAGGGGACGACGACGAGGGCCGCACCGCCACCTTCCCCTTCTTAAACCGCCTGATGGGAAACATGCAGCAGCCCCCCGCCGGCGGCGGTCCCACCCCCAATCCCAACTGGGAAGCGGGCGCGGCTGTCCAGCGTGAGGTCACGTCCCAGAATGGCCGCAAGAAGCGCAAGTTCCTGGACGCCTACTGCATCTCCCTCTCCGCCCGGGCGGCTGAAGGCAAGCTGGACAAGATCGTCGGCCGCGAGCAGGAACTGCAGCGCGTCATCCAGATCCTGAACCGCCGCCAGAAAAATAACCCCTGCCTCATCGGTGAGCCCGGCGTTGGCAAGACCGCCATTGCCGAGGGCCTCGCCCTGAAAATTTTTAACGGTGACGTACCCTATAAACTGCGGGATAAAGAGGTCCATCTGCTGGACCTTACGAGCCTTGTGGCCGGTACTCAGTTCCGCGGCCAGTTCGAGGGCCGTATGAAGGGCCTCATTGAAGAGGTCAAGCGCCTGGGCAATATCATTCTGGTCATCGATGAGGTGCATAACCTTGTGGGCGCAGGCGACGCCGAAGGCAGCATGAACGCCGCCAATATCCTGAAGCCCGCCCTCTCCCGCGGCGAGATCCAGGTCATCGGCGCCACCACCCTCACCGAATACCGCAAGCATATCGAAAAAGACACTGCGCTGGAACGCCGCTTCCAGCCCGTCATCGTGGAAGAGCCGTCCATCGGCCAGTCCATCGAGATCCTGAAGGGCATTGCCCCTTATTACGAGCGGTTCCACCACGTTTCTATCCCGCCGGAGATCTGCCGTATGGCGGTCACCATGTCCGAGCGGTACATCACCGACCGGTTCCTGCCCGATAAGGCCATCGACCTCATCGATGAGGCCGCATCCGACGTGAACCTGCGCAACACCGCTCTGGCCCGCAGTGAAACGCTGATGACCGAGCTGAAGGACCTCTCCGCCCAGCGTGAGGCCCTGCTGCAGGAGGCCACGGACGAAGCCTATGAAAAGATCGCCGAGCTGCGCAGCCGTGAGCTGCAGCTCACGGACGAGAAGGAAAAGCTGGACCAGCAGTCCACCCCCGCCTTGACAGTAGAGAATCTGGCCCGCGTAATTGAGCTGTGGACTAAGATCCCCGCCAGCCAGATCCAGGAGCAGGAGTACGAACGTCTTGCCAAGCTGGAGGAGCGGCTGAAGCAGCACGTTATCGGCCAGGACGAGGCCGTCCACGCCGTGGCCGCCGCCATTCGCCGTGGCCGCGTGGGCATCTCCCCCAAGCATAAGCCCGTGTCCTTCATCTTCGTCGGCCCCACTGGCGTGGGCAAGACCGAGTTGGTAAAGCAGCTGTCTGCCGACCTGTTCAACACGCCGGAGTCCCTCATCCGCCTCGACATGTCTGAATTCATGGAGAAGCACTCGGTCTCCCGCATCATCGGTTCTCCCCCGGGATACGTGGGCTATGACGAGGCGGGCCAGCTGACGGAAAAGATCCGCCGCAAGCCTTACAGCGTGGTGCTGTTCGACGAGATCGAAAAGGCCCACCCCGATGTGCTCAACATCCTGCTGCAGGTGCTGGACGACGGTGAGATCACCGACGCTCAGGGCCGCAAGGTGAACTTTGAAAACACCGTCATCGTTATGACCTCCAACGCGGGCAGCGACATCAAGGTGGCCTCCGTGGGCTTTGACCGCACCCAGAACGATCAGAGCAAGGACCGCGCCATGAAGGGCTTGCGTCAGTTCCTGCGCCCCGAGTTCATCAACCGTGTGGACGAGATCATCGCCTTCAACCAGCTCACCGAGGAGGACTTTGGCAAGATCGCCCGCATCATGCTGGACGAGCTGGTGGCCTCCCTTAACGAGAAGGGCATCACCTTCACCTATGACGATGCACTGGTTTCTTACCTCACCAAAAAGTCCTACTCTCTCACCTACGGCGCCCGTAATCTGCGCCGCCTCATTCAGAAGGAGCTGGAGGATGCCATCGCCACCCGACTGATCGATAGCTACCTCCACCCCATCACCCAGATCAAGGCCACGGCCGAGAGCGATTCCATTCAGGTTTACGCTCTGTAAGGGGCATCCTGATAGCTCATCATGCCCCCTATCTTTCCAGTTAGGAAAGATAGGGGGTTTTTCTTGCCCTTTCGGGCGTCGTATGGTAAACTAAACATAGTATTGTGTTTTGAAACAGAAAAATGAGGTGTCTCTTGTGGGAAAAAGCCAACACTCCGTTACCGGGAAGGTGACCATCTGGAACCGCACCTTCCTTTGCTGCACCATCGCCAATATCTGCCTCTGTATGTCTCAGTTCATCGTGAACCCGCTGGTCACATCCTACGCCACCTATCTGGGGGCAGGCGCCACAGTGGTGGGCATGATCTCCGGGCTGTATTTCGGCGTTTCCTTCGCCATGCGCCCGGTGTCCGGCCCCATGGTCACTATGTTGGATAAGCGAAAGCTGCTCATCTTTTCTTACTTCCTCGGTGTGGTGGTCAATCTGGCCTATGCCTTTTTCAACTCCATCGGGCTTTTTGTGGCAGCCCGCCTGCTGCACGGCGTGCAGTTCAGCCTCATCGGCTCCCTGACGCTGGTGGTAGCAAGCGACAGCCTGCCCAGAGAAAAGCTCGGCTCCGGCATCGGCATTTTCGGCGTGGGCGGCGCTTTCGGCACCGCCCTTGGCCCCAGTGTGGGCCTTGCCCTGCGCACATACGGCGACGAGCTATGGGGTGACGGCGGCGGCTTCCGCATGACTTTTCTGGCGGCTGCACTGTTCATGCTCATCTCCCTCATCCCCTGCTTTCTGGTGAAGACCGCCCCGAAGCCTGACCGCCGCGAGCTGGCCGCCCTAGGCCCCTGGTACAAAAATATCATCGCCGTGGACGCCATCCCTTCCGCCCTGATGATGGCTTTTCTCTGCGCCGGTTTCATCCTGTACAGCACCTACATGGTGCCCTATTCCGAGCAGTATGGCATCGCCAACATCGGCACCTTCTTCACCGTATACGCCGTCGTTATGCTGATCTCCCGGCCCTTCACCGGCCGTCTGCTGGACCAGAAGGGTGCTGCCGTGGTGTTCTACCCCTGCGTGGTGCTGTTCGCTCTGTCCTTTATCCTCGTGGGACTGTTCCACACTCTGCCCGTGTGCCTGATCTCCGCGGCGCTGGCCGGTGCGGGCTGGGGCGCGTTGCAGCCCACCATGCAGGCCATGGCCATTCAGTCCGTCAGCTCCGCCAAGCGCGGCGTGGCCAGCAACACCAGCTATTTCGGCATGGATCTTGGCTATTTCCTTGGCCCCACTTTGGGCGGTCTTGTGGTAGCCAAAGGCTATAGCTATGGCACCATGTACCTCTGCGCCCTCATTCCCCTGCTGCTGGGCACCCTGATCTTCGCTTTCACCTGGCGGAAGTTTAAGCTCCGGGTCGCCATTCTCCAGGATGAAGAAGCGCCGCAGAAGAAAAACTGACAAAAAAGAAGAGGTCCGGCAGCGCATAAGCGCTGCCGGACCTCCCTTTATTCCTCTTCAAAATCGTCCAGGGAAAGGATCCGGGTCTCTACACCCTTTTTCATGGCGTAAGCCAGCGTGTACATAGTCCCGCCCAAAAGGCCGTTATATACGGCGATCAACATGCCGGAGCGGTCCACCATGTTCCGGTCCCGCCGCTGCATGCAGCCCTTGTCGTACCGCCGCTGGATCATATTTTCCACGTCGCACCGGGACACCAGATCAAAATACCGATCCCGGTCGTGCTCCGGCCAGCGGGCCGCCTGCTCTTCGCAGGGGATGGCGGCCTCTACTCGTACATCCGGGTGACGATCCCGCAGCGCCAGCACCGCCTCACAGAAATAGAAATCTGCCCCTCGGGCCATGCCGCAGATAAAATAACGGTACCCATTGTCATACGCCCACTCCACCTCTTCCATAAGGCGTTCCTTCAGGCGGAGACAGCGCGGGTCCTGTTCCTTCGTGCCCCAGGGGAGCTTGGCCGGACGGTGCCCGGTGAAGCAGCAGGTCTGTTCCCGATTCACGTTCATCACCCTCTTAACGATTTCCATTATACGGTATCGCCCTACCCCCCGTCAATTCTTTTCTTCCAATATTTGTTTTTTCGTTTTCTTTCGTACCCCCCCTTGCAAAATTCTTCCGGCCTGCTATAATAGAGTCAGAAACAACTGAATCGATGTCTTCAGGGCAGGGTGTAATTCCCGACCGGCGGTACAGTCCGCGACCCACCGTTTCCGGTGGCTGACCCGGTGCAACTCCGGGACCGACAGTGATAGTCTGGATGAAAGAAGATGTGTTGAATCTCCTTTGATTTTAACACCTGAAGGGCATCCCCCCTCAGGTGTTATCTTTCAAAAGGAGTTGTTTTTTATGCAGAATCAACCGGAACTTACCTCTCGCAGCTCTTCCGCCCCGCGGATGAGCACCCGCACTCTAGTCAGCATGGCCATGCTGTGCGCCATCTCTCTGGTAGTATCCTATCTATGCACCTTTTTCCCCCATGTGGCCGGCTTTCTGAAGTTCGACCTGAAGGATACCGTCATCGCCATTGGTGCTTTTCTCTTTGGCCCTGTCCCGGCTTTTTTCATTGCTGTTATCTCTTCGCTGATCGAGATGCTCACTATGAGCAGCACCGGCCCCATTGGCATGATTATGAACATTCTGGCCACCGCTTCTTTTGTCTGCCCGGCCGCCTATTTCTATAAGAAAAAACACACCTTCTCCGGCGCGGTTCTCGGTCTGGTCATCAGTACTGTGCTGCTCACCATCGTCATGATCCTGTGGAACTTCCTCATCACCCCCATTTACATGGACGTCCCCCGGGATGTGGTCACTGCCATGATCCCAACGGTCTTCCTTCCCTTCAACCTGCTGAAGGGCGCGGTGAACGCCGTCCTGGTGCTGCTGCTCTATAAGCCGATCGTCACTGCCCTGCGGAAAGCGCATCTGGCCCCGGAATCTCATCCCGCCGCCGGTGCCTCCCCTCGCCGCATGAGCGTGGGCCGCGTCCTGCTGGTCATCGTGATCCTGGCCACGCTTACCCTGCTGGTGCTGGTGCTTATGGGCGTCCTCTAATTGGAAAAGTAAACCGAAAAACGGCGTTTCCCGATTTGGGAAACGCCGCTTTTTATTCTTGTTTGTGGAGCTGCGTAGTGCGCGTCCACGTTTCCGGCAGGGCGATTCTCTCCGCTTCGCAGGCCGCTTTCAGCGCCGAAAGGTCCTCATAGGGGCCGAGCACTTCCCCCCGCGCGGCATGCACCACATAGTACCGCGGCGGCAGATCGTCTACGCCGTCCCCCTCCTCCCAATCCTCCGGCAAGGTCACCTGCTGGAGGAAAAGGAAGTCCCCGTCCCGGGCAATGTAGGAGAGATACGGCCCGACCACGGTTTCCCGGTCCTTCACAAGGTCGATCTGGCGTGAGTTGGAGCGCCACACCTCATATCCGCCCGGCAGCTGATCGTATCTCCAGTCCTGCTGCGTGGGGATCCCGCCAAGCAGGGCAAAGATCGTGGGAAGCAGGAATAAAATCACCACAACGGCCCCCAGAATTCCGGGCCATAGCGCGCGCTTTTTCACGGCCATCATGCCTCCAGACGGATGATCACGATCAGGGAAAGAAGCCATACAACTGTCAGCGCAATCTTGATGACTTTTCGCTCCTCCCCCATCCATGTCCGCACAATACCAATCACCGGGGCAGCGCATATGTAAACCTTCAGCCACTGCAGCACCTTCGCCTGCAGCACAGGGTCATTCTCGGCAAAGGGGATGGCGATCAGAAATCCGACGGCAGCCACCACCAGCAGAACCACAACCACGGTGAAGGCCACACGTTTCGCCGAGAGCTGTTTTTTCCCGCTCATATTTCTTTCTTTCCAACACTTCGTATAGCTGCTGCTTTACCTGTTCCCCATCGAGAAGAAAAAAGATCCGGCTCCCCCGTTCTCTGGTCACATAATCCGTTTCGCCCAGCAGAACGGTGAACAGTCCGTCCTCATCCTGCAGGATAAGCAGCAGGTCGATGGTGTTCGCGGGCACCGTTCCGGAGCGCTGAAACGAGCGGCGTACCTTGCACCCGCGCAGCACATCCAGAACCGCCTCCGCATCCGGCACTTTCACATCGGTCAGCACCCCATCTACAGTTCGCTGCACCTGAATGAGCCGGTATGTGCCCGGGTCATCCATCAGAGGCCGCGGCCGTTCGTAAGCCTTCCACGCGGCCGCGCAAATGCAGACACAGATAACCGCGCTCAGGAGAAAAATCCATTTTTTCTTCATAGGCACTCCTATTCAAGCCGCAGCCTTTATTTCTTGTCAAACCCCACCAGATTCAGGATACTCCGGAAGACGAACACCAGAACCAGAACCGGCAGTCCTCCTGTGAGGAAATAGAAGAAGAACCCTCTTTCCGTAACGTCGGCATAAGCAGAGTAAGTAACATACACCAGCAGTGCCATCAGCACAGCGGAAAGGGCCGTCATGACCATCAGAAGCTGGCGGGTCACTTTTCTTTCGTCGCTCACATCGCTCATCCTCCGATCGATTTTTCTCCCCCGCGGACAGTCGAATGGACAAAAAAGGAAGCCTGTCCGCAGCGCTTAAGCGTGCTGCATGGGTATCACCTCAATTCCGTTGTACCTCCATTATACAGAAGAAGAAAAAGTTTTCAATCCGTTTTCTTGAATTCCACAAATTCTTCACTGATTCTTCATAATTGATTGTGTAACTGCTACAATGTTTTTCCCGTTTTTTCCTTTTCTCCTAAAGCAAGCGCCTTCTTATTCAATCGAACATTCGTTTGACTTTCTTCCTCTCCTGTGGTATCCTGAAGGAAAGGAGGTGATCCCCACGGACCGCGTCATTCTGCACTGTGACTTAAACTGCTTTTTCGCCTCGGTGGAGCTGCTGTCCCATCCGGAGCTGCGCCACCGCCCCATGGCCGTCTGCGGGGACCCGTCCGCCCGCCACGGCATCATTCTGGCCAAAAACGAGCTGGCCAAGCGTATGGGCGTTCAGACTGCCGAGACCATCTGGCAGGCCCAACGGAAGTGCCCCGACCTTGCGCTGGTGCCCTCTCATCACGCGGAGTACCGCCGCTATTCCGCGCTGGTCAATGCCGTCTATAACCGGTACACTGACCTGGTGGAGCCCTTCGGCATCGACGAAAGCTGGCTGGACGTCACCGGCACCCTGCACCTGTTCTACAAGTCCCCCAAAGAGCTGGCGGACGAGATCCGTGCCGTCATCAAGCGAGAGCTGGGACTTACCCTGTCCGTGGGGGTCTCCTACAATAAGGTGTTTGCCAAAATGGGCAGCGACTACAAAAAGCCGGACGCCACCACCGTCATCACCCGGGAAAATTATGAGGAACTGCTCTTCCCCCTGCCGGTGGGCGACCTGCTGTTCGTGGGCCGGGCCGCCGCCGCCCTGCTGGAAAAGTACGGCGTTCACACCATCGGTGACCTGGCCCGTTTCAACCGGGACACCCTCGTTCTCCTGCTGGGGAAGCAGGGCGGGCAGCTGTCCGATTACGCCAACGGGCTGGACCGCTCCCCCGTAAAGCCAGTCAGCGAACAGGGCCCGCCCAAATCCGTGGGCAACGGCATCACCTTCCGCCGCAACCTGCTGGGGGCGGAGGACATCCGCACCGGCGTTTCCCTCCTGGCCGACAGCGTGGCCGGCCGCCTCCGGCGGCACCGGCTGAAGGCCACCACCCTTCAGGTCACCATCCGGGACCCGAATTTCAAGGACATCTGCCGCCAAAAGCGCCTCCCCGCCGCCACCTATGTGTCGCTGGATCTGGCAGAGTGCGCCATGGAGCTGATCCGGGAAAGCTGGCAGGTGGATGCCGCTCCCATCCGCGCCCTCACTCTGACGGCCTTGGGCCTTCTGCCGGAGGAGCAGGCGGTGGAGCAGCTGGACCTGTTCGCCGCTGCCGCTCCCACCCGCCGGGGCAAGCGGGAAGAGCTGGAAAAAACCATGGATGCCATCCGGCAAAAGTACGGCAAAACCGCCATCCGTCCCGCCCGTGAGGGGCTGGACTCCACCCTGCTTTCCACCCCTCCAGACGAGAAAAAAGAATCCTGAACCCCGCCTTCTACCGCCGCCTTCGCCCGCATAGACTGTGGGCGGAGGTGGTTTTTTTGTCTTCCCCTCTGTTGCCCGCTCTGCTGGCACTGGGCGTTTTATTTATCAACGGCTGGACGGACGCCCCCAACGCCATCTCCACCGCTGTGGCCACCGGCGCCCTGTCTTACGGCAGGGCCGTGCTGCTGGCCGCCGGGTGCAATCTGCTGGGCTGCCTGCTGACCTCCGCCTGTTCCGGGGCGGTGGCAGCCACCGTCTCCTCCCTTGTGGACTTGGGGAGCGACCCCATCCGCGCCCGGGCGGCCCTTTGCGCCGCCTTGTTTTCCGTCATCCTCTGGGGGACACTGGCCTGGCGCTTCGCTCTGCCCACCAGCGAGAGCCACGCCCTGTTGGCCGGGCTGTCCGGGGCCGCCGTCGCTCTGCGGGGGAATTTTTCCTGCCTGATGGCCGAGCCGTGGCGTAAAACTTTTCTGGGGCTTGCCCTCTCTCTGCTCAGCGGCTGGCTCCTCTCCCGGCTTCTCACCGCCCTGTTGCCCAAACGGGGGCGGTACCGCACTTTGCAAACCGCCGCCGCCTGCTTTATGGCCTTCGCCCACGGCGCACAGGACGGGCAGAAGTTCCTCGGTATCCTCCTGCTTTCCGCCGGGGATTTCCCCGCCTTTTCCTCCCTTCCGCCCATCGCGCTTCCGCTGCTCTGCGCCCTCACTATGGCATTGGGCACCGCGCTGGGCGGCCGCCGCCTGCTGGCCGCACTGGGGAAGGACCTTACTGTCCTCACCCCCCGCAGCGGCTTCACCGCCGACCTATCCGGCGCCCTCTGCCTGCTTTTTTCCACCCTGCTCGGTTCCCCGGTCAGCACCACCCACACGAAAGCCGCCGCTATTCTGGGCGTGGCCCAAAAGGGGCAGACATGGAACCGTACCGCCGCGTTCCGGCTCCTGCGGGTCTGGCTGCTCACCTTCCCGGCCTGTGCTCTGCTGGCCTTTTTTCTTACCCGGATCATGCTCGGATAAATAGCAAAAGAAAAGCGCAACCGATTTTCGTCGATTGCGCTTTGGTGTTTTTGATTATCAGACCGTTCGGGGCTGTACTGCTACTGTGTATACGGTAAAAACTCGGTTAAGATCACAGAGCCGTCC
>CAKUEI010000015.1 GCA_934646175.1 uncultured Oscillospiraceae bacterium
AGGTGTCGCCGGTGGTGGTGTTCTTCAGACCGACGGCAGCGGCGATATCACCGGAATAAACGGACTCGATGTCCTCACGATGGTTGGCGTGCATCTGCAGGATGCGGCCGATGCGCTCCTTATTGCCCTTGGTGGAGTTCAGAACGCTGTCGCCGGCATTCAGCATGCCGGAGTACACGCGGAAGAAGCTCAGACGGCCCACGAACGGGTCGGTCATGATCTTGAACGCCAGAGCGGAGAAAGGCGCGTTATCGTCGGCGGGACGCTCGTCCTCCTCGCCGGTGTCGGGATCGGTGCCCTTGATGGCGGGGATATCCGTCGGGGAGGGCATGTAATCCACGATGGCATCCAGCAGCTTCTGAACGCCCTTGTTGCGGTAAGAAGTACCACAGGTAACGGGGACGATCTCGTTGTCGATGGTGCCCTGACGCAGAACCTTGCGGATCAGATCCGCAGGGATCTCCTGCTCTTCCAGAGCCAGCTCCATGATCTCGTCGCTCAGATCGGCGCAGGCGTCGATCAGCTTGGTGCGGTACTCCTGAGCCAGCTCCACCATGTCCTCGGGGATGGGCTCGACGCGCATGTCCTTGCCCATCTCATCATAGTAGATGTCAGCGTCCATCTCGACCAGGTCGATGATGCCCTTGAAGCTGTCTTCCTTGCCGACAGGCAGCTGGATGGGGACAGCGTTGCACTTCAGACGGTCATGGATCATATTCAGAACGTTATAGAAGTCTGCGCCCATGATGTCCATCTTGTTGACGTAGATCATACGGGGGACGTGATAGTGGTCAGCCTGACGCCAAACGGTCTCAGACTGAGGCTCGACGCCGCCCTTGGCGCACATGACGGTCACAGAGCCGTCCAGCACACGCAGAGAACGTTCGACCTCAACGGTGAAGTCCACGTGGCCCGGGGTATCAATGATATTGATACGGGTCTGCGGGAACTGATTCTTGGTGCCCTTCCAATAGCAGGTGGTAGCAGCGGAGGTGATGGTGATACCACGCTCCTGCTCCTGAGCCATCCAGTCCATGGTAGCGGTACCTTCGTGGGTCTCGCCGATTTTGTAGTTCACGCCGGTGTAGTAAAGGATACGCTCGGTCGTGGTGGTCTTGCCAGCGTCGATATGGGCCATAATGCCGATGTTTCTGGTATTCTCCAGAGTAACTTTTCTTCCCATACTCCTTCTCCTTACCAGCGATAGTGCGCGAACGCCTTGTTGGACTCGGCCATCTTGTGGGTGTCCTCACGCTTCTTGACTGCAGAGCCAAGGCCATTGGATGCATCCATGATCTCGCCGGCGAGGCGCTCCTTCATGGTCTTCTCGCTGCGGGCCCGGGAGTACGTGGTCAGCCAGCGCAGACCCAGGGTCTGGCGCCGGTCGGGGCGCACCTCGATGGGCACCTGGTAGGTGGCGCCGCCCACACGGCGGGCCTTGACCTCCAGAGAAGGCATGATGTTTTCAAGAGCGGTGGTGAACACATCCAGGGGATCCTTTTCCGTCTTCTCCTTGATGATGTCAAAGGCGCCGTAAACGACCTTCTGTGCCACGCCCTTCTTGCCGTCCAGCATGATGCTGTTGACAAGCTTGGTAACCAGGATGGAGTTATACAGCGGATCGGGCATAACCTCCCGCTTGGGTACATTTCCTCTTCTGGGCACTTTGCTTCCCTCCTTCATATAAAAATGATTTCACAGGTACTCGAAATGACCGTGTCATTCCGTGTAAAAAGGACAAGGAGAACTTGTCCCGTGCCTGCCGAAGAAACGTCCCTATATCGGAAACGTATTCTCGGCAAAGCTTGCGCTTTGCGGCATACGCAAAAATCGCATTCATGAGTTCGCTTTGTGTCTTACTTCTTGCCGGCCTTCGGCTTCTTGGCGCCGTACTTGGAACGGGCCTGCATCCGCTTGGCAACGCCCTGAGCGTCCAGCGTACCACGGATGATGTGGTAACGGACACCAGGAAGGTCCTTAACACGGCCGCCGCGGATCATGACAACGGAGTGCTCCTGCAGGTTGTGACCCTCACCGGGGATATAAGCAGTAACTTCGTAGCCGTTGGTCAGCTTGACACGGGCGATCTTACGCAGTGCGGAGTTCGGCTTCTTAGGAGTAGAAGTACGAACGGCGGTGCAGACACCTCTCTTCTGAGGAGAAGGCAGATCCGTCTCTTTGCCCTTCAGGGTGTTGAGGCCAAACTGCATGGCGGGGGAATTGGACTTGTAGGTCGCTTTCTCGCGGCCTTTGCGGACGAGTTGGTTAAACGTAGGCATGGTTTTCCTCCTTTCTCATAAGTTCAGAATTATATTTTAACAGGATATTTCAAAGAATATCCTATTAAAAACGAGTTGAAAAGCGCCTTTCAGCGCAGAATGGCGGCCACTGCGGCGCTGACGGAGATGCCGCATGCTCTGCCCAGTTCCTTCATGGAGGGGACCTTCTCGGTGGAAACCCCCAGTTCCTCGCAGAGCGACAGGATCGGCCCGGTCACATTGGGGTCGGCATCCGCCGCGAAGAGGACCCGGGATGCGCGGTTTTCCTTCAGGGCCCGACGCACCTGTTTGCCGCCTGCGACCTTGGAAACGCTCTTCCAATCTTCCAGCATACCGTGACCTCCTTTGTGCATCGGTCGGTGTGCCGGAATAGACGCACTGACCCCTTAAATGGCACACCTGCGCAATTTGGAATTATAGCATGGGAGCAGACGGAAGTCAAGCCTATTTTCCGCTTCCGGAAGCGGAATTCCGATGCTTTTCCCCGGTCCGGCCCTTCCCCCTCCTCCACCCGAAAAAATCGTTTGACTTTTTCCGGAATTTTGTAGTATCATAACGACAGAGCGTGTGGCGAAAGCGTAAATCCGGCTTTTCCACCCGCTCTTTTTCTGTTTCTGCCCGAAAAGTGAATCACTCCCCCGCAGCGGGGCCTTACAAACAGCGTGTAGCGAAAGCATAAATCCAGCTTTTGCCGCACGCTTTTTCTTTTGGGCAAATTCAATTTACGGAGGGAAAACAGTTTGGAACACACCGCAGAAATCAGTAAAATGAGCACCACTCCGGTGGGAAAGCTCATGCTCACCATGGGGCTTCCCATGATCCTCTCCATGATGCTGCAGGCGGTCTACAACATCGTGGACAGCGCATTCGTATCCAATATGCCGCAGACCGGCGAGGCGGCATTAAACGCGCTGACCCTTGCCTTTCCCATGCAGATGCTGATGGTGGCCATTTCCATCGGCACCGGCGTCGGCGCCAACGCCCTGCTCTCCAAAAGTCTGGGGCAGCAGGACGGAGAAAAGGCAAACCGCGTGGCCGGAAATGCACTTTTCCTCGCCGCGGTCATTTACATCGTCTTTCTCCTCTTCGGTCTGTTTGGCGTTTCCCCGTATATCGCGGGCCAGACCGGGAATGCGGCGATCCGCGAAATGGCGGAGGAGTATCTGAAGATCTGCTGCATCCTCTCCCCCGGCATCGTATTCTTCTCTATTTACGAAAAGCTGCTGCAGGCAACAGGCCGTTCCTTATACTCTACCATTGCGCAAGTTGCCGGCGCGGTCACCAACATGATCCTGGACCCCATTATGATCTATGGTCTGCTCGGTTGCCCCCAGTTCGGCGTGAAGGGTGCTGCCCTTGCCACAGTGATCGGTCAGTGGATCTCCCTGCTGCTGGCCCTGATTTTCCACCGGAAGGTAAACCGTGAGATCAGCAGCCGTCTCTGCTACTGGAAGCCATCCGGCAGGCTCATCCTGCAGATCTACACCATCGGCCTTCCCGCCATCATTGCGCAGGCCCTTATGTCTGTTATGACCTATGGGCTCAACCGCATTCTTGGAACGGTCAGCGAGTCCATGGTCACCGCTTATGGGCTTTACTACAAAATTCAGCAGTTCATTCTCTTTGCGGCCTTTGGCCTGCGGGACGCCATTACGCCCATTGTCTCCTACAGCCACGGAATGGGCAGTAAAAGCAGGATCCGTGCCGGCATTCGATACGGGATGCTGTATACCTTTTTCATTATGGCGATGGGAACGCTGCTGATCGAGCTGTTTGCCGCTCCCCTTTCTCAGCTTTTCCGTCTTGCGCCGGAAACGGAATCCCTGTGCATCAGCGCCATGCGTATCATTTCGATCAGCTTTGTGTTCGCCGGTGTCAACATCGCCTTTCAGGGTATTTTCCAGGCGCTGGACGGCGGGCTGGAATCCCTGATTCTCTCCCTTTTCCGGCAAATCTTGTTTGTCCTGCCGGTGGCCTGGGCGCTGGTGCAGATCAAAGGCGCGCCCAGTTGGCTGGTCTGGATCACCTTCCCCATTGCGGAAGGGCTGACCGCCCTGATTGGCTGTCTGCTCATGAGACGGGTAAGCCGCAAAATCCGCCGTCTTTCCGATGAGGCACCCGCCTGACAAAACGCAGAAGCACCCCCGTTTCCGTTTGGAAACGGGGGCGCTTTTTTCATTCCTCGGTCTCTGCGGGGGCGGCAGTTTCGCCATAGGAGGGTTTCTCCTCCAAAATCATGGGTTCTTCCTCCGCCGCACCGGTCTCGGCGTCGATCTCGTCCGCCTGACGATACTGGGCGAGGCCGGAGCCGGCCGGGATCAGCTTGCCGATGATCACATTTTCCTTCAGGCCCAGCAGGTGGTCGACCTTGCCCTTGATGGCGGCTTCGGTGAGCACCTTGGTGGTCTCCTGGAAGGAGGCCGCAGACAGGAAGGAGTCAGTAGCCAGAGAGGCCTTGGTGATACCCATGAGCAGACGGGTGCAGGTGGGCAGGCGCAGGTCCTCGCCCATCTCGTTCTTCTCCCCGGCGTCCATGCGCGCCTTGACCGCATCGTAAGCGTCGCGGAACTCGCTCAGCTCCACCATGGAGCCGGACAGCAGGCTGGTGTCGCCCGCATCCTCCACGCGGACCTTGCGCATCATCTGACGCACGATAACCTCGATATGCTTATCGTTGGTGTCAACGCCCTGCTGACGGTACACCTTCTGCACCTCGCGGATCAGGTAGTTGTGGCAGGCGGCCACGCCACGGATACGCAGCACCTCGTGGGGTGAGAGGGCGCCTTCGGTCAGGGCAAATCCCTTCTCCACCGTGTCGCCGTCCTTGCAGCGGATACCGGCACTGTAGGGCAGAGAATAAGTCACGACCTCGCCGTCGTCCGCCGTGATGGTCAGGTTGCACAGGGCGTTGCGCTTGGTCTCCTCGATGGTGACCTTGCCGCCAACCTCGGCCAGCTGAGCCATCTTCTTGGGCTTGCGGGCCTCGAACAACTCTTCCACTCGGGGAAGGCCCTGGGTGATATCGCCGCCGGCGACGCCGCCGGTGTGGAAGGTTCGCATGGTCAGCTGCGTACCGGGTTCGCCGATGGACTGAGCAGCGATGATGCCGACCGCCTCGCCCATGCCGACCGGCTCGCCGATAGCCAGGTTGATGCCGTAACACTTGGCGCAGACACCACTGCGGGCTTTACAAGTCAGGACGCTGCGCAGCTCCACCTCGTGGATGTCGTTTGCCTCCAGGACTTCGGCGTCCTCGGGCATGAGCATCTTGTCGGTGGTGAAGAGCACCTCGCCGGTCTTGGGACTGACGATGTCGTGCACGGGATAACGGCCCTTCAGGCGCTCAGCGAAGGTCTCGATGATCTGACCGTTTTCGGAGATCTCGGAGACCAGCAGGCCCTCGTCGGTGCCGCAGTCGTCCTCGCGGATGATGACTTCCTGAGAAACGTCCACCAGACGGCGGGTCAGGTAACCGGAGTCTGCGGTACGCAGTGCAGTATCGGCCAGGCCCTTACGGGCGCCTCGGCTGGAGATGAAGTACTCCAGAACGCTAAGGCCTTCACGGAAGTTTGCCTTGATGGGGATCTCGATGGTGCGGCCGGAGGTATCAGCCATCAGGCCGCGCATACCGGCCAGCTGGCGGATCTGAGCCATGCTGCCTCGGGCGCCGGAGTCCGCCATCATGTAGATGGGGTTATACCGGTCCAACCCGGCCTGCAGGGCCTCGGTCACGTCCTTCGTGGTTTTCTCCCACTGCTGGACCACCAGACGATAGCGCTCGTCGTTGGTCAGCAGACCGCGCTTATAGAGATTCTCAATCTTGACGACCTCTTTTTCGGCCTCGTGGATCAGCTCGTACTTCTTCTCGGGCACCGTCATGTCGTAAATGGAGACGGTGAGGGAGCCGCGGGTGGAGTACTTGTAGCCCTTTGCCTTGATCACGTCCAGCACACCGGCAGACACGGTGAAGCCGTGCTTGTTGATGCACTTGTCGATGATCTTGCCCAACTGCTTTTTGCCGCAGACGAAGTTGATCTCCGGGTCAAACATATGCTCGGGGTCCTCGCGGTCCACAAAGCCCAGGTCCTGAGGAATGCCCTCGTTGAAAATCAGACGGCCCACGGTGGTGTCCACCAGCTTATGTTGCATGGTCCCATTCACTTCGCGGAACATGCGCACCTTGATAGGGGCGTGGATCTCCACTGTGCCGGCATCGTAAGCCATCATGGCCTCGTCCACATTGGCGAAGGCGTGGCCGGTGCCCTTTTCGGTGTCGCGGTCATAGGTCAGGTAGTAGGAACCCAGCACCATGTCCTGAGAAGGCACGGTGACGGGGCCGCCGTCCTGGGGCCGCAAGAGGTTGTTGGCAGACAGCATCAGGATGCGGGCCTCGGTCTGCGCCTCGGCGGACAGGGGCACGTGAACGGCCATCTGGTCGCCGTCGAAGTCGGCGTTAAATGCAGTACACACCAGCGGATGCAGCTTGATGGCGCGGCCTTCCACCAGAACGGGTTCGAACGCCTGGATGCCCAGACGGTGCAGGGTCGGCGCGCGGTTCAGCATAACCGGGTGCTCTTTGATGACAAATTCCAAGGCGTCCCAAACTTCAGCGCTGCCCTTATCCACCATTTTCTTGGCGGACTTGATGTTGTTGGCAAGGCCGTCCTCCACCAGCTTCTTCATGACGAAGGGGCGGAACAGCTCGATAGCCATTTCCTTCGGCAGGCCGCACTGATAGATCTTCAGTTCGGGGCCGACGACGATAACGCTTCGGCCGGAGTAGTCCACGCGCTTGCCCAGCAGGTTCTGACGGAAACGGCCCTGTTTGCCCTTCAGCATGTCGGACAGGGACTTCAGCGCGCGGTTGTTGGCACCGGTGACGGCGCGGCCGCGGCGGCCGTTGTCAATGAGGGCGTCCACCGCTTCCTGCAGCATCCGCTTCTCGTTGCGCACGATGATGTCGGGCGCGTTGAGCTGAATGAGGCGCTTTAAGCGGTTATTTCGGTTGATGACGCGGCGGTACAAGTCGTTGAGGTCGGAGGAGGCGAACCGGCCGCCGTCCAACTGGACCATGGGGCGGATCTCCGGTGGAATGACCGGCAGAACATCGATGATCATCCACTCGGGCTTGTTGCCGCTGATGCGGAACGCGTCCACCACTTCCAGACGCTTGACGATGCGGGCCTTCTTCTGGCCGGAGGCATCCTTCAGCTCGTTGCGCAACTGCTCGGACAGCTGCTCCAGATCGATCTGCTGCAGGAGCTTCTTGACCGCTTCGGCGCCCATGCCGGCGTCAAAGTCATCCTCGTACTTCTCCCGCATGTCGCGGTACTCTTTTTCGGAGAGGATCTGGTTCTTTGCCAGAGGAGAAAAACCAGGGTCGGTGACGATATAGGCTGCAAAATACAGCACCTTTTCCAGAATGCGGGGGCTGATGTCCAGCAAGAGGCCCATGCGGGAGGGGATGCCCTTAAAGTACCAGATGTGGGACACGGGGGCAGCCAACTCAATGTGGCCCATGCGCTCGCGACGCACCTTGGCGCGGGTGACCTCAACGCCGCAGCGGTCGCAGATCTTGCCCTTATAACGGATCTTCTTATATTTGCCGCAGTGGCATTCCCAGTCCTTGGTAGGCCCGAAAATGCGCTCGCAGAACAGACCGTCGCGCTCCGGCTTCAGGGTGCGATAGTTGATGGTTTCCGGCTTCTTGACCTCGCCGTAAGACCAACTGCGGATCTGCTCCGGGGAGGCGATGCCAATGCGGATTGCGTCAAACTCAGCATAACTCATAATCGGTCGTCCTCCCTTTCTTATTCGTCGTCCCCGTCGGAGAATTCATCGTCTCCGCCGAGCACATCGTCTTCGTCATCCTCCGCGTCGGTCACGACCTCGTTATCGTCGCTGCCTTCCTTCATGGTGAAGCCTGCGGCGGAAAAATCGTCCTCAGCGGCGGAGAAGTAAAAATCATCGTCGTTATCGCGGGAGCCAGGCTGATAGGCGGTATCGTCCTCGTCGTCCTTCAACTCGATCTCGTTGCCTTCAGCGTCCAGCACCTTCATGTCAAGGCACAGGGACTGCAGCTCTTTGATCAGAACCTTAAAGGATTCCGGCACACCGGGCTTCGGGACGTTGTGGCCCTTCACGATGGCCTCGTAGGTGCGGACACGGCCGGTGACGTCGTCGGACTTGACGGTCAGGATCTCCTGCAGGGTGTAAGCTGCGCCGTAAGCCTCCAGGGCCCAGACCTCCATTTCGCCGAAGCGCTGGCCGCCGAACTGGGCCTTGCCGCCCAGAGGCTGCTGCGTAACCAGAGAGTAGGGGCCGGTGGAACGGGCGTGGATCTTATCATCCACCAGATGGTGCAGCTTGAGGAAGTAAACATAGCCCACGGTGACGGGGTTATCGAACCGCTCGCCGGTGCGGCCATCGTACAGCCAACTCTTTCCGTTTTCGTTCAGGCCAGCCATCTTCAGGCACTCCTGAATGTCCTTTTCGTCGGCGCCGTTGAAGATGGGGGTGGCCACCTTCCAGCCCAGAGTCTTGGCGGCGTAGCCCAGATGGACCTCCAGCACCTGACCGATGTTCATACGGGAAGGCACGCCCAGGGGGTTCAGAACGATGTCCAGCGGGGTGCCGTCGGGCAGGAAGGGCATATCCTCCTGCGGCATGATGCGGGACACGACGCCCTTGTTGCCGTGGCGGCCTGCCATCTTGTCGCCCACGCTGATCTTACGCTTCTGGGCGATATAGACGCGGACCACTTCGTTCACGCCGGGGGACAACTCGTCGCCCGCCTCGCGGGTGAAGACCTTCACATCTACGATGATGCCGCTCTCGCCGTGAGGCACCTTCAGAGAGGTGTCGCGCACCTCGCGTGCCTTTTCGCCGAAGATGGCCCGCAGCAGACGCTCCTCCGCAGTGAGGTCGGTCTCGCCCTTGGGAGTGACCTTACCCACCAGAATGTCGCCGGTGTGGACCTCGGCGCCCACGCGGATGATGCCGCGCTCGTCCAGATCCTTCAGAGCATCCTCGCCCACGTTGGGAATGTCGCGGGTGATCTCCTCAGGTCCCAGTTTGGTGTCGCGGGCCTCGGTCTCATACTCTTCAATATGGATGGAGGTAAACACGTCGTCCTTTACCATGCGCTCGTTCAGCAGGACGGCGTCCTCGTAGTTGTAGCCTTCCCAGGTCATGAAGCCCATGAGGATGTTGCGGCCCAGAGCGATCTCACCGTTGCAGGTGGAGGGACCGTCGGCCAGCACGTCCTTGGCGTGCACCCGCTCGCCCACGGAAACGATGGGGCGCTGATTGATGCAGGTGCCGTGGTTAGAGCGTAGGAACTTGGTCAACTTGTAGTCGACCACCTGGCCGTCGTCATAGCGGACGGTGACGGAGCGGGCGTCCACACGGGTCACCTCGCCGTCGCCCTCAGCCAGAACGGCGACTTCGGCGTCCTGGCAGTTCTTGTACTCCTGACCGGTGGCCACGATGGGGGCCTCGGTACGCAGCAGAGGCACGGCCTGACGCTGCATGTTTGCGCCCATCAGGGCACGGTTTGCGTCGTCGTTTTCCAGGAAGGGGATCATGGCGGTTGCCACGGAGACCATCATCTTGGGGGAGACGTCGATGTAGTCCACATTCTCACGGTCCACTTCGATGATCTCGTTGCGGTGGCGGCAGGTGATACGGGCGTTCAGCAGGCGGCCCTCTTCATCGGTAGGCTCAGTCGCCTGCGCGATGATATACTGATCCTCCACATCGGCGGTCATGTATTCCACCTGATCGGTCAGCTTTCCGGTGGCCTTATCCACCTTGCGGTAGGGCGCCTCGATGAAGCCGTACCCGTTGATGCGGGCATAGGTAGCCAGATAGGAGATCAGGCCGATGTTCGGACCTTCCGGCGTCTCGATGGGGCACAGACGGCCATAGTGGCTGTAGTGAACGTCTCGCACGTCGAAGGAGGCGCGGTCACGGCTCAGACCACCTGGGCCCAGGGCGGACATACGGCGCTTATGGGTCAGCTCAGCCAGGGGGTTGGTCTGGTCCATGAACTGGCTCAGGGGGCTGCTGCCGAAGAATTCCTTGATGGCGGCGGTGACCGGGCGAATATTGATCAGGCTCTGGGGGGTGACGATGTCCAGGTCCTGAATGGTCATGCGCTCGCGGATAACGCGCTCCATGCGGGAAAAGCCGATACGGAACTGATTCTGCAGCAGCTCGCCCACGCAGCGCAGGCGGCGGTTGCCCAGATGGTCGATGTCATCGGGGGTGCCGGTGCCGCAGGCCAGGCAGTTAAGGTAGTTGATGGAGGCCATGATGTCGTCCACGATGATGTGCTTGGGCACTAGATCGTCCGCATGGTCGCGCATGGCTTCCTTCAGGGCCTCTTCATCCCCGGCGCACTGCTCCATCAGTTCCTTCAGCATGGGGTAATAGACCTTTTCGGAAATGCCGCACTCGGTCTCCACGTCGAAGGAGACAAACTGGGCGGGATCCACCATGCGGTTGGAGAACACCTTCACCAGGCGCTCCTCCATCTGCAGGGTGGCCTCGTTCACGCCGCGGTTTTCCAGCTCCTGCGCACGCTCGCGGGTGAGGACTTCACCGGCCTCGGCGATGATTTCGCCGGTCTCGGGGTCTGCCACGGGCAGGGCCAGCTTCTGACCGGCCAGGCGGGTGTGGATGGCCAGCTTTTTATTAAATTTATAGCGGCCCACGGCGGAGAGGTCATACCGGCGGGGGTCAAAGAACAGGGCGTTCAGGAGGCTCTCCGCGGAATCCACCGTGGGAGGCTCGCCGGGACGCAGCTTGCGGTAGATCTCCAGCAGGGCGTCTTCGTAATTCTTGCAGGCGTCTTTCTCCAGCGTGGCGACGATACGGGGGTCCTCACCGAACATCTCGATGATCTCGCCGTCCGTCCGGGGGCCCACGGCGCGGATGAGGCAGGTAACCGGCAGCTTGCGGTTCTTGTCGATGCGGACATAGAACACGTCGTTCAGGTCGGTCTCGTACTCCAGCCAGGCGCCGCGATAGGGGATCACAGTGGTGGCATAGGTCAGGTTGTCGACTTTATCCGCCGTTCTGGTATAGTAGATGCCGGGGCTGCGGACGATCTGGGAGACGATGACGCGCTCGGCGCCGTTGATCACGAAGGTGCCGGCCTTGGTCATGATGGGGAAATCTCCCATGAAGATCTCCTGCTCCTTGATCTCCTCCGTCTCCTTGTTGCGCAGGCGCACCCGGACCTTGATGGGGGCCGCATACGTGGCGTCCCGCGCCTTGCATTCCTCTACGTCGTACTTGGGCTTTTCATCCATGGAGTAGTCGATGAAGGAAAGCTCCAGATTCCCGGCATAGTCGGTGATGGCGGCAACATCCTTGAATACTTCCCTCAGCCCTTTGTCCAGGAACCACTGGTAGGAATTCTTCTGGACCTCCAGCAGGTTGGGCATCTCCAGGATCTCTTCGTGGCGGGCAAAGCTTTTTCGCAGTGTCTTGCCATAGTAGACGTCCTTGACCATTTGGCTTGATCATCCTTTCCTGTTTCATTGGAAGCGCCAGGTGCGAACACCCGGCATTGTGGATACTTTTTAAGTCATCATCTTGTGTTTCCCACCGTGCTGTGTTATACTTTGTACAGTGAATGTGGGGAACTGCGATTTGACGCAAGAAGCTATAAAAGCATTTTAATATACCATGTATTTATTCTTTTGTCAATTGGTTCTACAAGAAAAGCCGGAATTTTTCCGGCTTTTTTCTTTTAAAGTCACAGGACCGCCGCACGTTTGCCTCCTTTTAATGAAAATTCCGCCGAAAGTCTATTTTTTACGTGACAAGGATCGGGTTTTCATGTAAAATGTGCCTGGAAACAAACAAAAGAAAGAGAGGAACTGTTTCCCATGATTCCCTATGTGATCTTTACCGACGGCGGTGCATCCATGCCAGCCGGCTTCTGCCAAAAAAACGGCGTATACAGCATTCCCATGGACTATCTGCTGAATGAAGAGCCGTTCCAGTTTTCTCCCGGTGCCGACGATTCCGAGGCCCTGTGTGCCGGTTTTTATGACGCTCTGCGCGGCGGCGCGTCCATCTCCACCAGCCAGATCACCCTGTTTCAGTACGAGTCCGTTTTCGCCCCCGTTCTGGAGCAGGGGCTGGATATTCTCTACTGCTGCTTTTCCAGCGGCCTTTCCGCTACCTGGCAGATGGCCCAGCAGGCCCTTGCTTCCCTGAAAGAGCGCTTCCCCGACCGCAGGCTCCGCTTTGTGGACACCCTGAGTGCCGCGGCCGGGCAGGGCGTTTTCGTCCAGCAGGCCGTCCGCAATCAGCGCTCCGGCATGTCCCTGGATGAGAACGCGGACTGGCTGCAGGGGCATGCCCTTCAGTGCTGTCACTGGTTCACGGTGAGCGACTTGAACTTTCTGAAGCGCGGTGGCCGCGTCTCCCCCACGGTGGCGTTTTTCGGCAGCAAGCTGAACATCCGCCCCATGCTGCTGATTGACGATAACGGCAAGTTGGCGGTCTATGGCAAGACCCGTGGGCAGGCCGCCAGCATGGATGACCTCATCAAGCATCTGAATGCAGCCCTGGACCCCTCCCTGACAGGCAGCATCTGGCTGGATTACGCCGGCGTGCCCAAGCTGGGCGAGGAATTGAAGGAGCTTGTGCAGAAGGCCGCTCCCAAGGCTGAGGTGGTGCCTGTGCCCCTCTCCCCCATCATCGGCGCCCATACGGGGCCGGGTATGCTGAGCGTCTGCCACTTTGGCACCCATCGCTGATTTGTAACTTTTCTTTTCCGAAAGCTGTGCATCCTTTCGTCGGGGTGCACAGTTTTTTATTATGTAATGCAGCACTTCGCCAGTTCACAGATTGTTCACAGGATGGGAATTGACAGCCCGGAAACAATGTGTTACAATTTGGTTACAGTTTTTTATGGAGGTGTCAGCATGGCTGATGCAAATATCCCGCTGACTTATAAAGGCCGCCCCCTGCGCCGGAAGGATAACCTGATTTATTTCGGCACCATGGCGGAGAAATATATTATCATGCTTCAAATCCTGGATACCAAGAAGGAAAATGATCTGAACGTTGCCACCCGCGTTTCCGTTCAGCTTCAGCTGACCGACCCCGACCTGAAAAGCCGGGACCGCGTGGTGAAGAAAACCGAAAAAGACAGCCTTTACGCCGCCATGGATGTGGCCGCCGTGTGGCTTGACCGGGCGCTGGCTTCCAAGTAAGGCCGCTTCCCCGACTCCGTTCCTACCCGCTCCCGACAGAGAATCAGAAAGTGGAGGTTGATTCCAATGGCTACCCTGTCCCAGAAGCTCACCCGGACTCTGATCACTGCGACCGCCCTTGCCGCGATGTGCATCGGCTCTGCCGCGTTCGCCGTCGACGGTGTCGGCACCGTCACCTCCTCCAGCCTGCGTATGCGTTCCACCGCCTCCAACAGCGGCGAAGTGGTAGACGTTCTGGCGCAGGACACCGAGGTTCTGGTCCTCTCCGAGGAGAACGGCTGGTACCGCGTTCTGCATAACGGAACGGAGGGTTTCCTGGCCGCGGATCACATCAATCTGGATGAAGCTCTGGGCAACGGCCGCGTCACCGCGGACAAGCTGACGGTGCACAGCGGCGCAGGCATTACATACACCTCCACCGGCACTCTGAACAAGGGCACCGTGGTGGAGGTCACCGGTTCCGAAGGCGACTGGCTCACGATCTCCTGGAACGGAATCGAAGGCTATGTCAGCGTGAAAGAACTTGAATTGACGGAGGATGCTGTTTCCGAGCCGCCCAAGGCGGCGGAAGTGACCGCTGTGAAAGAGGTCTCCACGGCCAGCAAACTGGCTGCTACCGCGCGTAAGTATCTGGGCTGCCGTTATTCTTACGGCTCCGCCGGTCCCAACAAGTTTGACTGTTCCGGCTTTACCATGTATGTTTTCAAGCAGTACGGCATCTCTCTCCCCCACACCGCCGTTGGCCAGCGCCGCAGCGGCACCGCAGTTTCCAAGAGCAACCTGCAGGTGGGCGATCTGGTGTTCTTCCTGGGCACCAGCCATGTGGGCATTTACCTCGGGGGCGGTCAGTTCATCCACGCCTCCACCACCAACTATAATGTGACTATCAACTCCCTGAACAGCGGCTACTGGGCCAACCACTATTCCGGTGCCTGCCGCGTGCTCCGCTGATTTTGCATTCTCGTTCCCGGTGCAAGCTGCACCGGGAACTTTTTTGTTCAAAAGGTGCTTAAATCAACATACGGTTCTGAGAAGTGCGCTAACTACTTGTTAGCGCACTTCTTCTTTTGCGGAATCTCGCTTCATATATTTCCCCTTTTTCAGCAAAATCTGAACATCAGAATTGAAGCTTTCCATTTCCCGTGATACAATAGAACTGTGACACAAATACATAACACGCAGAAAATGAATAAAAGCAAAAGGCTCCCTCAGTTCAGAGGGAGCCTTTTGCTGCTCATATAGAGGATCGCTTCGACCTAAGCCGTGCTTTCCCTTTTCGGAGAAATCACTCCTCCGTCTTGTTCTCCTCCTGGGATCCCTCACTGCAGCCACAGCCGCAGCCGCAGTCCGCGGGCTCTTCGGCGGCGGGCGCCTCCGTCACTTCCGTCTCCACGGCAGCGGCGGCACCACACTCCTCGGCGGGCGCACCGGACTTTTTCAGCTCCTCCAGGCGCGCCTTGTTGGCGGCAATATTGGCCTTGGCAGCCGTCACCTTCTCGCACAGGTCGGAATAGGCCGCATCGGGAGCCGCGCCCTTTTCGGCGTAGTACAGCTTGCCCAACTCGATATAAGCCTTCTTGATGGTGTCTTCCTCCGCCAGGTTGGAAGCCTTCAGCTTGGCGATCTCCGCCACCTGTTTCGTCTTGGCAGCGCCGCTCTGAGCCAGGTCGGTGACCTTTTCCTTCAAATTGTCAAACAGTGCCATAAAAATGACCTCCTTACATGGTTTCGTTTTCCGGGGTTGCCCTTATTCTATACTTTTCCGGTACCCAGCGCAACCACATCGGGCGGAATTTAATCCTATTTTTAACCGAATTCTCACTGTTTTTCAAAATAAGGTCGCAGAAACACCCAGTTCTCTTCCGTATTCCGCCGTTACCACGGCTGATCCCGGTAAGGTGTATCCTCCACGCCCTTTTCCCAAAGGCGCTGCACCATTTGGTCCAGAACGCCACGCCACAGCCATCGGAACCATCCAGCCCTCCCGAACCATTTCACAATGGTAGGACTGACCGCATAGTAAGCATGAATAAACGCTCTGCCCAGTGCAGCGGCGGCCAGGGTGTCATCCCGGAACCGGCGCAGCATCCACACCTCCGGGCAGTCGTAGGAGCCGTATACGCAGGTCGCCACATAGCACCCCTGCTTGTCGCTGTGATGATAGCCGAACATACCGGGTTCGCTGGAGCCGACAGAGCGGCCCCGGCTGTCCGTATGGCGGTAGCTTCCGAACAGGCCGGGCTCCGAGCGGCCAATTCTTCGACCATAGTCGTCGTAGTGATCGTAGCCGCCGAATAGGCCCGGGTCGGAATGGCCGACCCGCCTGCCATGCGCGTCATAGTTGGTGTACCCGCCGAACAGCCCCGGCTCACTGCGGCCCACTTCCCTGCCGTGCTCATCGTAATGGTGAATGGTGCCGAACAATCCCGGTTCACTTTTCCCTCTGTTTGCCATTGCCCTTTCCTCCTTCGATGCAGTTCCTGTCTGCTACAGGAAGATCATACCGCTATCTGTGTCCCATAAACAGGACTTTTCGCGGGCCGAAGAAAAAAGAAAAACACGACTTTCGTCGTGTCTTGCTGTAACAGGCTAGCAGTTATAGATAGACGCCCGTCTTATTCCAAACCGAAGCCCAGCGCAGCGGATTCGGTTTGGAGAGGAGAAGCAAGGAAGCGGGCGGATGATGTTTTTGAAGAAAAAAGAACGTCGGAGCAAAGCGTACTTTACTCCGACGTGGTGCGCGAGGCGGGAGTCGAACCCGCACGTCCTTGCGAACACTGGCACCTGAAGCCAGCGAGTCTACCAATTCCACCACTCGCGCAAGCGGTGTTGCACTGTTCAGCGCAAGAATTATATTACCACTCCGTGAGTGGTTTGTCAACACTTTTCTGCAATTTTTTCTAACCTTTCTATTTTGGTACGGTTCTGCTTTTTCCTCCCTTTCGGTGGAAAGTTTTTCGGTTTTGTGATATGATTTTCTTAACTCTGATTCGACCACTGGGGTCACTCTTATACGGAAAGGAAGCTGCAGCCATGAATACCAGGTACCCACACTTGTTCGAGCCGCTGAAGGTCCGCGGCGCGCTCTTTCGCAACCGTATCTTCGACTCTCCGGAGGGATTCTACAACGTAGGCCCGGAATGTTTCCCCAACGCGGCATGTGCCGCCTTCTTCGAACGGAAAGCCCTTGGCGGAGCGGCCTCCGTCTGTCTGGGCGACTGCATCGTCGACCGCGATACCGGCACGCACTACCCCTTCCTCATGCGGATCGACGACCCCAACTCCCTCCCCGGCTTTTCCGCACTGGCCTGGGCGGTGAGCCGCCACGGCGCCGTAGCCTCAGTGGAGCTGTCCCACGCCGGCATGTACGCCGAGACGGTGGCCGCCCGTGGACTTCCGGTTTACGGGCCGGTGGAGATCCGAGGGCAGGAAACGGCCACCCCATATGCCTTCAGCGGAAAGGGCGGCGGCCCGGACGAAGGCTACATCCACGAAATGCCGGAAGATATGATCGAATATCTCATCCAAAAATACGCCGACGCCGCCGTCTTCGCCAAGCAGGCGGGATTCGGCATGGTCACGGTCCACGCCGGGCACGGCTGGCTGCTGGCCCAATTCCTTTCGTCCAAAATCAATACGAGAAAAGACAAATGGGGCGGCAGTCTGGAAAACCGCTGCCGGTTCCCGCTGGCCGTGATCGACGCCATCCATAAGGCGGCAGGGCCCGCCTTCCCCGTGGAGGTGCGCATCAGCGGCACCGAGATCGCCGGGGAGGGCTATGATCTGGACGAGGGCATCGCCATTGCCAAAATGCTGGACGAACACGCGGACATTCTTCACGTTTCCACCGGCCATCATCAGATTCTGAGCGCCTCCATGGTCACTCATCCCTCCATGTTCCTGCCGGACGGCGTGAACGTAAAATACGCCGCTGAGATCAAAAAGCACGTCCATATCCCCGTAGCCACGGTGGGTGCTCTGACTGACCCCGCCATGATGGAAGAGATCATCGCCTCCGGCCAGGCGGACATTGTGGAACTGGGCCGGCAATCCATCGCCGACCCCGACCTTCCCATCAAGGCCCGCAGCGGCCGGGATGATGAGATCGACAAGTGCATGCGCTGTTCTGCCTGTTTCGGCAGCGGCGGCCGCACCCGCATCTTCCAGTGCGCCATCAATCCGGTTATTGGGCATGAGATCGAATACCGGAATCTGCCCCAGCCTGCCCATAAAAAGAAGGTCCTGGTGGCCGGCGGCGGCGTCGGCGGCATGGAAGCAGCCATTACCGCCGCAAAGCGCGGCCATCAAGTGATCCTCTGCGAAAAAACGGACCGTCTGGGCGGTATTCTGCGCTGTGAGCGCGAGGTCTCCTTCAAGCAGCATCTGGACGAATATCTCGATCGGCAGGCCATGCGCTGCGAAAAGCATCCCTCCATCGAAGTGCGTTTGAACACCGCCGTAACGCCGGAGCTTGCCCGTTCCCTGCAGCCGGATGTCATCATTGCCGCCCTGGGTGCGCGGCCCAGCGTGCCCCCCATCCCCGGTATTGATAAAGAGAACGTCATGGGGGCCGAGGAGGTCTATTATCACCCGGAGAAGGCCGGGAAAAATCTGGTCATTCTGGGCGGCGGCCTGGTGGGGCTGGAGCTTGCCCTGCATATGCAGGAGAAGGGCCGCACGGTAACGGTGGTGGAGATGCAGGATCACCTGACGGTGGACCAGTTCTCCATGCACACCCCGGCGCTGATGCTGCAGCTGGAAAAGCAGGGCATCAACATCCGTCTTTCTACGGCGGTTCAAGAGATCACCTCCTGCGGCGTGCGCGTGACCAGCCCGGAGGGTGACGGGGAAATCCCGGCAGACACCGTTATTTACGCCGTGGGGCAAAAACCCCTGTTGGAAGAGGCCGCAGCGCTCCATGACTGCGCGCCGGAATTCTATCAGCTGGGCGATTGCATCGCACCGCAGAATATTATGAACGCCACCCGCACCGCATTCGCCGTGGCCTGCGATATCGGGCGGGACATGTGAGAAAAAGCAGAAGCAAGGAGCGCAGAACCATATGACCGAACGGGAAAAAATGACTGCGGGGCTGCTGTACCAGTCCATGGACGAAGGTCTGGTTTCCGCAAGAAAGAAAAGCCGCCGCCTGATGCGGGAATATAATGCCGCGGCGGAGGCGGATTCTTCCCAGCGGGAGGCTCTGCTGAAAGAGCTCTTAGGTTCCGTGGGGGAGGAATGCTACATTGAGCCGGTGTTCCGGTTCGATTATGGTTTCAATATCTCCATCGGCCATCGTTTCTACGCAAACTTCGACTGCATTATGCTGGACGTCTGCCCCATCACCATTGGCGACCATGTGTTGCTGGGACCGAGGACCGGGCTATTCACGGCCTCGCATCCGCTGGACGCCGCACTCCGGCGTGCCGATTACGAGTGCGCCCTTCCCATCACCATCGAGGACGATGTCTGGCTGGGCGGAAATGTGGTGGTGAATCCCGGCGTGACCATCGGAAAGGGGAGCATCATCGGCTCCAGCTCGGTGGTGACGAAGGACATTCCCGCCGGAGTGGTCGCCGTGGGAAATCCCTGCCGGGTCCTGCGCCCTCTCACCGAAGAGGACAGCCGTTACTGGAAAGAGCGGCTTCAAACAGAAGGCATCCTTTGAAAAACCCGGGAGGGCGGAATTTGTTTCCGCCCTCCCGGGTTTTTCTTTGCACACCTCACCCTTTTCCTTCCGACGGCATAGCATACTCCGAAGTATGGATGGGAGGAATGAGGCATGGCATGGTGGAGCGCTTCCCTGCTGCTGGCCCTTTCCCTGTCGGTGGATGCGTTCCTGGCCGCGTTTGCCTACGGCGGGGAAAAGATCCGCATCCCGGCCGTTTCGGTCTGGGTGATCGACGGGGTGTGCAGCGGGATCTTATGCGCGTTTCTGCTCTTGGGGGCGCTGCTGAAGCCCTTCCTGCCGGAAAACGCGGCTTCCCTGCTGTCTTTTCTGGTGCTGCTGGCACTGGGGCTGAGCAAGCTGTTCGACGGCCTCATCCGCAGGGGCATCCGGAAAAGTGCATTCGGGAGCCGCGAGATCTCCTTCTCCCTCTTCCGTCTGCGGTGCGTGCTGACCCTATATGCCGACCCGGAGGAGGCAGACGCAGACCACTCCAAGGTCATCTCCCCCGGCGAGGCGGCGGCCCTGGCCGCAGCTTTATCTCTGGACGGGGCCGCCGTGGGGTTTGGCGCTTCTTTAAGCAGCGGAAGTCCCTGGGCCATGCTGCTCTTCTTTTTCCTGTGCAACGGGGCGGCGGTCCTCGGCGGGGCAAAGCTGGGGAACAAGCTGGCCGGAGCGCTGCCCTTCGACCTGACGGCGTTAAGCGGCGGGGTGCTGCTGTTCCTGGCTGCTCTGCGGCTGAAATGAGAACCCCCGGCTCTGCGGCAGTTTGCCGCAAGGCCGGGGGCGTTTTTCCCGCGCGCAAATTACTTCCCAGAGAGTAGCGCCCCGCCCTTTTGACAGGCGTGGATCTGCCTCCGGACGGCGGCCAGCCGGGCCGTTCGGCCGGAGGCGGACAGCTCGTGGGTCAGATAAGCAGGGTCTATGCGGCGGACAAGGTCCGCCACGGCGGGTGTGGTCCAGGGGTGATGTCGGTCGATCTGGAGGATATGGCCATAGCTGACGCCGAAGCGGGCGTTATAGTCCTCCGGAAGGTCCGGCGGCATGGCCCCGGTGTGGGTGCGGACGTACGAACCGCTGAGGCTCTGGTGCAGATGCACCCCGCGAATGTTCCGGCAGAGGTCGCCGTGGGCATCCAGCATGGCATGGATATAGGCAATGCCGTCCGCCTGGGTGCGGATGGCAGGATTGCAGTTCATCAGGTGGCCCGTATCCAGAAGAAGGCCCTTCCGCTCGTAGTGGACGGCGTCCAGCAGACGGGCAGTCAGCTCCGGGCGGGTAAAGGTAAGCCCCGCCCACCACTGGTTTTCCATGAGAAATTCGAAGGGCCAGTCCTGCCCGTCCAGCAGGAGGTTCACGATCTCCGCCGAGGCGTCGATAACCTCTTCGTCACTGTGGAGCCAGCGGTAGGTGTACCCCTCCTCCAGCGAAACATCGGACACATGAAACACCACGTATTTCGCGTTTAGGGCCCGGGCGCGCTGAAGGTCATCCCGGTAAAGCTGCATCAGCGTCTCCGGCGAAAAGGACCCGTAATGATAGGCCACCTGTTCCATAGAACCGAACTTGCGCAGAAGAGCTTTTTTGTCCTGGCGATAAAAATCCAGCCAGTCGGGGAAAAAGGTGAGATGGTACCCCACCAGCAGGTCGGGCGGAAAATCATGGGGGATCTCCTCCCCGGCCCAAATGCCTTCCACGCCGTCCACCCCAAGGGAGGTGCAGTCGCGGCGCAAACCGTCCCAGCCGCCGCAGGCATCCCGCACGGCAGTGCTCAGGGGCAGATTCAGGCTCTGGTACATGATATTTCCCTCCAACGTTTTCTTTCGTTCCCTCAGCCGAACACACCCAGATGCTCCAGCAGAATTTTGGTTCCTATGAGGATGAGCACCACGCCGCCGATCATCTCTGCCCGGGCACGGCCCCGCATGCCCACCACGCTGCCGGCCTTGACGCCTACGGCGGAAATCACAAAGGTGGTAAGGCCGATGAGGGTGATGGCCGGGATGATCTGCACCTGCAGAAAGGCGAAGGTGATGCCCACGGTGAGGGCGTCGATACTGGTGGCCACAGCCAGGGGAAACATGACCCTGGCCGTAAAGGACGCGTCTGTATCGCTCAGTTCCTCCTCCTGCCGGGATTCCCGCACCATGTTAAGGCCGATGAGGACCAGCAGGATGAAGGCGATCCAGTGGTCGATCTTCGTAATAAACGTCTGAAAGCGAACACCCAGCAGCCAGCCGATCAGCGGCATGAGAGCCTGAAACCCGCCGAACCACACCCCCGCCGTCAGTGTGTGACGGGCGGTGACGCGGCCGGTCGCAAGGCCCTTGCATACGGAGACGGCGAACGCATCCATGGAGAGGCCCACTGCCAGAATCAGCAGCTCGATAATACCCATTGCTTCACCCCATTGACAGGACAGCGAGACTCATTTGACACGCAAACAAGCCCCGCTGCACCCCGGACGCGGGCACCCCTGCCCGCATCTCAATTCGTGTTAATTTTATCACGGAAGAATATATAGTGTCAAGGCTGCCCCTTTTACTCCGCGGAAACGCCGCATTCCCGCTTTTTCCAGCTGGCAAACCCGTAAAGGTCATTGATCAAAAAGATGACGAAATTCACCGTTACCGGCCAATAGCCGGGGTCCTTCAGCGAGACCAGTGTCCACAAAATGATGAGCACGATATCGTTGGCAGCATAGCCCAGCGCGTAATAGGAAGAACGCAGCATGGTGAGGGACGCCGCCAGAAAGCTCGTAGCCACAGAAATCGTGCTGATCAGCAAATTGGGGGTGCTGAGTCCCCGGAGGACAAACCAGAAAACAAACGTGGTCACAGCGGCGATGGCAACGACGGCAGCGCCTTGTTTTTTCGTCAGCTTCCGGATGGCCACCTCGCTTCCGTTCTCGGACGGATTCCGCAGCCAGGTCACAGACGACCAGATCGCCATGGGCAGCGACATGCCGAGATAGGTGATCATTTCCCCCCAGTAGCGAAAGCGCCATGAAATGACGCCGTACAGGATGCAGAACACGATCATCAAAAACTGTGCCCAGACATTTCCCTTGGCGGCAAAAACCAGAGCGGTAGCGCCCACACATACGGCGATCAAGGTCAAAAGGTCGATCTCGCCGGACCAGAGGTTGGACAAAATCACCACCGTAAGAGACGAGAGCCAGAGGCCCCATTCCTTTGTAGTCAAATTTTTGATCGGATTGCTCATTTTTATTTTTCTCTCCTACCATTCCTTAGATTTCTTTGGAATGCTAGAAGGAGGGGGCCAAAATCGGAATGCTGCGATGGTTCAAAATCATAGAAACAGGCCCTTTTCGAAATCTTCCTCCCGCCGTCATGCCAGAAACTTGAAGGCCATGATAACAGCGCCCAAGATCACCAGGACCACGCCGGTGGCGCGGTTTAAGGTGATGGGCTTTGCCCGGTTGGCAAAGACGGCGGCAATGCGTGCCCACAGAAGGGTGAATCCCACGCACAGAACAAACACCAGCCAGTCCGGCGCGCCGCCGATCACGAAGTGGGAGACGGCGCCGGTCAGTGCGGTGAAGGTCATGATGAACACGCTGGTACCCACAGCGGTCTTCAGCTCATAGCCCAGCACGCTGGTGAGGATGAGCAGCATCATCATGCCGCCGCCCGCGCCCACAAAGCCGCAGATGAAGCCGATGAGCACGCCGCACACGACGGACTGAAGGATCCGCCTTTTCATCGGGACGTTCTGCATGGCCTCTTTCGTGGTCATTACCGGGCGGGCAATGAATTTAATGCCCAGCAGGAAGGTCATGAACACGGAAAAGCTGCCCATAGTGACGGAAGGCAGCAGCCTTGCCGCACAGCTGCCCACCACGGTAAAGGCCAGCACACTGGCCATCATGACAAGGCCATTCCGGATGTCCAGATTCCGATTTTTATGATAAGTATATGCCGACACGGCGCTGGCCAGCACATCGGACGCAAGGGCGATGCCCACAGCCATATAAGGGTCCATGCCCAGAAAGGTAATGAGCATGGGACTGATGACGGCGGCAGCGCTCATGCCCGCAAAGCCGGTGCCCAATCCCGCGCCCATTCCGGCGAAAAACGTAACCAGGATAGTCAAAATGATCTGCATAGGCTCCCCCTTTTCGAAAAATAACGGGGAAAATTCCCGTCTATATACCATGGAATTTTTAGCATATAACGAAGACGATCCCCTGTCAAGCTTCCTGCCAGGAACGGAGACCGGAGAAGTCTCATAAGATAAGGCGTATGACGAAACGGAACGAGGAGTTGACGCCTATGTGGAATCCGCAGGACGACAGGGAAACAGGGCTGCCCGCCCCGACCGGGCAGGGCGTGGGGACGCCGGCGGCCTCCCCTGGCGGAGGGACGGATGCACTTTCCTCCTCCGGGATCTTTCAGGCCAAAATTTCAAGCGCGCAGGGGGCCATCCCCGTGCCGGGAGCCAAGATCATCCTGCGCAGAGGGAGTGAGGTCGCGGCCTTCCTCATGACCGATGAAAGCGGCCTGAGCCGGGTGATCTCCCTCCCCTCTCCCCCGGAAGGGAACACGTTGGACCCGGAGAGCGGCAATCGCTCGGCAGACTATACCGCCGATGTGAGCGCAGAAGGCTTCGCGCCGGTCAGCGGTCTTCTGGTAAGCATGGTGGGCGGCGGGATGTCCCTGCTGCGCATCGACCTTGTCCCCCTGCCGAAAGGGGGCGCGTAAGATGGTGGGGCTTCCCTACATTCCGAATACCATCGTGGTGCATCTTGGCCCGCCGGACAGTCCGGCGGAAAATGTGACGGTCCCCTTCCCCGATTACATCAAAAATGTGGCCTCCTCCGAAATTTACTCCACCTGGCCGGAGGAGGCCATCCGTGCCAATTTATACGCCCAGATCTCCTACGCGCTGAACCGGTACTACACGGAATGGTACCGCTCGAAGGGGTACCCCTTCGACATCACCTCCAGCACCCAGTATGATCAGAAGTTCATCCCCGGGCGGAGCATCTTTTCCAACATCAGTGATCTGGTGGATGAGGCATTTAACCGTTATCTGAGGCGGGAGGGCACGGTGAATCCCCTCTTCGCCGCTTACTGCAACGGTACCACCACCACCTGTGGAGGTCTAAGCCAATGGGGCACGGTACCGCTGGCGGAGGCTGGACTTTCCGCCATGGACATCATCCGGCACTATTACGGAAATGACGTGGAGTTGGTGACCAATGTGCCCATGGACGAAAATGTGCCCTCCTACCCCGGTGTTCCCCTG
>CAKUEI010000016.1 GCA_934646175.1 uncultured Oscillospiraceae bacterium
AGGAATTCGGCGGAACTCTCTTTCTCATAGAAGCGCTGCAGAAAACGGTAAAAATTCTCGCGATTTTTCATGATTGCGGTATATTCTGCTGCGGTCACCATTCCATACGCCCCCTTTTCGTTTCTTTGCAGTCCTGCGGCAGCACATCCAGCCACTTGGCGTTGCGCAGGATATAGCGCACGCCGGGCTTGTTGCCAAAATCGCGCAGGGTATGCACGTTTTCTTCCCCGGCCTCGCGGATCAGGCGGGAAACTTCGCTTTCGGGGTCATTGATGTCGCCCACATGAAGGGCCTTGCCGCAGCAGTTTTTCACGCAGGCGGGCTGCTCGCCCACCTCGCGCAGCTGGGCGCAGATGTTGCATTTATCCATCACGCGCAGTTCTTGGTTAAAGGTATTGACTTTATAGGGGCAGGCGGCAGCACAGGTCTGGCAGCCGATGCACACGCTGCGGTCGATGCGCACCACGCCGTCCTCCGGGTCTACATAGCAGGCGCCGGTAGGGCAGACTTCCGCGCAGGTGGGGTTTTCACAGTGCTGGCACATGGCGGGCAGGAAATACAGCTGCACGTTGGGATATGTGCCGGTGGGGCCCACGTCCTTCACTTCGTTGCGGCATGCGCCCAGCGCCACGCCGTTCTCCTGCTTGCAGGCCACCTGACAGCCGTGGCAGCCGATGCAGCGGTCCAAATCAACGACAAAAACATACTTTTTCAACGTTCACACCTCATCTTTCACAGTTCAGGCGTCGGATCGGACACGTCAGGCAGCCAGGGTTTGAAATCCTGAGACTTCAGCCACACACCCTCCGGGGGGCCATCTGCCTTAGATACGCGCACCTGATAGCCGCGCAGCGTGTAGGTGCCTACTACATCGTTGTAGGGCTTATCCGATTTCGACAGAACGTTGACGTTCATTTCCTGCCAGCCGTGGGTCTCGGTGTTCAACTTCTCCGGGTTCCAGAAGCGCTCCATATACACCACGCCTTCGCCGATGCCGGTGGTCACGTTGGCAATGCCGCGGATCTTACCGCGCAGGGACTCGACCCACACCCAGTCGCCGTTCTCCACGCCGTACTTCTCCGCCGTGACAGGGTTGATCCACAGCTCCGGTGCGGGATACATTTCACGCAGCCAGGGGATGTTGCGCAGGGTGCCATGGTGATAATAGGGCACGCGGCCGTTGGTCATGACCAGCGGATACTCCTGGGAAAGGTCGCACTCCGGCAGCGGGCTCTCGTGGGGCTCCAGATAATAAGGCAGGGGATCATAGTCGTGAGAGGCCGGGGGCAGCGGGGCGCCGCTGAAGGGCAGGCCCGTGCGGCCCAGGGTGATGAAGCACTCGCCGTACAGCTCGCACTTGCGGGACGCAGTGTGGAAACCCCGGGGCTTTCCGGTCTGAGGATGGATATCTTTATAAATGTAATAGTGCAGGAACTGCTCCTCGGGCATAAATTCCACGGGGCCGTCCTTGGACGCCTCCTTGAATTCCTCCCAGGTCATGTTCACCAGGGGCTTGGTCACATGCTCCATAACCTCGGTCATGTTGTCCCAATAGACCGCGTCACGGCCCATATACTCCGCGTCGTACGCCTTGGCACAGTCGGGGTCGCCCAGCTCCGCGCACTTTTTGCACAGCAGGGACCAGATCAGGCACTCGTCGATGGTCTCATAGAGATGAGTCACCGGCTGGCGGATGGAGATGGTGTTGCACACCTGCTGCAGGTAGTTGGTCTCCAGCCATTCCGTGGTGGGCAGCAGAATGTCGGCATAGGCGGAGAAGGAGGTGGGGTACATGTACATATGGACGATGAGGTCCAGATTGTCCATGGCGTCCACCCATTCCTTGCCGTTTGCCAGCACAGCCAGCTTGTTGCCGCTGCGGTCGATCCATGCCTTGATGGGATAGGGTTTTCCGGTCTTGATGGCCTGCAGGCAGGAAGGGGCGTGGGCCGCATGCCACATGTGCAGGCCCTTGTACTCGATGGCGCCCAGACGCTTCACCAACTGCTCATAGGGCAGCTTGGTCTCCGCAAAGCCCACGGGGCCGAAGTCGCCCTGATTATAGGGCAGGCCGAAGCGCTGCAGCAGGGAGCCGGGCTGCTCCACATTGCCCAGCAGCAGGTCGATGATCACCGCGCCCATGGCGGACTGGACCGAGTTGGGGTTCTGGTCGGTGGCCACGCCGATGCACAAGCCGCCGGGGGTATTTTCGCAGAAGGTGCGGATGGCTTTTTCGATCATGTCCGGCTGAAGCCAGCACACCTCCGCCGCCTTTTCCAGCGTCCACTCGTCGCAGCGCTCTTTCAGCATCCGGAAGCCGGTCTTATAGGTCACGCCGTCAATGACGTACTCCCCGTCCAGCTCCACATCATACTCGTCATTCCAGGGGTAGACCAGGGGCTGGGCCTTGCCGGTCTTTTTGTCCCAAACCATGAAAACGTCCGGCTCTTTGGGATGGGTGCTCTTCTTCGCGCGCCAGTTCTCTTTGGTCTCGGCGTTGACCAGATAGGGCAGGTTGGTCCACTTCATGACGAATTCTTCGTTATAGAGCTTATGCTCCAGCATGTACTTGATCCATGCCATCTGCAGCGCCGCGTCCGTGCCCGGACGGATGGGCAGCCAAACGGTGGCCTTGGCGGCGTCCGGCGTCATGCGGGGGTCGATGACCACCGTCTTCACGCCCTTGGCCCGCAGCTCCACCAGAGCGCCGCCGCCCTGACCGGGGCAGGAGTAGGACGGGTCGGTGCCCCACAGGCACAAAGACTTCATGGGCGTGCGGTCAGCATAATAGATCTCCAAGGAGTTCGAGTCGGCGATGCTGGGATCCGTGCCGCCGTACATCAGGCCATATGCCACCTGACGGGGCAGATAACACTGGGCGCAGCCCGGTTCGAACCAGTTGGGCGTGCCGAAAATATTGCAGAACCGGGCGGGGCTGGTAAACTGGGGGTTGCCGCCGCCGCCGGTGGAGGCCATGACGGCCTCCGCGCCGTATTCCTTCTTGATGCGCAGCAGTTCTTTTGCGATGGTGGTCAGCGCCTCGTCCCAGGAGATGCGTTTCCACTTGCCCTCGCCGCGCTTGCCCACCCGCTTCATGGGATACTTGTTGCGGTTGGGGTTATAAAGGGCCTGAATGCCGGAAAGACCCTTGGCACACATGCGTCCCTTGCTCATTTTGTTCTTCGGGTCGCCTTCCAGCTTGACCACCCGCCCGTTCTTCACCGTGGCGATGACGCCGCAGTTGGAGATACAGGCGCGGCAGGTCGTGCGGACCTTCCGGATGGAGTCCGCGTTTTCCTGTTTGACTTCTCTCTGCTCAGACAGTCCGACGCACCCGTCCAGTGCCGACGCGTTGACCGCAATGTCTGTTGCTTTCAGAAAATCATACTTCAACACATTGTTACCCCGCTTCCTTTTCCAATTCCATACTGGTTCATGTATTACACACTTGTTAATATTTTACTAAACATACAAAAAAGAATCAAGAAAATACCGTCCTTGTTTTGAGATAACCTTATTGTCTTTCCTTCTTTCGTTATGTTTTTTATAATATAACGTTGTTTTTGTTCTCTTTTTCCTCAAAAAATTTCCCCGTTATTTTGACGGTATTTCCACTCGCGCAGAAGGGCGCCGGAACGGGTCTCCCCGTCCGGCGCCCTTCCAAATATATGATTTGCTTTACACGCCTATGAGGCACAAAATCAGCCCGTAGACCACGCTGGCGAAAATACCGTAGACCAGCACCGGCCCCGCCACCACGAACAGCTTCGCCGCCGTCCCGGTGATCAATCCTTCACTTTTGAACTCCAGCGCCGGGGACACCATGGCGTTGGCAAACCCCGTAATGGGCACCAGGGTACCGGCCCCCGCATGTTTTGCCAGATCGTCAAATATCCCAAGGCCCGTACACAGCGCCGCCGCAAAAATTAAGGTAACCGATACCGCCGTCCCCGCGTCCGTCCGGTCAAGTCCCGCCCGCTGGTACAGCGTGGACAGAAGCTGCCCTACTGTGCAGATTCCACCGCCCACGCAAAAGGCCCACACCAGATTTTTCCCGCTGGGGGACGGTTTCGCCATTCCCTGTACATATTTTTTGTATTCCTCGTTCGTCATGTCCATGCGCGCCTGCTCCCCTTCCGTTTTTTCATAGTATCTGCACGATTTCCCGTATGATACAAAAAAGCGCGGCATGGTTTCCCATGCCGCGCTGAGCGGGTGTAAACCGGGTTTTGCTTGAGCGTCGATCATTCGTCGCCCTGCATGGCGTCGTACCCCTCTTCGCCGGTGCGGATCTTCACCGCGTTCTCCACGGGGTAGACGAAGATCTTTCCGTCGCCCACCCGGCCGGTGTACAAAGCGTCTCTGGCCGCTTCGATCACCTTTCTCGGCGGGACGGCCGCCACCACGATATCCACCTGAATCTTGGGCAGCAGATTCATGGTCATCTCCACGCCGCGGTAGAATTCCGTCTTGCCCATCTGGGTGCCGCAGCCCATGACCTGCGTCACCGTCATACCGGTCACACCGATCTCCGCCATGTGAGCCTTCAGGGATTCGAACTTTGCCTGATTGCATATGATGGTCAGCTGGGTCAGCCTGTGCCCGTCCGACATCGTGTCCACAGCGGGGGAAATGTGGACCGGCACTGCTTTTTCTACCGGCTCTGCCGGTTTGGACAGGGCCGCCGCCGCCAACTCCGCACGCTGCATGGCCTCTGCCTCTTCCTCGGTCATGGAAACGTTGGTGTTCTGAACAAAATCGGCATACGCCGTGGGAAGGCCGTGCTCCGTTGCGTCCAGACCCATGATCTCTTCCTCGGTGCTGACCCGCAGGCCGATGGTATGCTTGATCACCTGGAAAATGATGATCATCGTCACCGCGGTCCAGGCCGCCACTACCACAACGCCCAGCAGCTGCACCGCAAACATATGGATCCCGCCGCCGTAGAACAGGCCGCCGTCCGTGGCCAGAAGGCCGGTCAGCAGGGTGCCCGTGGCTCCGCAGACGCCATGGACGGAGATGGCACCCACCGGGTCATCGATCTTCAGCACCTTGTCGAAGAACTCCACTGCCATCGGCAGCAGCAGCCCTGCCACGATACCGATGACGGCTGCCCCCACGACGGACACCTTGTCGCAGCCCGCCGTCACGGCCACCAGACCGCCCAGGGCGGCGTTCAGCGTCATGGAAACGTCCGGCTTCTTATACCGGGCCCAGGTGAACAGCATACAGGTGACGCAGGCCACCGCCGCCGACATGTTGGTGTTCACAAAGATGAGTCCGGCGGAGATCATGGCACCGTCCGAATCCATGGCCACGGTGGAGCAGCCGTTGAACCCGAACCAACAGAACCACAGGATGAATACGCCCAGAGCACCGATGGCCAGATTATGCCCCAAAATCGCCCGGGGCTTTCCGTCTTTTCCGTATTTTCCGATGCGCGGGCCCAGAATTTTCGCACCGATCAGAGCCGCGATGCCGCCCACCATATGGACCGCGGTGGAACCGGCAAAGTCGTGGAACCCCATCTGCGCCAGGAAGCCGCCGCCCCAGATCCAGTGGCCGGAAATGGGATAGACCACGGCGGAGATCAGCAAGGAATAGATACAGTAGGAGACGAACTTGGTCCGCTCCGCCATGGCGCCGGACACGATGGTGGCCGCTGTCGCGCAGAACACGGTCTGGAAAATAAGGTAGGCATACAGCGGCACCCCCGCGGGCAGGATCGCGGTGTAGTCCCCCCGCACCAGCGGGTCAAAGGCGCCAAACAGTGCGCCCGAGCTTCCGAACATAATGCCGAAACCCAGCAGCCAGTAGACCGGCGTGCCGATGGCAAAGTCCATCAGGTTTTTCATCAAAATGTTTCCGGTGTTCTTCGCGCGGGTGAATCCGGCCTCGCACATGGCAAATCCGGCCTGCATGAAAAAGACCAGTGCCGCGCCCACCAGCACCCAGATCGTGTTGACGGATGAATACGTCATTTCTCTCAGCTCCCTCAAAATTGGTAAGAAAAGGGCGCGTGACGCGCTTCACCGGTCATGCCGGTGAAGCGAATCACACGCCTTCGTGCTTTTCTTATGGTTTTCCGGGGCAACGCGCCTCTCAGTGTACGCTGTACAGCAGTTCACCGTAAGTGGGCAGCAGCCAGAACTTCTTGGGGATCAGGGTCTCCAGTTCGTCCACCACCGTCCGCAGTTCGCTCATGGCGGTCACCACATGGTCCCGATAAGCCGCCGCCTGCTCGGAGATGTCCGCCACCTTCTCAGCCTTCTCGGTGGCCTCGTCCAGCTTCTTAAGGCCCTTGGTCATATCAGCGCTCAGGGCGGCAATCTTCTTGGCCAGCTCTTCCTCCATGCCGCACTCTGCGATGCCGCAGGCCTTTTTGCTCTGCAGCAGCTGCAAAAGCTCGTTCTGATAGCCCACGCAGAAGGAGGTCACGTCCTTGCGCACCATTTCGGACATGGTCAGTGCTTCGATGTGGATGGTCTTGGAGTACTCCTCCATCATGATCTCATAGCGGGAGAACAGCTCCGAGTGGTTGAACACATGATGGCGGGTAAAGACCTCTTCGCTCTTGGGAGAGATAAAGGCGGGCATGGCGTCCACCGTGGTCTTCAGGTTGGAAAGGCCGCGCTTTTCCGCTTCCTTCACCCATTCGTCGGAGTAGCCATCGCCGTTGAAGATGATGCGCTTATGCTCCTTCACCGTTCTGCGGACGAGGTCGGTCAGGGCGCTCTTGAAGTCATCCGCCTTTTCCAGCTCGTCGGCGAACTGGCGCAGCTCTTCCGCCACCACGGTGTTCAGCACGATGTTGGGGCCGGCGATGGAGAAGGCGGATCCCAGCATCCGGAATTCAAACTTGTTGCCGGTAAAGGCAAAGGGAGAGGTACGGTTGCGGTCCGTGGTGTCCTTGGGGAAATGGGGAAGGCAGGTGACGCCGATCTCCATGTCGAGGTGCTCCTTGCCTTCATAGGCCGCGCCGCTTTCAATGGCCTCCAGGATCTCGGTCAGCTCGTCACCCAGGAACATGGACACGATGGCGGGAGGGGCCTCGTTGGCGCCCAGGCGGTGGTCGTTGCCCGCACTGGCCACGCTGACCCGCAGCAGGTCCTGGTACTCGTCCACGGCCTTGATCACCGCCACCAGGAACAGCAGGAACTGCGCGTTTTCATAGGGGGTCTCCCCCGGCTCCAACAGGTTGACGCCCGTGTCGGTGCTGATGGACCAGTTGTTGTGCTTGCCGCTGCCGTTGATGCCCTCAAAAGGCTTTTCATGCAGAAGGCAGGCCACGCCGTGGCGACTTGCCACGCTTTTCATCACGTCCATGGTCAGCTGGTTCTGATCGGTGGCCAGATTGGTGGTGGTGAACACCGGGGCCAGTTCATGCTGGGCCGGGGCCACCTCGTTGTGCTTAGTCTTGGCCAGCACGCCCATCTTCCACAGTTCCTGCTCCAGGTCGCGCATGTACTCCGCCACGCGGGGCTTGATGCTGCCGAAATAGTGATCCTCCATCTCCTGACCCTTCGGGGGCTTTGCGCCGAACAGGGTGCGGCCGGTGTACACCAGGTCAGGACGCTGACGGTAGACCTTTTCGTCCACCAGGAAATACTCCTGCTCCGGGCCGACGGTGGTCAGCACCTGCTTGGCGCTGGTGTTGCCGAATAGGTGCAAGATGCGCATGGCCTGGCTGTTGATAGCTTCCATAGAGCGCAGCAGCGGGGTCTTTTTGTCCAGCGCTTCGCCGCTGTAGGAGCAGAATGCCGTGGGGATGTACAGGGTGCCGTCCTTCAGGAAAGCATAGGATGTGGTGTCCCACACCGTATAGCCGCGAGCCTCGAAGGTGGCGCGCAGACCGCCGGAGGGGAAACTGGAGGCATCGGGTTCGCCCCGCACCAGCTCCTTGCCGGAGAATTCCATGATGACCTTACCCTCACCTGCATAGGAGAGGAAGCTGTCATGCTTTTCTGCAGTGACCCCGGTCATGGGCTGGAACCAGTGGGTAAAGTGGGTGGCGCCGCGCTCCACGGCCCAGTCCTTCATGGCGTTTGCCACCACGTTGGCCACTTCCAGGTCCAGATGGGTCCCCTGAGCGATGGATTTCTTCAGGGCGCGGTAGGTATCCTTCGGGAGCTTCCGCCGCATAACGCAGTCATTGAACACCATACTGCCGAACAGTTCTGCTGTATCTTTCACCGTGATCACCTCTCGGAAAAAATAGAAAGAGGCGCTGCGGACCTAATCGTCCACAGCGCCTTTGCTGTACGGGCCAATCATAGTCCGACTTTTTCCCGTTGTCAAGCTCCGATTTTCAAAAAATCGTTCTTTTAGAAAACTTAACCGGTAAATTTCCGCATTTTGCGCCGCTTTTCGCCCTTTTTCACGAAATCCGCCTTTTCGCTCCCTCCCGTGGCAAACAAGATTGACTTTGCCCCTTCTTTTCGCTATGATGAGCCTGTGAACAAAGGCGTTCATGCAGCGAACAGCGTACCGGCGCGGCCGTCGGTCCGCCCGAGCACTTCCGCTGTATGGCGTCTTTTTGTCCTTATATGCCCGTTTTCCACGCATTACGGGCAGGAAAGGGGTTTCCGCTTTATGCAGCTTTCAGAAAAACTCCACGAGGAGTGCGCCGTGTTCGGTGTCAGCCTCACCACCGTGGACGAGGCCGCCGGCATCACCATGAACGGTCTTCTCGCCCTGCAGCACCGCGGGCAGGAGGGCGCCGGGATCGCCGTGGTGCAGGATAACCGCATCATCTGCCGGAAGGACGTGGGGCTGGTCAGCGAGGTCTTCCCCGCCCGGTCCCTCTCCCAGATCCCGCCCTCAAAGGTCGCTGTGGGCCACACCCGCTACTCCACTACTGGCAACAACACCCGGGAAAATGTGGGGCCTTTTGTCATGGAATACCTCACTGGCCGCATCGCCGTGGCCCACAACGGCAACATCACCAATGCAAAGTCCATCCGCTCTCACCTGCGTTCCTGCGGCCTTCATTTTGATGCCACCAGCGACAGTGAGGTGATCTCCGCCCTCATCGCCTACCATATGATGAAGGAGGGGGATGCCCTCCGCGGCATAAAAAAGGCCGCTTCCTTGCTGGAGGGCGCCTTTTCCCTCATTATTATCACCGACGCAAGCCAGCTGATCGCCGTGCGCGACCCCAACGGGTACCGCCCCCTCTGCATCGGCTCCGGTCCGGCGGGGCTGGCCGTCTCATCGGAAAGCTGCGGACTGGACAGCTGCGGCTTTACCTTCCTGCGGGACATTGCCCCCGGCGAGATTGTGATGATTGAAAACGGCAGCATCACCCACAGCGGCGTGTGCCTTGACCATAAAGAGCAGGACGGCGGACTGTGCATCTTTGAATACGTCTACTTCTCCCGGGCGGACTCCGTCATCGACAACCTGAGCGTTTACGAGGCCCGGCACAACATGGGCCGTATCCTTGCCCGGGAGCATCCTGTGGAGGCGGACGTAGTCTGCGGCGTGCCCGACTCCGGACTGGACGCCGCCAGCGGCTACAGTGCGGAATCCGGCATCCCGCTGGTCTCCGGCTTCGTGAAAAACCGCTACATCGGCCGCAGCTTCATTTTCCCCACCCAGACCCAGCGGGACAGCGCCGTCCGCATGAAGCTCAACCCTCTCTCCGCCAATATCCGCGGGAAGCGGATCGTCCTGGTGGACGATTCCATCGTCCGCGGCACCACCTGTGCCCGGATCGTCCGCAGCCTGAAGAACGCCGGTGCCAGCGAGGTGCATCTGCGCATTTCTTCGCCCCCCTTCCGCCACACCTGCCATTACGGCACCGACATCGGAAGCGAGGCGAACCTGATCGCCAACCAGATGGATCTTGCCGCCATCTGCCGCCACACCGGGGCGGACAGTCTCGGGTACATCAGCACGGAAGGGCTGAAAGAAGCCTGTCGGAAATGCACTTCCCCCTTCTGCACCGCATGTTTCACCGGAAGCGCCCTTTCCTCCACCACGCCGAAGGACCTGCTGGAATCCTGAACCCAAAACTGCCGGAAGCATCTTGCTCCCGGCAGTTTTTCTCCCCGCTATTCCTTCAGCAGCATTTTGTGCTATGATCAAGACAGCCCACTTCACAGGAGGTTTTCAAAATGAACAAAACTCTGGTCGCTTATTTCTCCGCCAGCGGCGTCACGGCCGGCGTTGCCCACCGCCTCGCTTCCGCCGTCGGCGCGGATCTTTTTGAAATTAAGCCCAAGGTCCCCTATACTCCGGCCGACCTTGACTGGACGGACAAGAAAAGCCGCAGCACGCTGGAGATGAAGGACTCCTCTTCCCGCCCGGAGATCGCGGACACCCTGGAGCGTCCGGAGGAATACGACACCCTTTTTGTCGGTTTCCCCATCTGGTGGTATGTGGCCCCCACTATCGTTCAGACCTTCCTGGAAAGCTGCGACTTCAGCGGAAAAACCATCATTCCCTTCGCCACCTCCGGCGGCAGCGGCATGGGCAAGACCGCCGAAGTTCTTCAGAAAAGCTGCGCCGGCAAGGTCCTGCCCGGCAAAAAGGTCAGTGCCTCCATCTCGGAGGAGGAGCTGCGTTGCTGGGCCTCGGAATTCCTCGCCTGAACCGACAAATCAAAAAGGCCCCGCCGGCCATAGACCGGCGGGACCTTTTTTATTTTGAACAAACCAGCAGGAACCGCTGCAGAATGGCTGCTACCTGACAGCGGGTGGCGTTGCCGCCAGGAAGCAGCTGCCCGCCGCTTCCGTTCACAAGGCCCTTGCCCACAGCCCAGGTCATGCTCTCCTCCGCCCAGGAGGCAACGGTGCTCCGATCAGAGAAATCATCCAAAGCGGGCGCGCCGTCCGGAATGGTCATGTCCCGTCCAAGACTTTGGGCAAAGCGGCAGAGCAGCGCGGCGATCTGCTGCCGCGTCACCGGGGCATCGGGGCCGAAGGTATCCGCTGTCAGGCCGTTGACAATGCCCTGCTGGGCAGCCCAGGCCACTGCTTTGGCGTAATAGGCTCCCTCCGGAACGTCGGAAAAGTTCTTCAGGGGAAGGTTCCCGTTCGTAACGGCATTCGGTTCGCCCGCCACGCGCCACAGCACCGTACACAGCATGGCACGGTTCATGGTGCTGTCCGGGGCAAACAGCGTGTCGGACACGCCGTTCATCAGGAAGCGCTCATAAACATCCTGCACCGCTTTGTAATACCAGGCATTCAGGGGCACGTCCGTATAGGGAACGCCCCGCACGGTAACCGGGATGGTATAGCTCTTGCTCCCCGCCGTCACCGTCAGGTTTCCGGATGCGCGCAATGTACTGGCTGTAAAGACGCCGTCGGCAGTAATGGTGCCCACCGTGGGGTCCACCGACCAGGTAAAGCACCGGTCGTCCGCCACCACGTCGATGTTCTTCCACTTGGCCGCAGCGGAAAGGTTCACGCTCTCCCCAGCCACAGTGCTGACCACACTGAGGGCGGCGGTGGTGCCCTCCCGCTGAACGGTGATCTGATCCGGCGTATCCACCACCACCACGGTGGTGCTGCCGGTCACGTTGCCGCCGGTGACGGTCACCGTGTCCGTCCCCGCCCTTCCGGCGGTGTAAAGCCCCGCGCTGTTGATGCTGCCGGAGCCTTTTACGCCATAAGTAAGGGTCCCGCCATAGTTCATACCGTAATAGGCGCTGTCCACCGCCGCAGCGGTCATGCTGAGCTGCGCTCCGGAAAGGAGCACCGTCCCGCCGGGGCCGACCTCAAAATGATGAAGCACGCCCGTGGGCTGCGTCACCCCAAAAGAGAGGAACACACCGTTGCTGATGCTGCGCTGAGCACCATCCGACGGGCGGTTCACCAGCGAGAAGGTGCTGCTGCCCGGAAGGGTGGCCCCCATGGTGGTGCTGCCGCCGCCGTCCAGTGCCACCGCCTCGGTGCAGCCCAGCTCCGATAAGCGCTTGGCCACCTGAGTATAGGTGGCGCCCACGCTGTATCCGCTCTGGCGCCCGTCCATGGTGTAAAGCACCACGCTGCCGTCCGGTTTTACGCCGATGGCCGTCCGGGGGGCCATGCCGGTGGGCAGTCCCGTCAGGACGGCCCCGCCGGACATAAGGCGGTAGGAGCTTCCGATGCCGGTGACCACGTCATTCCACGCGGGGTCGCTGCTGGTAAAGTCCAGCACCACTTCTTCCCCTTCCAGCAGGCTCTGGAGCTTGGCCAGGGTCTCGGCGTCGCCGCCCGCGTTCATGGTAAGGATAAGCTTCCCCTTGGGAAGGCTGCGGTCCTCCTTGGACCCGCGCACCTGATCCACCGTGCAGCGGATGCTGGTACCCAGCACCGGGCGGGCGCCATTTTCCGGCGTGAGGATCACATCCACGCCGTCGGAGGTGTTCTGGGTGTTGGAGGCATAGATGTCGCTGATGAGGTAAATGCCGCCGCTTGTGGTGCGGGTCTTGTTGAGGCCGCCGGAAACGGGCAGGGTCTCACCGTGAAAGGCGGCCGTGATCTTGGTCACCGGCTGGCCTACCAGAACGGTGCCGTCCGCCTTGAAGCCGACGGCATACTGATAGGATGCGGAGGAGCATAGCTCGCCGTCCTTAATCACAAGGCCGATGGGGGTGCCCTCCGTCACATTATAAAAGCCGCCGTTGATGCCGCCGATCACCCGCAGGCCCTTCGCCGTCAGGCCGGAAGCCAGACTGCTCAGGGTGGACTTGGCGATGACGGAATTCCCGTAGGTCACTTGGGGCGTCACGCCGGAGCCGGGGGCAAAGGTCATATAGTGCTCCGTCCGCAGGTCGTTGGAGGACGCACTCCACATTCTGGTAGTGGTCAGGGTGGTATCCGGGGCAAGGCCGGTCTCGGTGCGTGTCAGTTCCGTCCCCATGGCCTCCGAGGCAAAGGCTGCCGGCAAGGCCGGCAGCAGCAGGGCCGCGCTGAGCAGCAAAGCCGCGATTTTCGCAGTGGTTTTCCTCATGATGATCTCCTTTTCCGGAATCGAGTATTGCCTGTTCTTGCCGTCTATTTTACCACGGGCGCCCTTCCTTGTAAACCGCGGAACGTTCGTCATATTTTTCCACGAAGTGCATAAGCTAAGAAAAATTCCATATGAGGAGGGCGCTATGAACGGCAAAAAATCCCACCGCTATCCAGTTTTCCTCGTCATTCTTCTGGCCGGAACGGCGCTGCACTTTCTCTACTCCCTGTTTCCCTCTCCCGTGACCGCGCTGCTGGCACCGGTGGACGAAAGCCTGTTCCAGCACGCAAAGCTCCTGTTCTGGCCCTTGCTGGCGGGGGCATTCTGGCTGAGCAAGTGGGATGGGACCCCGAAGACCCCGCGGCTGTGGGGGCTGCTGATCGGCGTTGCCCTTATGCTTCTCGCCGGATATGTCTATCATGTCTTGCTGGGCGGCAGCGCCATGTGGGTGGACATCGTCATCTACTGCATCACCATGCTGATCGCCTTTCTGGCTGTTCCCCGGCTTTTTCGCGGAATAGAGTGTTCAAACGCGTGCCGGTACGCGGCGGGTGCCGCCGTTCTGGCCTTCGGCTTTTTCCTGCTCCTGTTCACCTTCCGTCCCCCCGCTAACATCCTGTTTCAGGAACTGGAGCCTGCCGGGCGCATTTTCGTGCTGCCATATTAAAAAAGGGGTGCTCTTCCCATGGGAAGAGCACCCCTTTTTTTGCTTTTTCTTAGTCCTGATCTGCCTTCAAAACCGCGTTCAGCATGACGGACGCGCCCTCGGTGCAGTGCTTGACGGAGGAGAACTCCGGCTCGCAGTGAGAAAGCCCGTCCTTGGACTGAACAAAGATCATGGTGGTGGGCAGCATATAGGCGGCAAACTGGGCATCGTGCCCGGCGCCGGAGTGGATGTACTGGTGAGAGACCCCCAGGTCCTCGCAGGCGCTTTTCACGTAGGACACCAGCTTTTTGTCCCAATAGACGGTGTCGCGGTTCCACGCCTTTTCCACCTGGCAAGTGCAGCTGCTCCACGTTTTGTCCTCGCAGGATTTTACGATCGCAAGCACCTGCTCCAGCACCTTCGGGTCCTCATGGCGGGAATCGAAGGAGAACTCCACAAAATCGGGCACGCAAGTGTGAACGTCCGGGTGGCAGACGATCTCGCCGGTGGTGTAAACCAACTCCGGGTACCCCAGTGCATCGATCTTTTCATGAAGATAGCACAGAGCCTGCGCCGCGGCGTAAAGGGCGTCCTTCCGTTTCGGCATGGGGAAGGTGCCGGCATGGGTGGTCTGTCCAAAAAATTTCAGGCGGTAATTGAACATGCCCAGCACACAGTCCACCACGCCGATGTCGTTCCCGGCGTCCTCCAGAATGGGGCCCTGTTCAATATGGGTCTCAAACATGTACTGGTACTTTTCCGGGCTGATGCGGTTTTCCTTTTCGCCCTGGAAGCCGGAGGCCTCCAGCGCCTGACCGAAGGTCTTGGTGGGATCCAAGACGCTTTTGGAGTTCATCATGTCCTCATAGCGGAATTTGCTGCGGATATCCTCCGGCAGATAGTCATAGCAGACGATGCCGGAGCACATCATGGCCGGGGGATACAGGGAGCCCTCCTCGTTGGTCCAGATCATGGCGGTCAAAGGATGGCGATGGGGGATCTTTTCCGCGTGGACGGTCTCCAGCACTTCCATGGCGGACATGACGCCCAGAATGCCGTCATAGTTGCCGCCGTTTTTCACGCTGTCGCAGTGGGAGGCCATGACGATCCGTTTTGCGTCCGGGTCGCTGCCGGGAAGGGTGGCGTACAGGTTGGCCACGTCGTCCACCTGGATCTCGGCGCCGATGGCCTTCATGCGGCGGATGAATTCATTCCGGGCCTGAACGGCCTCCGGCGACAGGGAATAGCGGGTGATGCCGCCATGTCCCGCGTCACCGAAAGTTGAAAAGGTTCTGATTTTATCTTCCATGCGTTCTTCACTGCAGCAATACATGATAAAACACTTCTTTCCCAAAAATTCAAACTGTTTTGACGCTGCGGGGGCGCCGCTGCTCCTCGATGCGGCAGCAGCCCTCCAACAGCTGCATCACATCGTCCGGTGCAACGCAGAACCCGTGTTCTTTGGACTCCTCCCGGTCCTCCATCATGAGGAACATGAACCGGTCGTCCCAATCCTCCAGATATATTTTGCAGATCCCTTTCGCTTCCACCCCCAGCAGTTCGCAGAGCCTGCGGAAGGCCGGAGTCCACCGGGCATAGCCGTACAGCTTTCCGTCCCACGGAGTGCGGAAGGAAAGGCGGCTGCGAAAGGCGTCCTTCAGACCGATCTCCACCGGCGTTTCCGTGGGCGCATGGGGCAACTCAAAGGACTCCACCGTGCGGAAATGGTCCGGTGGGAAGCAGAGCAGCAGGTCCAGCGAGGGTCGTTCCATCCGTCGGTTCATGTGCTCGCCCCTCCTTTTTGCGGAAAGGCCGCATGGTACATGTCCAGCAGCTCCTCCCGGCTGGGGGCGGCGGCGCAGTTTTTGATGTTGGCCGCCTGAATGGCCAGATGGGAGAAGCGCTCCAGCTCCTCGTCGGTCATTTCCTCCCGCTCGCCCAAAAGGGCGGAGAAGATCTCCTCCACCTCTTCCAGCGAAGCGCAGCCCATAGCCGCCGTCACCGCGGCCACCCGCTCCGCGCTGTGCCCGGACAGCCATTTCAGAAAGTAAGGCAGCAGCAATCCGTTGGCCCGTCCGTGGTCGATATGCCGGAAATAGGTCAGGGAATAGCCCATGGAATGTACCGCCGTAGTGCCTGTATGGGCGATGACCATGCCGCCCAGGGTGGAGGCGTACAACAGCTGCTCTTGGCCTTCCTCCGTTAATGTTCCCTTTCTCAGCCCGTTCAGATTCCCAGCAATGAGCCCGATGGCCTCCAGCGCCAGTCCATCGGTCAGGGGGCTTGCCTTGGCGGAGAGATAACCCTCCACCGAATGGGACAGGGCGTCGATGACCGTATTCACCATGGTCTTTTCCGGCACCGCGGCAAGATAGCGGGCATCCAACAGGGCAAGGTCCGGAAACAGCGCCGGGCTTGCCAGGGAGGTTTTGGTCTGCGCCTTGTCGTTGGTCAGGATGGAATACTGAGTCACCTCGCTGCCGGTGCCCGCCGTGGTGGGGATGCAGCATAGGGGGAGGCGCTTTTCGTAATGCCCGGAAAAGCTCTCCACCTCCGGGCGGTTTTCGGCGGACACCATGGCGATGGCCTTGCCTGCGTCCATGGGAGAGCCGCCGCCGATGGCAATCACAAAATCCGCGCCGGACTTTTGGAGCAGCGCCGCCCCGTCATAGACACATTCCACCGTGGGATTGGCGCTGACGCGGTCGAACAGGGTGATCTCCTGTCCGTTTTCCCGAAGGGCCGTCTCCACATCCTCCAGTGCGCCGCAGGCCCGGGCGGAATGCCGCCCGGTGACTACCAAGGCGTGATTCCCCAGTCCCTTTAGGGCGGAGGCATTCTTCCTGACACAGTCCCGGTCCATCTGCACGCGGGTGGGCAGGTAAAATTGCAGCTTCATGTCCCCCGCCCCTTTCAAATCATATGGTCCACTTCTGTCAGAACCTCGTCCATCTTCGCCATTTCCTCCCGCAGCTGTTCTTCCGTGATGATCAGCGGCGGAGCCACCAGGATCATGTTCTCATGGCCGAAGGTCATAAAGCGCTTCTTTTTCAGCATACCCAGGATCTTCCCCATGGTGCCCTCCGGGTCCCTGCCGTATGGGACGATGGGCTCCCGGGTCTTCTTGTCCTTCACCAGCTCGATGCTGGAGAAAAGGCCGATATAGCGGACGTCGCCCACGCAGGGGTGCTTGGACTTCATCTCCTCCAGAATCTCGCCCAGCACCTTGCCCACCTGCTGCACATGACTGGGGATGTCGTGCTCGAGGTAATAATTCACACAGGCGACCCCGGCGGCACAGGCCAGCGTATGCCCATTATAGGTCAGGCCGCAGGAGAGCACATGGTCGTCGAAGTAAGCGGCGATCTCCTTGGAGACCACCACGCCGCCCAGCTGCACATAGCCGCAGGTGACGCCCTTTGCAAAGGTGACGATGTCGGGCTTTACGTCAAAATTCTGGAAGGCAAACATCTTCCCCGTCCTGCAACAGCCGGCCATGACCTCGTCGCACACCATAAGAATGCCGTACTTATCGCAGATCTTCCGGACGCCGGGGAGATAGCCCTTGGGCGGAATGATCACGCCGTTGGTGCCGGTGATGGTCTCCACGATCACAGCAGCCACATTGGCCGCGTTTTCGTAGACGATCTGTTCCTCCAGCTTCTTGAGATAGAACTCTGTACATTTCTCCTCCGTCTCAAAGGGGAGGTTATCCCGGTAGACGTAAGGGTCGAAGAACTTCACAAAGCCAGGGATCCCTGGCTCCAGCGGGAACCGGCGGGGCTCGCCGGTCAGGTTCCCGGCGCCGAAGGAGGAGCCGTGATAGCTGCGGTAGCGGGAGAAGATCTTGTTTCGACCCGTGAACATGCGGGCGATCTTGATGGCGTTTTCGTTGGCGTCCGCCCCGGCGTTGGTGAAGAACACCTTGCCCATGTTGTCCGGCATCTGGCCGATGATCAGTTCCGCCAGATCGGCGCGGTCCTCATCCGCATAGCCCTCACTGATGAAGGCGTAACGCTTGAGCTTTTCCACAATGGCGCGATTGATGTCCTCGTTGCCGTAGCCCACGTTCATATTCACATGAAGGGAGGACATGTCGGCATAGCGGTTCCCGTCGTAATCGTAAAGATAAATGCCCTCGCAGTGTTCAATGGGAATGGGGTCCAGATCCCGCTGCTTGTTCCAAGACTGAAGCACATATTTTTTCTGTTTCTCCTTGATTTCTTCGCCCTTCATCTTGATCCCTCCAAAATCGATGTTTTTTGATTCAGCACGCCTGCGCTTCCCGTTTTTTGGGAACCCGCCGGGTGGCGCCGATGGCCTGCACCGGACACACCAGACGGCAGAGGTGGCACCCCACGCACTTTTTCCCGTTTACCTGTGGGCGGCGCGTTTCTTTGTCAAAGCGGATGGCATCATGTCCCGCGTCCCGGCAGGAGACAAAGCATCGGCCGCAGCCCACGCAGCTTTCCCGGTCAAACCTCGGGTAGCTGAGGGAGGAGCGGTCCAGCCGCTCCGGCGGCACCAGACGGGAAATCGCCGTGCCGCAGAATTCATTGAGGCTCTCATACCCATGCCCGATCAGATAGCCCTTCAGTCCAGAGACGAGGTCATCGATGATGCGGTAGCCGTACTGCATGACCGATGTGGTAACCTGCAGGTTCGTACAGCCAAGAGCCAGGAATTCCACACCGTCCCGCCAGGTCTCGATCCCGCCCATGCCGGAAATGGGAACGCCGGAAAGCTGGGGGCATGCGGCCAGATCGTGGATAAACCGCAGGGCAATGGGCTTGACCGCCTTTCCGGAATAGCCGGACACGGCGGAATACCCGCCAATGGAAGGCGGTGCGGAAAGATCGTCCAGATCCAGTCCGCAGATACTTTTGATCGTATTGATGGCGGCCAGCGCGTCCGCGCCGCCCTCTACGGCAGCCAGCGCGGGTGGCTCCATATGGCCGAGGTTGGGCGTCATCTTCGCCAGAACGGGGAGCTTGGTCCCCCGGCGGACCGCCCGGGTATAGCGCTTTACCAGCTCCGGATCCTGTCCCACATCGCTGCCCAGGCCGTTCCCCGCCATCTGGGGGCAGGAGAAGTTGCACTCGATCATATCCACCCCCGCCGCTTCGCAAAGCCGGGCAAGCTCGGTCCACTCCTTCTCATCCCGGCCCATGATGGAAGCCACGATCACCTTTGTGGGGAAATCCCGTTTCAGCCGGCGGAGAGCATCCAGATTCTCCGCCAGCGGATGGTCGGAGATCTGCTCCAGATTGCGGAAGCCCACAAAGGGCGTTCCCTCCTTCCGCACGGCGGCAAACCGGGGGGACACCTCATCCGGAATCAGGAATCCGATGGTTTTATACACCACGCCGGCCCAGCCCATGCGCAGGGCCGACGCGCACATGTCATAGGTTCCCGCCACCACGGAAGAGGACAGGAAAAATGGATTTTCGCACTTCACGCCGCAGAAGGTAATGGAAAGGTCCACCTCTTTTTCCGGCACATTGGAAGCATACGATGCACACTGCAGGGCAAGGTCCCGGATCCGCACCGGTTCTTCCCGCAGGCATCTTTCCTCACAGCTTCCGCCGCAGGAAGCGCAGGCAAGCCCCGCGGAAAGCCGGGATGCCCGGACTTTGTCTTCAAACCGCAGCGCCCGCAGCAGGGCCGCCGGGTCCCCCGACGGGCAGGCAGCGGTACAGGGGGCCTCCTCGCACAGAAGACAGCGCGCAGCTTCCTCCGCAAGGCGGCGGGAACGCATTAACGTATGGCACTGCACCATTTAAGTTCCTCCCTTCCGTTTCAAAATGGAGCTCAGCGGACGCCGGGGGTGCGTTTCAGGAACGTGCCCCAGCCCGGCTCCCCTACAAATTTTCCGTCTTCATAAACCAACCGTCCGCGGGAGAAGGTCTTCACCGGGTAGCCATGCAGGCTTACCCCCTCCCAGATGGTGTGGTCGCAGTCGGAATGCATTTTTTCGTTCGTGATGGTGAACTCCTTCTCCGGGTCGTAGAGGACGATGTCCGCGTCCTTGCCCGGGGCCAGAAAGCCCTTCTTGGTGCAGCCGAAGATGCGGGCGGGATTTTCACAGCACAGTTCCACCGCCTTGCCGAAGGTGATCTTGCCGCTGTTGGCGGCGGCGAGCATGTAGGGGTACATGTTTTCTACCCCGGCACAGCCGTTGGGGATTTTGGTGAAATCGTCCTTGCCCCAGTCCTTCTCATAGGACTGGAAGGGGCAATGGTCGGTGGCGATGGTATCGATAAATCCGTTCCGGATGGCGTCCCACAGCGCATCCCGGCTCTCTGCGCCCTTCATGGGCGGGGAACAGACGAAGTTACGGCCATCTTCCCGCTTGTAAACGTCGCAGGTGAACTCCAAATACTGGGGGCAGGTCTCGGCGTACACCTTCACGCCCTGCTCCTTGGCCCGGATCAACTCCTCCAGTCCTTCCTTGTCGGCCAGATGGACGATGTACACCGGCGCGTCCACGCTTTTGGCCCAGTGGATAATGCGCTTATCCGCTTCCGCCTCCACCCACTCCGGGCGGCTGAGGTAATGATACCAGGCCGAGGTCTTCCCCTCCGCCAGAAAATGCTCGATATTCAGGTCGATCACGTCCGGGTTCTCCGCGTGGACGTTGGTCATCATGCCGGTCTCTTTTCCTTTTTTCAGGATCTCCACGATCTCGCCGTCGGAGACCATCATGTGCTCCTTTTTGTACACCATGAAGCACTTAATGCTGGGCACGCCGTAGTCGATGCAGCTCTGGAATTCATCCAGAATGGCGCCGCCGTTTAAGTCGGTGACGATGCAGTGGAAGGCATAGTCCACACAGGCCACCGGCTCTGCCATTTTCCGGCGCTCTTCCACGCATTCCACCATGCCGCGGCCCTTCACCTGCTTGGCGTAATCGAACACAGTGGTAGTGCCGCCGCAGGCGGCTGCCCGGGTGCCCGCCTCATAATCATCGGAAGAGACCGTCCCGCCGAAGGGCATGGCCAGATGGGTATGCACATCGATGGCGCCAGGCAGCACGTACAGCCCCCTGGCGTCCACCACCTTGGTGTGTTCCTCCGGAACGAGGCCCTTGCCGATGGCGGTGATCGTTCCATCCTTAACGGCAATGTCCGCCGAAATGCGATCTGTGGAAGAAATCAAAGTACCGTTTTGAATCAGAAGATCCATGAAAATCCCTCCTGTAAATGTTCCGGGGCAGCGGCGGCCATTTTCCGCCGCTGCCCCGGGATCCATACGCCCGCTTTTCCGTCAGTTATATTTGTAGACCAGGACCAGACCGGAGCGCTGATAGACCTGTGCCACTTCCAGAAGGCCCATATCCGCGGCGTCCGCGGCGATCAGGTTGGCAAACCAGGTGACGCCGAAGTCCACCGTGCCGTTATAGACCGCCGTGGTCTCGCCAATGTCGCCGCCGCCGGGGATGATGTTCACCGTAAGGCCCACCTCATCGTAATAGCCCTTGGCCTGGGCCACATAGTAGCCCATGAACTGCGCCTGAGGCAGCCATTTCAGCTGGACTGAGATCTCGGTCTTCTCCGGCGCGCCGAAGGTGCCGTCGGCGGCCATCTGCAGGTAAGAGGTATCGCGGACATCGTCCAGGGTCAGCCCCTGCAGCTTTCCGGCGGCGGTGGAGTCATCCAGCTGGATATACTGCTTGGCCAGGTCCAGCGTCTGCTGCATGGCATCTTCGTCCATGTTGCCGTAATTGGTCACTGTATTGCCCTTGGTGTCCGTGGTTACCAGCTTAGCCACCTGCTCTGCCATATAGGCCTGATGATCGGCGGAGACGGAGGAGCCGGCCTCGAACACGATCTCGGCGGCCTCGTCAGGGTGCTCGCAGGCGTACTGCCAGCCCTTCAGGGATGCGGAAAGGAAGGCGGCCACCGTATTGGGGTTCTGCTTGGCAAATTCCGCAGTGCAGAAAATGTTGTCCTCCAGCATGGCCACCCCTTCGTCGTTCATATCGATGATGCCGACGGTATCGCCGTAGCCGTAGCCGCCGTCATAATCGTTCTGGACCAGGCCCAACTCGTTATAGGTCATGGCGGAGGCCAGGATCACGGAGTCGTCGTCAAAGCCGTCCATGCTGAAGTCCTGGGCCAGATAGGTGATGGGCAGGTCATACTTGGCCAGCAGAGCCTGCACCTCGTATTCGTTGCCAAGGCCCCAGTTGCCCACTTTGCCTTCGGCGGCGGCGCGCTTGATGATTTCTTCCGAAGAGGTGCCCTTGTCAAAATAGGCGCCGCCTTCCGCGGAGGAACCGGTTTCCGTTCCGCCGTTTTCCTTGCTGCCGCAAGCCGTGACCGACAGCAGCAGCGCAGCCGAGAGGATGCCCAGAGAGATGCGTTTCCAAAGTTTCGTTTTCATGATGATCTTCCTTTCTGAACTGTTGTATGTCGATCCCGTCAGCGGCGGTGCCGCAGGAGGGTGCTCTCCGCAAGGCTTAAAATAGCATACAGGATCACGCCGATGAGACAGGCCACCAGAATGTAGGCCCATGCAGTGGAATACTGCGCCAGAACGATATTCTCCCGGATGGCCCGACCTACGCCGGTAATGTATTCCGCAAAGTACTCGCTGACCAGCGCGGAAATGACCGACAAGGGCACCGACACCCGCAGGGCGTTGAAAATATAGGGAACGCTGTTGGGAAGCCGCAGCTTCCGGAAGATGGTGAACTGATCCGCCGCATAGGAGTGCATCAGGTCCTCCGAAAACGGCTTCAGCTCATTCAGGCCCCGAAAGGCGTTCAGGCTCATGGTGGCCATGCACAGAAGGGTGACCACGATGATCTTTGCCACCATGCTGCGGACGCTGGCCTCTTTGGAGATGTCCTTCGTCCAGTTCATGATGACCGGGGCCAGCGCCACGATGGGGATGGCGTTGAAGGCCGCCACAACAGAAAGCCCGCCCGCACCCCATACAGGGAATACCGTGGCGATGACGGCGATCAGGTAGCCGAACAGAGACCCCAGCGCCAATCCGGCCACCGCCACGATCACGGTGGAGTAGACGTTATCCATCACCTTGGCCGCGTTTTCCCCCAGAATGCCCACGATGCGGGTGGGCAACGGCAGCACAAAGGTATCCACATGCAGAAGGCTGTGCAGGACCTGCGTCTGCCACAAAAGGAGGAATAAAACGCCGAAGGCCACGGGGAGGATGACGGAAAGGGCTGCGTCAAGCCGCTTGTTTTTCACTGCGGTGTGCATAAACGGCCGCCTCCTTTTTCGATCTTTTTGCCGCGCGCTCCATGCGGTACTGGGGGGACACCTTGTGCTCCAGCACATTGATGACCCAGACGGACAGCACACCGATGAGGGCGGAGAAAAATACGATCTGCCAGAACACGTAAATGCTCATGGCGTGCTTCAAAGACTGGGACAGGACACAGCCAAGCCCGCCGTCGCCCTGAAGGGTATCCACCAGAATGGATGCGGTAATGGCCATGGGGGCCGAGATCTTAAGCCCGGTAAACAGGTACGGGATCGCGGCCGGGATCAGCGTGGTGAGATAGATCTGCACCTTTCCCGCCGCGCACAGGTGCATGAGATCCAGCTTTTCCTGCTCCACCGACTTCAGACCCGTCAGGGTGTTGGTGCAGACGGGATAAAAGGTCAGGATGGCAGCAATGACGATACGGCTGACGCCGATATCATGGGTGATGGCCAGCACGATGGGGGCCATGCCCAGAATGGGTACCATCTGGATGAGCATCAGATAAGGGAAGGCGATCTTCTCCACGATCCCGCTGAGCTTCATGAGAATGGCAAGGACGAAGCCGCCCGCAAGTCCGATGAGGAATCCGGCTCCCGCCCGCAGCAGCGTGGCGCCCGCTGCGCCGAGGACGATCTGGACGGCGGTCTGTCCTGCGCTGACCGATTTGGTGGAAAATACCGAGGCCAGGACCTGCCACAGATGGGGCAGGATGTTTTCCGGCGTTCGCTTCACCGCCCCTACGTAAAAGGCGCCGATCTCCCAAAGAACTGCAATGCCGACGATCCACGCCAGCTTTACCACCGCGGGAGGTACAGCCTTCCCTGCTGTTTTCTTCATACTCACACCCCCTCAAACGAATGCCGCACTTTGGTGACCAGTTCGCCGAACTCCGGCGAGGAGCGCATATCTGCCGTTCTCGGTCGGGGCAGATTCACGTCCACCACCGCTGACAGCCGCCCCGGATGAGGAGACAGGACGCAGATACGGTCAGAGAGGAACACGGCCTCTGCAATGCTGTGGGTGACAAACAGGACGGTTTTGTTCGTCTTGCTCCAGATGCGCAGCAGGTCCTCCTGCAGCTTTTCCTTGGTGAACTCATCCAGTGCGGAGAATGGCTCATCCATGAGCAGGATCTCCGGCCGGAGGGCCAGCGCCCGGGCGATGCCCACCCGCTGCTGCATGCCACCGGAAAGCTGCTGGGGATAATGCCCGGCGAAATTGCTCAGGCCCACCAGGTCCAGCATTCTCTGCGAACGGCTCTCCCGCTCTTCCTTACTGAGCTTCATCAGCTCCAGCGGAAGCTCCACATTTTTCTGCACGGTGCGCCACTCGTACAGCACCGGACTTTGGAACACCATACCGTACTTTTTGGCAAGGCGGGCGGTCCTGGTGTCCGTGCCGTTCACCTGCACGGACCCCTGAGTGGGCTGCAATAGATCGGCCACGATGCGCAGAAGGGTTGTCTTGCCGCAGCCGGAGGGGCCTAACAGGGAAATAAATTCGCCCCGCTTGATGTCCAGGCTCACCC
>CAKUEI010000017.1 GCA_934646175.1 uncultured Oscillospiraceae bacterium
GTCCTTCACTTCTTCCACGGACAGCTCATACTCGTAGAACTTGGTCAGCGCTTCGCCCTGAATGCTCTCGGCCAGCGCCACCACCTGCTCGCGGGTGATGCCTTTTTCCGCCAGAGTGGGGATGCCCAGGGTCTTCATCAGCTTGCGGTTGGCGTCGGCCACAGCCTTGGCCAGATCCTTGCCCTCGCAGCCGCAGGTGACCCCGAAATAAGGAGCCATGTGCTTCACCTTCTCGGGGAAGTACTTGCCCATCAGCTCGATGGAAGCGGGGTTGACCCAAGCGCAGGCCAGACCGTGGGGGATGTGATACAGATGGCCGATCATATGCGCAGTGGCGTGGCCCACGTTCACGTTGGCCTCGTTGAAGGCGATTCCGGCGAAGTTGGAAGCCAGAGACATGTACTCGCGGGGCTCCTGAGCCGTGGTGTCGGCACAGGCCTTGGGCAGCCACTCGTTCACCAGCTTGATGCTCTCATAAGCCAGCAGCTCGGTGTGATAGGTGCAGCCCTTGGTGGACAGCGCCTCCGTAGCGTGGGACAGGGCGTCCAGGCCGGTGATAGCGGTGGGGAAAGCGGGCAGGCCCATGGCCAGCGCGGGGTCCACCACAGCGTAGGTGGGAGGGGCCACCAGAGTCATCTTGGAATCGGTGACGGGGTCGTTCACCACGGCGACGAAGGTGACTTCACTGCCGGTGCCGAAGGTGGTGGGCACCAGAATGACGGGCATCTGGGGATGCTCCAGCTTGATCTCGCCGGAAACCAGTTCCACGAGGTGCTCCATGATCTCATCCTTGTTGGGGGTGAGGACGGAGATGGCCTTCGCGGTGTCCAATCCGGAACCGCCGCCCAGACCGAGGATACCGTCCACGTGGTTGGCACGGGCCACGGCGGCGCCGTCCTTCACGTTCTGGCTGGGGCACTCGGGCTGAGCCTCGGCCCAGACTACATATTCCACACCGGCGGACTCCAGCGCGGCAACCACTTTCTTATCATGGCCGACCTTGGCAATGCCGGGGTCAGTAACGATCATGAGCTTCTTCAGGCCCAGTTCCTTGGCGACCTCGCCGATCCGATTGGTAACACCTGCACCGTACAGCACAGGGCAAAGCTGCTTGTAAACTCCGCTGCTCAGCATGATAAATTCCTCCTGTTTACTCTTACAAAAAGTTCCGGGGGGTATTCGCCCCCTTCAATCAGCTTGTTAATAATATCACAACAAACTGCGCTTTGCAAGAGGAAACGCACAGCAAAATAACGTTTTAGTTTACCATTTTCGCTATTCCTTCTGTTCATCTTATAGCAAAAAAGCATAAAAAGCGCTGCCGGCCGCAAATCCATGCGGCCGGCAGCGCAAAATCGGTATCCGAAAAATCAATAGTTCTTAGCCACGAAAGCAGCCAGAGCGATGGAATAATACTTGTCGGAAGCGGTAGCGGCACGGGAGGTCAGAACGATGGGCACCTTGGCGCCCACGACCATGCCGGCGGTCTCAGCCTTGCCCAGAACGGTCAGGGCCTTGACCAGAATGTTGCCAGAGGCGATGTCGGGCACGATCAGCAGATCGGCGTCGCCGGCCACGGGGCTGACGTAGCCCTTGATGGGAGCGGCTTCGGGATCCATGGCCAGATCGAAGGAGATGGGGCCTTCCACCACGCAGCCAGCGATCTCGCCCTTCTCGTTCATTTCCTTCAGAGCGGCGGCATCCACGCACTCGGGCATCTTGGGGTTGACGTTCTCCACAGCGGCCAGAACGCCGACCTTCGGGTTCTCAATGCCCATGGCGCGCAGCACGTTGACGGCATTCTCCAAAATGTCCTTCTTGCCCTGCAGGTCGGGATAGGTGTTCATGCCCTGATCGGACACGGCGAACAGCTTGTGATAAGTGGGGATCTCATAGAAGCCCATCAGAGAGATCTTCTTGCCGGTGCGGAGGTTGTTCTCCTTGTTGACAACGGCCTTCATCATCTCGCCGGTCTGCAGCTTGCCCTTCATCAGGACGTTGCCCTTGCCTTCCTGGATGAGCTTCACAGCAATAGCCAGGCTCTCGTCCACGCTGGCGGCGGGGATGATCTCGTACTTGGCGGGGTCGTCGCCCTCGTGGGTGATGATCTCGCTGATCTTGGCCACATCGCCCACCAGAATGGGGTTGATGATGCCATCCTTGGTGGCACGGACGATGGCGTCCAGAGTGTGCTCGTCCTGCGCGTTGACGACCACGATGCGGGTCTTTTCTTCCATAGCTGCCGCAGCGGCAACCAGTTCCTTAAAGTTGGTAATGGACATTTTTCTTACTCCCTTCCGGATAATGGTTCCTGATTTGGCGCGAAAGGCCATTAAGGGGACGCAAATCCTCTTAACGGCCTTTTCCGCGCAAAAGTTTGCCCGCGCGCACTTACGCGCGCGGGCAAACCAGCGTACTCTTGGAACGTACCTGAGGAATTACCGGCGGTAATTCTTACAGGACATAGCCCAGGCCGTCGCCCATGGCGAAACGACGACGACGAGCGAAGCTGCGGGGAGAGGTAACACCCTCGCCGGTCGGGGTAGCGATCGTGGGGGAGTTGGTGCCGGTGCCGCAGATGCCGAAAGCAGCCAGAGTGGGAGCGTTCATAGCAAACACGGTGGTGTTGATCATCTTACCCAGCTTGGTGGCGCGATCCAGACGGGCAGTCCAGATAGCGGAGGAGTGCCAGTTGCCGTGCTCGGCGGCCACTGCACGCTCGACAGCCTCGTCGAAGTCCTTGCAGCGGACCAGAGGCAGAACGGGCATCATCTGCTCGGTCTGAACCAGGTTGTCCTCGTTCTTGGCTTCCAGAATGGCCAGACGGGGATCGCCCTCCACGGGGATGCCCAGGTCCTTCAGGATGACAGCAGCGTTCTTACCAACATACTTCTTGTTGGTGGCGCGGCCGCCGTTAGGGGTCTCGATGGTGCACTTCTCGTTTGCGATGGCAGCCTCTTCGGGGGTCAGCAGGCGGTTGCCCAGAGCGACCATTTCCTTGATCAGCTCGTCGAACACGCTGTCGACAACGAAGACTTCCTTCTCAGCGATGCAGAGCAGGTTGTTATCGAAGGAAGCACCCATGGTCAGGCCGGCAGCGACCTTCTTGATATCAGCGGTCTCGTCCACGACGCAGGGGGGGTTACCCGGGCCAGCGGCGATGACTTTCTTGCCGGAGGACATCAGGGTCTTCACCATGCCGGGGCCGCCGGTGCCCAGCAGCAGCTTCACGGTGGGATACTTCATGATGACGTCCAGGGTCTCCATGGTGGGCTCGGCAGGCATGGTCAGCAGGTTGGCGGGGCCGCCAGCCTCAACGATAGCCTGGTTGGCCAGGTGGCAGGCATAAGCGCAGCTCTTCTTGGCAGCGGGGTGAGCGTTGAACACCACGGCGTTGCCGGCAGCCAGGTTGCAGATGCCGTTAGCGAAGATGGTGGAAGAGGGGTTGGTGCAGGGGGTGACAGCGCCGACCAGGCCGTAGGGGGCATAGTAGTCGACGGTCAGACCAGCGCTGCTGGCCAGAACTTCGTGAGTCAGAGCCTCGATGCCCTGAGTCTTGCTGAAGGAGCCGCCATTCTTCTGCAGCTTATCCTCATAACGGCCGTAGCCGGTCTCGTCCAGCTCCATGTGGGACAGCTCTTCCAGATGTTCCATGCCCATCTTCTTCATGCTGTCGATCATGGCCTGACGCTGCTCAGTGCTATAGTTGTTGACCAGCTCTTTCTGAGCCTTTTCAGCTGCAGCCAGAGCTTCTTCGGCGGTTTCGAAAACGCCTAACAGTTTCTCCATGGTTGTCTTCCTCCTAAATATAAAAATTTTAGGTAGCGCATTTTTGGGGGTCTGCCGACGCGCCAAAGATGCAATCGGCAGAGCCGATTTTATTTATACCCGCCTGGCGGGGCGGAGTATAAACCGTTATGTCCCGATCAGTGGATGCAGACATTCAGGCCCATCTCGTCCAGAAGGTCCTTCAGCTCGTGCATGTACTCATCGGTGGGAGGCACAGCTTCCATGATGGGAATGTTGTCCTGAATGCGCTGCCACTTCATAACGCCCAGGTTGTGGTAAGGCAGCAACTGAATCATGGTGACGGTGCCGGGGTTGATCTTCTCCAGCTCAAGGCAGAACTCGCCGGTCTTGCGGATGTTCTCCTTGGAGTCGTTGAACTGAGGAATGACAGGGATACGGACCTGCAGCTTGCCGCCGGCGGCTGCCAGCTTCTTCGCGTTCTCCAGGATGAGCTCATTGGGAACGCCGATGACGCGCTTATGCAGGTCGCTGTCCATGTGCTTCAGGTCGTAGAGGTACAGATCCGCCACGGGAACGGTCTTCTCCAGCAGCTCCCACTTGCAGTAGCCGGTGGTGTCCAGCGCGGTGTTGATGCCCTTTTCCTTCAGGGCAGTCAGCAGAGCGATGGTGAACTCGGGCTGAGACATGGCTTCGCCGCCGGAAACGGTAACGCCGCCGCCGGAGTGATCGTAGAACGGCTTATCCTTGGAGACGCGGGCCACGATCTCGTCCACAGTGTAGTCGGTGCCGCACATGTAGAGCGCATCGGGATGGCAGACGGCGGCGCAGTCGCCGCAGTTGGTGCACACCTTGCGGTCCACATGGATCTTCTGAACGGGACGCTCGACCATCTTGTCGCGGCCGATGCCGTTTTCGTCGATCTCGCTCTGCTTCTCCATGGTGGTGGTCAGCTCGCCGTAGGAGATGGCACCCAGCTTACAGGCGTTGATGCAGGCGTCCTCGCACTTGTCGGTGCCGATGCAGCGCATGGCCATCCAGGCAAGCTGGGAGTTGAAAGCCTGAGATTCCGGGCTGTGGCACCAGGGGCAGCGCAGGGGGCAGCCCTTCAGGAACACAGTGGTGCGGATGCCGGGGCCGTCCTGAACGGAAAAGCCCTGAATGTCATAAGTCTTGCCAACAAGTTTCTTGTCCATAATTTCCCCTCACAATACCAATCTTATTTTGCTTCTATGCTTCTTCTGAAAGCGCAGGGTAAGCGCGGCTGTCCTTGTGAAAAAAAGGACAACCAAAATTTTTGAGTGCCGTACCGGGATCTTCCCATCACCGGCACTGCACTCAATCCCCATACGCTCATATTATACACAATCATTTCCGTTTTTGCAAGGCATTTTTCCTGTTTTCTCTCCCCGGCAGACTCTCACAATTTGTTGTACCTTCACAGCAGCGGGCGGGGGTCTTCCCTCCCCTGTCCTGCGGAAAAGCCTTGCAGAGTTTGCGCCCGCAGGCGCAAAAAATCTGATCTGCGTTCGGCGGTGGCTTACTCAAACGAGAGTCCGGCATAGCGGGTCTCGTTTAAAAACGCCCCGGCCGCTTTTGCGGTCGGGGCGTTTGGGGGTTCGTTTCTTCTTAGAGGCCCTGCTCCGTGCGGCGGATCAGATCCTCCTGGCTGTCCTTGAACACCTCCACGAAGTAGGCGGAGAAGCCTGCCACACGGACCACCAGATCACGGTACTTCTCCGGCTCCTTCTGCGCGGCGCGCAGCGTCTCGACGGAGACAATGTTCAGCTGCAGCTGCATACCGCCCATGTTGAAGAAGTAGGTCTTCATCAGATCAATGAGCTTCTGCTTGCCGTCCGGACGGCTGATGGCCGTGGGATGGAACTTCATGTTCTGCAGGATGCCGTTGGAGAACAGGTTCTGCGGCACGTGAGACATGGAGACCAGAGCTGCGGTGGGGCCGCTCTTATCCATGCCCTGAACGGCACCGATGCCGTCGGACAGCGGGGTGTGCGCCTTGCGGCCGTCGGGGGTGGCCCAGGTGCCATAACCGAACAGCACGTTCAAGGTGACGGGGTAGCAGCCCACAGACAGGGGGCCGCGGCTGCTGGTGTAGGAGTTGCCGATGTCGGCATAGGTCTTCATGACCCAGTTGGCGTACTGGTCCACATCCTCGTTGGCGTTGCCGTAACGGGGCACCTCGCCGTTGATGTAGTTCTGCATCTCTTCATAGCCTTCCCAGTTGGCCATAACGGCATCATACAGCTCGCGGGTGGTGTACTTCTTGGTCTTGAAGCAGACGTAGTCGATGACGCCCAGGCAGTCCACCACGTTGCCGACACCCACGCAGGAAAGGCCGGTGGAGTTGTACTTGGAGCCGCCGTTCATCACGTCCATGCCCTTTTCCATGCAGCCCTCCATGGTGGCGGAGACCACAGGCTGAGGCAGGATGTCGGGGGCGATGGACTCGAAGATGTTGCGCAGGTTCACGTCCCAGGTGGTCCAGTAGCGCAGCTGGGTCTCGAACGCCTTCTTCACGTCCTCCATGGACTCCATCTCGTAGAGATAGCCGGTGGCGGGGCCGAACTGAGGGCCAGGGGTGCCGTCGGGCATGGGCATGGGGTTATAACCGTTGTTAATGGCCATCAGGAAGCCGGTAACGATATTGGTGTAGGTCTCGGTGCCGTTGCCGCCGCAAGCCGGCCACTCCTGACCGCCCAGGGAGGGCTCGACGCAGCCGATGAGGCAGTAGTCCCAGACATCTTCCTTGGCAATACGGCCGCGGTAGGTCAGGGCCTCCATGACCACATCATCGGAATAGAAGCTGGGCACGCCGCCGGCGCGCTTGGTGACCTCGATGGCGCAGTCCCACAGCTCCGCCGGGGTGTTCTTGTTGATGCGCAGGGCCTGCGGGGGATCATGCAGCAGCAGGCGGCCCGCCGCCTCCAGGCACATATAGGTGCAGACGTTGGTGGCGTCGTTTCCGTCCTTATCGATGCCGCCCAGGGTGAACAGCTGACCGTTGGTGTAGCCGGGGTTTGCCAGAACGGCGCCGGCGGACCAGGGCTTGTTCAGCTCAGCCACCTTCAGGTAGTACATATCCATGATCTCCTGAGCCTGATCGCGGGTCAGCTTGCCGGAGGCAAGATCCGCTTCGGCGTAAGAGCCGAGATACTGATCCACGCGGCCCATGGAGGTGCCATGCATATTGGCGTCCAACATGACGCACATCTCGTAGAACCACAGGGCCTGCACTGCCTCATAGAAGTCGCGGGCAGGGTTCTCGATGACCCAGTCCAGCACCTCGGACAGCTTGATGAGTTCCGCCTTGCGGGCGGCATCGCATTCCTTCTCCGCCAGTTCGGCGCAGTGCTTGGAATAGCGCTTGGCCAGTGTGATCATGCCGTCGCAGACGATGGAAATGGAGCGGTAGAAATTATACTGCTTGGCCTTCGTGCCGCCCAGCCCGGTACCTTCCAGCTCCAGGATCTTGGCGTCGGCCTCTTCCTTGATGGCCTTGAAGCCCTTGCGGATGGCCTTATTGTAGCCGGTGCAGAAGTGGCCCACGGGCTGGGCCGCCTGGCCCTGGGGGCCGAAGCCGCAGCAGCCGTTGCCGGCCAGCTTGCGGTAGTTCAGGGGGATATAGGAGTTCAGCTTGGCGCTCATGCACTCCTGCATCCAGAAGTCCACGGTGCTGAGGACATAGTCGCGGGTCTCTTCATCCACGATGTAGGGGTCGGTCTCGCGGGTCCAGAGCAGACCGCTGGTCATCTCTTCCTTCAGCCAGTCCACGGAATTCTCCGGGAACATGGCAGCGGCGCGGTACTTGGCGGTCAGGCTGCCCACGATGATCTCGCCGTCATTGACGTGGGTAGGCATCTTCTCGCACAGGTTCTTGAAGTTATAGGCGCGCTTTAAGCAGCCGGTGATGTCCCGGTGCTCCATATAGAACTCGGTGACGATCTTATAGCGGTTCAAGTCCAATTCCGGTTTGGTGCTGCGGTAGCGCTCACGCATATCGGCTACGCGGGGACTGATGGGGCTGAAAGTATACATTCTTCACGACCTCCGTTCTGAAATTATCGCTTCTGGGCGGTCTTGCCGCCCTTTGTGGTCTCATGTTCCTATTTCAGTGTAGCACGGTAGGCTATCCGCGTAAATTATCCATCTCGCCATGGTCTCATAGTCATTTGGCTATTTTAATAAAAGATTTCCTTATAGGCTTCCTCCACGCACAGCTGAAGTCCCCCCAGAAAACGGAGGAAATTCCCGCTTTTCAGGCTATACACCGCCTGGATCATCACCGTCTTGTCCGGCACCTCCTGACAGGCGATCAGGGGGTCGTCCTGCAGGCAGGCGGTGTCAAAAAACAACGCCGCACCCAGCCCACATGAGGCCGAATTCAGCATACCGGAGATGGAATTGGCCTGCTGGCAGGCGGCGGGGTTCAGCCCCATCTGTTCCAGCATGCCGGAGAAATAGCGGTAATAATCCCCATCGCCCTCCGGCCCCACGGAAATCAGGCTGCTTTCCGGCAGGTTCAGCTCGCCGTTCTCCATGCGGATGGCACTTTTGGACGCGGAGTAGAGCATGACCCTGCTGTGGGCCAGAGGGACTGTCTCCAGGATCCGGTCCCCGAAGGAAACGTAATCCGGCATCACCAGAAGGTCCGCGTCCCCGGATTTCAGCATGGCCCACAGATCTTTCATGTCGCCGCGCATGAGGATCACGTCATTCCCCCGGTCGACACGGCGGTAGCGGGCGATGGCATCCCGCAGGACCGGGATGCGGCTGACGGAAAGGCCCCGCATGATGCCGATACCCACGGTCTTCCGCGCCCCCACGATGCCGCTGCGTGAGCGGGAGATGGAAAGGCGCACCTGATCCTGCACCCCCTTCAGGGTGTGGTACATCAGCACCCCCTCCGGTGTCAGGGCCACGGCGGAGCGGGTCCGCTCCAGCAGGGGGAAGCCCAGATTCTCTTCCAGCAGCTTGATATGCTTGGAAAGTGTGGGCTGTGAAATGTCCATCTGTTCGGCCGCGCGGGAGAAATTCAGTGTCTCCGCCACGGCGAGAAAGCTGTCGATCTGCATTTCCGTCATCGGTTCAGCGCCCCCATTTCCATCACCGTTTCCCGCATCAGGCTTACGAAATCGGCCAGTGCGGGGTTGGGATTTTTCTTTTTCCAGATGGCTTCCATCCGCAGAACGGGCAGCTTTTTGCTTTCCAGAGGAATGCGGCAGAAGCCCTCATTCCCCAGCCGCCGGATCCACGGTGCCACCATAAGCCCCAGGCCCGCCTCCATGCAGGCCATCAAGGAATCCAGGTCCCGGGCGTAGCGGATCATGGAGTCGTCCGCCCGCAGCAGCTCGCAGATATTCTGAATCAGGCTTTTGTACGCATCGCTGTCCTCATGGCGGGCAAACCAGAGCACATCGCCGGAAAAATCATAGTCCTTGACCGCGACCCCGTTGGCAAGGGGGTGATCCTGAGGGACGATCAGTGCATACTTCTCCTCCCACAGGGGCAACCTCTCCCAGTTGCGGCCGGGAATCTCGGTGTCACAGTCGATCACCATGTCCAGCCGGTCGCGGTTAAATTCCGCGGCCAAATCGGCATAGTGGAAGGACTGGATGCCGATCTCCAGGCTGGGGTGCAGGCGGCGCAGGGATTCCAGCGAATGAAGCAGTACCGGGAAGCTCTCAAATCCGGCGGACACGCCGATCTTCAGCATCCCACCGCAGTTCTGGAGATATCTGGCCCGTTCCACCGCGCTGTTGATCCCGTCCCGCCCCGCGCGGAAGGCTTCGATCATGATCTTGCCCTCCGGCGTCAGCTCCGTACCGCTTTTCAGCCGTTCAAACAGCGGGAAGCCCACCTCTTCTTCCAGCAGACAGATTTGTTTGCTGATGGAGGACTGGGCCACGTACAGCCGTTTGGACACCTCGGAGAATTTTTTGTACTCCGCCAGAGCAATGGCATATTCCACTTGATTCATGTTCATGGGATCATTCCTTCCCGCGCCGGGCCGTTATTGAAAAAACGCTATCAATTTTCGCCTTTATGTGCATTATAGCACCCATAATTCTCATTTGTAAACAACTTTCGCCCGAATGATCGCCTTTTTTCTATCAATATCATGCAGTACGGCCCAGGGTGTCCGCCAGTGCTTCGGCGAACAGCCGCCCGCCCCGGATGGCTTCCCGCAGGGTGTTCCCGTGGCTGCCCACCTCCACCAGCAGGGAGCCGATCGCGTACTGCTGGTTATACCGCGCCGCCCGCAGGGCAATGGGGCGGGCGAGGTTTTCGTGGGCCCCGTTCATGTGCTGCTGCACCTTCACCGCGAAAGTGAGGTTCTGCCGCCAGTTGGGGTGGGAGGCACCGCCCTGATCTGTGCCCACCACCAGCATGACCTGGGCGGTCTTCTCCCCATTCACCTCGGTGACTACCTTATAATTAACGCCGGAGGCATCCACGATGGCATCCCGGTGTACGTCCAAAATCACCCGGATGGAGGGATACTGCTTCAAAAAACCTTCAATGGCCTCGGCGGAGCGGCCATAGGCCCCGCTGTAAGCCGGGTAGTCATAAAGGCTTTTGTCGTGCAGGACGGAAATGCCCCGGCTTTCCAGCACGGCGGCGATCTCGTCCCCCACCCGTACCATATTATATTGTGTATCGGTGGTGCGGTAGGCGCTGCTGGCGGCATAGTCGTCGCCGTCCGCCGGGGTGTATGCCTCGCTCCCATGGGTGTGGACGATGAGGACCTGGGGGTCCTCCGTCCCCAGGGTGACTGGCACGGCGGCACGGGTCATGGCCTGTGCGTCCACCTGGGCGGCGGTGGGGTTCTGGATGTAGACCTCTCCGGCGCAGGTGTAGCCCGTGGCGTCCTTGGGGGCCACCGTCCGCTCCACCACCCGGTCGGCGGAAGCCGACGTTTCCGGGATCTGCTCAGAGGGTTCCGGTTCCGGCGTTTCCTCCGGCGCGGGCGCGGTCTCTTCCATGGCCGCCGCCAGTAGGGCAGGCGACTGGCTGACCACGAACTTTTGCCAGAAGGTAAGGTTCGCCGCTTCCCCGCTCTGCGGACGGGGAAGGCCCAGCTCCGCCCGCACCACCGCCGCGGCGAAGGCAGTCTTCTCCCCCAGCTCCTCCAGCGCGTTTTTTGCGCCGGAAAGGTCCGCCGTCAGGGAGATCATCCACAGGGTAAGCACCGTCAGGAAAAGCGCGGTAAACATACGAAGGCCCTTCCGCAGGGGAAATTTCTTCTGCTGCACACTGATCGCTCCTTTGTTTTGCGTTTATGTTTCACTTTATGTCACCCGGGAGGAAAATATGACGGGCTCGTCCCCTGTACCGGTGTGTATAATTTCCCGCCAAACGGTGTAAAAAAGAAAGGGGCGCCTTTCCGCGCCCCTACTTTGTACGAAGGAAGGCGGAGCTTTTGAACGGTGATCCGGTCCTGACGCCGCGGGAGCGGCTCCTGCTGTGGCTGCGCATGGCACTGCGGCTTCTTCCCCTGCTTCTTTTCTGGCTGCTGCGGCGGCAGTTGGGCACGCTTCTCTCCCTGCTGCTGCCCTTTCTCCTTGCCTGGGGCGCCGCGGCACTGCTGGAAAAGCCCATCTGCCTTCTGAGGAAAAAGTGCCGTCTCTCCCGGCGCGTCAGCGCGCTGATCGTGGTGCTGCTCGCCGTTGCACTATTGGGCGGCGGGCTTTTCGCCCTGTGCTACTACTCCCTGCAGGAATTGGGGCAGCTGGCCTCCGGCTGGCCGGAGCTGATCGCCTCTCTTTCCGCCCCCATTGCGGAGATGAGCCGCCAGCTGGAGCGGTTCTCCTCCGCCATGCCCCGGCATCTGGGCGGGCTCATCGGCAATGCGGAAATTCAGCTTTCCGCCTGGCTTTCCCAGTGCATCCCGAAGCTGTTCTCCGCCGTGAGCGGCTGGGCAGGCAATGCGGTGCTGCATTTGCCAGGCGCCGCGGTGGGGGTGACGGCGTTCCTGCTGGCCACCTATTTTCTGGCGGCGGGGTATCCCGGCTACCGGCGGGCGGCAGCGGGCAAGCTCTCTCCCAGCGGAAAACTGCTGGCCGCATCCGTGCAGGCGGCAGCCCGGGCAGCCTTCGGCGGGTACCTGCGGGCGCAGCTGCTGCTTTCCGCCGGGGTGTTCGCCATTCTGCTCATCGGCTTTCTTCTGCTGCGGCAGCCCTATGCCCTGCTGCTCTCCTTCCTGCTGGCGGTGCTGGATTTTATCCCCATCGTCGGCTCCGGCACGGTGATCGTGCCGTGGGTGGTCGTCCTTTTCCTCCTCGGCGGACAGAGCCGGGCGCTGATGCTGCTGGCGCTTTGGAGCGTCATCGCCCTGTTCCGGCAGATCGCAGAACCCAAGGTGCTGGGCGGGCAGATGGGGCTTTCCCCTCTCTCTGCGCTGATGGCGGTGTACGCGGGGATGCGCCTGTGGGGCATCGGCGGTATGATCCTAGCCCCCATTCTGCTGCTCATGGGGCGCAGCCTCATAGCCTGCGGCGCGCTGGACGGTCTTCTGCAGGACGGGCGGGCCATTCGGGCGGACTTCGGGCGACTGTGGCGTGATTCATTCACAAAGGATTTTTGATTCCTTCAAAATTCTTTCGATTTTTCTTCATGCTTTATACACATTTCTGCGCTATTCTGGATTCAGTCAAACGGGGAACGACCCCGGAAAGGAGTCTTCGATCATGGACTTTCGCAATGTAGACGATGTGAATGAATTTTATCGGAAGCGCGCCGAGGAAAACCGCCGCAAGTACGCCGGTGAAACGGTAGACGCTCCGCATTTTACTGTAGACGGTGTCCCCTCCGGCAGTAAGAAGAAGCACGGCTTCGGCGGCAAGATGGTCGCCCTGGCGCTGGTGTGCGCCCTGGCGGGCGGCGCAGTGGGCGGCGTAAGCGCCGCCGGGATCATCTCCTCCCGCAGCGTAACAGCCAGTACCACCATCACGGAAGGGGAACGCCCCACCGCCACGGTGAACACCGTAAAGGCGGACACCAGTACGGAGCTGACCCCCCAGCAGATCTATGCTTCCTACGTCAACTCCTGCGTGGGCATCAACGCCGGTGTGACCACCAACATCTGGGGCTGGCAGACCACGGCGGCCGTGTCCGGCAGCGGGTTCGTCATCACGGAGGACGGCTATATCGTCACCAACTACCACGTGGTGGAAAATGCCCACGACATCAAGGTGACGTTCTCTGACGGCACCAGCTATGATGCCACCTTCGTGGGCGGCGAGAAGGATAACGACGTGGCCGTTCTGAAGATCAACGCCACCGGTCTCACCCCCGTGGTACTGGGCGACAGCGACAACACACTGGTGGGCGATGAGGTTTATACCATCGGCAACCCCCTGGGTGAGCTGACCTACAGCATGACGAACGGCATGGTGTCCGCCCTGAACCGCACAGTCACCAATGAGGACGGCATCACCATGAACATGCTGCAGACCAACTGCACCATCAACTCCGGCAACTCCGGCGGCCCGCTCTTCAACCGCTACGGCGAGGTGATCGGCATCACCTCCGCAAAGCTGTCCGGCAGCAGCAGTTCCTCCTCCAGTGCCACCATCGAGGGGCTTGGCTTTGCCATCCCGCTGAACGATGTAAAAGACATCATCACCCAGCTGGTGGAGACCGGCACGGTGACGGGAAAGCCCTACCTGGGCATCTCGGTGTCTGATGTGACAGAAGAGGATGCCCAGCGCTATAACCTGCCGCAGGGCGCTTATGTAGAGGCCGTCAGCACCGGCTCTCCCGCGGCTTCCGCCGGGCTGAAGGCCGGTGACATCATCACCGCCGTGGGCGACACTCAGGTAACCAGCAAGAGCGAGCTGGTCAGCGCCAAGAACCAGTATAAGGCGGGTGACACTGCCACCCTCACCGTGACCCGCGGCGGGCAGACTCTGACCCTGAGCATCACCTTCGGCGAAGAGACCTCCTCCACGAGCACCAGCAGCAATAACAGCAGCAACAGCCAGCAACTGCCGCAGGGCCAGCAAGGCACAGACAGCTACGGCAGCGGCTCCTTCCCCTTCGGTTGGGGCAACTGACGGCTGTTTGAGATAAACTTCCCTTCATCTTCTCTCCAAAAGAGACAGAGTTCAGTGCAGAGCACTGAACTCTGTCTCTTTTTTGAGCAGGCTTCGCTGCGCTCTGCGCCTCACGGGGCCGTCGATAACGGACCGTTCGGCGCTCACTTCGCGCAAAGTATTTTCGACGACGTACACGCCGCCGCCGAAAATGATTCAATCTGATTTGCGCTTGCGGGCGAAAATTCCGCGAGGCCTTTTCATGGTCCCTGCTTCGTTTACTTCTTTTCCGCCGGGAGGTGCATTTCCAGCCAGGCGAGGGTATCCCGGTACACCTCGTCCCGGTTCAGTTCGTTAAGCATTTCATGCCGCCCGCCGGGGTAAAGCTTCATCGTCAGGTCCCGGACGCCGGCCTTTTCGTACATCCTGTGTACCTTGCGCACTCCTTTGCCCATACCTCCCACCGGATCCTGATCACCAGAGAAGAGATAGATGGGGGTATTCCGATCCAGGGCGGAAAGGTTCTCTTGATCGCCGATGAACTTCAGCCCCTCCATCATATCGGCAAACATGCTGACCGACGGGGTGAACCGGCACAGCGGGTCGGCAAGATAGGCGTCCACCACCCGCTCGTCCCGGCTGATCCAGTCCGCTGTGGTGCGGTTGGGAGCGAATTTTTTGTTGTAAGCGCCCAGCGAGACCTTCTGCACCATGTCGCTGTGGCCCTCCGCCCCCAGCTTTTTCCGTTCATGCAGGGCGATACGGCGGCCCAGCGCCACGTTAAGGCGGGACTCCTGCCCCGTTCCGGACAGAATGGCGCCGGTGACCGTGCCCGGCCAGCGCAGCAGGTACATTCTGGTGAGGAAAGAGCCCATGGAGTGCCCCATGATGAAGTATGGAAGGCCGGGCCACCGCTCCCCCGCGATCTCGCGCATACGGTGCACATCGGTGATCACATGCTTCCAACCGTCTTTCTCGCCGAAATAGCCGTACTTTCCGTCATCCACCGTCAGGCCATGGCCCAGATGGTCCTCGCCGCACACAACGAAGCCGTGCCCTGCCAGAAAACGGGCGAAATGGTCATAACGCCCCACGTACTCCGCCACACCGTGGACAAGCTGCAGCACCGCCCGGGGGGATGCGTCTTCCTCCCGCCACTCCACCGCATGGATGGAATGGATGCCGTCGGAGGAGGGGAAGGTAAATTCCTGCATAGTCACCATGGCAAATTCTCTCCTTCTGTGTTAAGATGATTCATATCTTCAGTTTACGCTGTCGGGCCATGCCCGTCAAGCAGGAAAGGAGACCCACCTCCGTGCAGACCTACCTTCTGGCCCTGGACCAAGGTACCACCAGTTCCCGGGCCATTCTGTTCGACCAAAACGGCCAACGTATGGCCATGGCACAAAAACCCTTTCCCCAGCATTTCCCCCAGCCGGGCTGGGTGGAGCATGACCCCATGGAGATTTTGGAAAGCCAGCTGGCTGCGGTGCGGGACTGCCTTGCCCAAAGCGGCGTAACAGGCGGTGAGATCGCCGCCATCGGCATGACCAACCAGCGGGAGACCGCTGTAGTCTGGGAAAAGGCCACCGGAAGGCCCATTTACAACGCCATCGTCTGGCAGTGCCGCCGGACCGCTTCCCTCTGCGACCAGCTCACAGCAGAAGGCTTCGGCAGCTATGTCCGGGATAAAACCGGTCTGCTCATCGACGCCTATTTTTCCGGCACCAAATTCAAATGGATTCTGGACGCAGTGCCCGGCGCGCGGGAGCGAGCCAAAAACGGTGAGCTTCTCTGCGGTACGGTGGACAGCTGGCTGATCTGGAACCTGACGGGAAAACACGTCTCCGACTACTCCAACTGCGCCCGTACCATGCTCTTTGACATCGGCGCACTGCAGTGGGACGAAACTCTCTGCCGCAGGCTGAACATTCCCCTGTGCATGTTACCCCAGCCGGTCCCCAACAGCGGAGACGCCTTCGGCTGCGTGAAAAACGGCATCCCCGGGCTGGAGGCTCTGGCGGGCGTTCCCATCCGCGGAGCGGCGGGCGACCAGCAGGCCGCCCTGTTCGGCCAAGGCTGTTTCTTCCCCGGTCAAGCGAAAAACACCTATGGTACCGGCTGCTTTACCTTGATGAATGTTGGGGAAACCGCCCTGCGCAGCGGCGGCGGTCTGGTCACTTCCGTGGGCTGGAATGTAGGGGGCAGAACCACCTATGTGCTGGAGGGCAGCGTATTCAATGCAGGTTCCTCCATTCAGTGGCTCCGGGATGAGTTGGGGCTCATCCGTTCCTCTCATGAATGTGATGTGCTGGCCGAATCTGTGACGGACAACGGCGGCGTGTATCTGGTATCCGCCTTCACGGGGCTGGGCGCACCCCATTGGGACATGTACGCCCGGGGCACCGTGGTGGGTCTGACCCGGGGCAGCACTAAGGCGCATCTTGCCCGCGCCGTGTTGGAAGGGATCGCCTATCAGGTAGGTGACCTGGTGGAGACCATGGGCCGGGATGTGGACGGCGGCGTCACCGAGCTGCGGGTGGACGGCGGAGCCTGCGTCAGCAATTTTATGATGCAGTTCCAGTCTGACCTTCTGGGGATCCCCATCGACCGGCCCGCCATGGCGGAGACCACCGCTCTGGGCGCAGCCTTTCTGGCCGGGCTTTCTTCCGGCGTGTGGAGCAGCCTGAACGAGCTGTCCGCCATCCGCAAAAGTGAACGGATCTTCACTCCCCAGCGCAGTCGGGCAGAAGAGTTCGCCATTTGGCACCGGGCGGTGGAGCGTGCCAAGGGCTGGGCCGAAGGGCAATGACCGTCGGTAAACCTCCATTTCTTACAAACTTTTTTCTTGACTTTAGCACCAAAAAGTGCTAAAGTACCATCAGAATCGGAAAGAAGGAGGCCGCATCCATGCTGATGAGCACCGCTTACGTGTATGGCTATTACCGCTATTATTGCAATAGCGGCGATCGGTTATGCCCGTAAACGGATGCCAACGGCGGGAAGAGAAGGCTTCTTCAGACCGCGGCGCCCGATGGGCGCCGCGGTCTTTGTTTTCCACAGTGCGAAGCCGCGGATCTTTGGTGGCAGGCAGAATTTTGATTTGAAAGGGAGTTTTACCAATGATTCTGATCATGAAGCAGGGATTTACCCAAGAGCAGCTGCAGGAGGCCATTCACGCCATGGAGGACGGCGGCGTCAAGGTCATGGTGTCCAAGGGCAGCGAGACCACTATTCTCGGCGCGGAGGGCAATTCCGCCCGGCTGGATGAGGAAAAGCTGGGCCAGCTCGCCGGTGTGGAGCGGGTCATGCGGGTGACGGAGCCGTTCAAGAAGGCAAACCGGAAGTACCACCCCGACGACTCCGTCATCGACATCGGCTGCGGTGTTAAGGTAGGCGGCAAAAAACTGACCGTCATCGCCGGTCCCTGTTCGGTGGAGGGGGAAGAGCAGATCGTCGGCATCGCAAAATCCGTGAAGGCCTCCGGTGCGACCGCCCTGCGGGGCGGTGCCTACAAGCCCCGCACTTCCCCTTACTCCTTCCAGGGTATGGGGGTGGAGGGCGTTCGGATGCTGCTGGACGCCAAAGAGGCCACAGGAATGCCCATCGTCACCGAGCTCATGAGCTCCGACCAGCTGCCCTTTTTCGAAGAGTGCGTGGACGTCATCCAGATCGGCGCGCGGAACATGCAGAACTTCGACCTTCTGAAAAAAGTGGGCAAATGTTCCAAACCGGTGCTGCTGAAGCGGGGGCTTTCCTCCACCATCGAGGAGTGGCTCATGAGCGCCGAATACATTATGGCCGGCGGCAACAACAACGTTATCCTCTGCGAGCGCGGCATCCGCACCTTTGAAACCTATACCCGGAACACCCTGGACCTCTCCGCCGTACTGGCGGTAAAGCAGCTGTCCCACCTTCCCATCGTGGTGGACCCCTCCCATGCCTGCGGCAAGGCGTGGATGGTGGAGCGCATGGCGCTGGCCGCCATCGCCGCCGGGGCGGACGGTCTCTTGATCGAGGTGCACAACGACCCGCAGAACGCCTGGTGCGACGGGGCACAGTCCATCACCCCCGCCCAGTTTGATGCGCTGATGCCCAAGGTGGCCCAGATCGCCGCCTGCGTGGGCCGCACAGTCAGCGACTGATCGCGCACATCCCTACATTTTCTTTTCCGGAGGTCTTTCTCATGAAAAAATCCATTCTGGTCGTGGGCCTCGGCCTGATCGGCGGCTCTCTGGCCATCGGGCTGAAGGGCTTTGAAGATTGCGAGATCATCGGCTGCGATGTGAGCCAGCCCACCCTGCGCTTCGCCGCGGAGCATGGCATCTGCGACCGGCTGGTGGAAAAACCGCTGGACGCGGTGCGGGAAGCGGATATGACCCTTTTGTGCCTGCACCCCCAAGGCATTCTGGACTTTATGGAGCAGTATAAAAATGACTTTAGGCCGGGCAGTCTGGTGACCGACGTGTGCGGCGTAAAGACCGCCATTGTGGAAGGCTCCCGGGTGCTGCCGCCGGAGGTGGACTTCATCGGCGGGCACCCCATGGCGGGCACGGAGTTTTCCGGCATCGAGCACGCCTTCGGTGAAATGTTCCGCGGGGCCCACTATCTGGTGACCCCCCGGGAGGACAGCAAGGCGGAACATCTGGACCTTCTGCGGCGGATCGCCATACACATCGGCTTCCGGGATTTCATTTCTACCACTGTGGAGCAGCACGACGCCATGATCGCCTACACCAGCCAGATGATGCACATCATCGCCCTGTCGGTCTGTGACGATGAGGGTCTGTTCACCTGCAAGGGCTTTGAGGGCAACTCCTTCCGGGACTGCACCCGGGTGGCGGCGCTGGATGTTCCATTGTGGACGCAGCTGTTCTCCCTGAATGCCCCGGCACTGGACAAGGCGCTGGACAAGCTGGAGAAAAATCTGGCTGCCTATCATGCTGTCCTGAAAAGCGGCGACCGGGCGGCACTGTCCGAAAAGCTGGCCTTCTCCGCCGCCCGGAAGCGGCAGATGAACCTCGAATAAGCGCTTGGGGGCTGTACAAATCTCCGGCAGTGCTTTATGATAGCCGGAGAACAAGCAAGGAGGCCCAAAGCATGTATGAACTGATTCCCGCCGGGGAGAACACCTGGTATATGGACTGTCCCGCCAAGGTGGGGCTGGTGCGCACCGGGGACGGGCACGGCGTTTTCATCGACGGCGGAAGCGACGACAGCGCCGCAAAAAGGGCGCTGAAGCATCTGGAATCTCTTGGATTGAAGCTGGACGCCGTCTACTGCACCCACTCCCACGCCGACCACATCGGCGGGTGCCGTTTTTTGCAGAAGCGGACCGGCTGCAGGGTCTATCTCCCCTATGAAGAGCTGGGTTTTGCCGACCTTCCGGTGTTGGAGCCTGCGTTTCTTTTTGGCGGGCGGCCGCCGGAGGTGCTGCACAATAAATTTCTCATGGCACCGCAGTGCAGCGCAGAAGAGTTGACGGAGGAGGTCCTGCCGCCGGGGTTCGAGATGCACTTTGTCAGCGGGCATTCCTTCTCCATGGCCCTCTTCAAAACGGGAGACGGGGTATGGTTCATCGGGGACGCCGTCGCCTCGGAGGAGACGCTTTCCAAGTACCCCATCTCCTATCTGAACGACCCGGAAGAATTTCTGGCGGGGCTGGAAGCATTGAAGGCCCTTTCCGGCGCGCTGTTTGTCCCCGCCCACGCCCCCGCCTGCCGGGACATCTCCCATCTGGCGGAGGTGAACCGGCAGAACACGCTGGCCCTGTGCGCCATGATCCGGGACATCTGCCGGGAGCCGGTCTCCTTCGAGGACATCCTGAAAGCGGTGTTCGACCGGCTGGGGCACACCTTGAACTGGATCCAGTACGTGCTGGTGGGGTGCACCCTGCGCTCCTACCTTTCCGCCATGATGGACAAGGGCGAGATCGTCACCACGGTAAAGGAAAATCGCATTTTGTGGCGGACCGCAGAAAAATAATCCCCTTTCCTGCAAAACCAGGCTTGACAACGAACCGGCGCGTGCTTATCATAGGCGCGTCGGTTCGCTTTTTATAGCGCGGCACCGTATTCCCCCGAAAGGAAGAGACCCAGTATGACCAAAGACCTGACCACGGGCAGCGAGGGGCGCGTGCTGCTGCGCTTTGCCCTGCCCGTTATTGGCGGCAATCTGTTTCAGCTTTTTTACACCCTGGCGGACACGATGATCGTGGGACGCACCATCGGCGCGGACGCGCTGGCCGCCGTGGGGGCCACCAGCTCCATCGTCTATTTCATCCTCTGCTTCATCCAGGGGCTGACCAGCGGCTTCGGCATCCGGCTGGGGCAGCTGTTCGGCGCGAAGAACGAAACGGGGATGCGCCGCAGCGTGGCGGCCTCCACTCTGCTTTCCATTCTGTTCACCGTCCTGCTCACTGCGGTGAGCTGTGCCCTGGCCCACCCCATCCTCAGTCTTTTGAACACGCCAGCGGATATTTACGACATGGCTTTTTCCTACCTGTTCGTCATTTTCCTGGGCACCGGGGCCACGGTCTTCTATAACCTCATCTCCAACCTGCTGCGGGCCTTGGGCGACAGCAGAACGCCCCTTATCTTTCTCATTTTCTCCGCTCTTCTGAATATCGTGCTGGATGTTCTGTTCATCGTGCCTCTTCGCATGGGTGTGGCGGGAGCCGCATGGGCCACGGTGCTTTCCCAGCTTCTTTCGGCGGTGCTATGCACCATTTTCGCCCTGAAGCGCTTCCCGGTGCTGCACGTGGGGCGCGATGCGTGGAAGGCCGCGCCTTCTCTGATGGGAGATCACCTGAAGATCGGGTTCCCCATGGGGTTCCAGATGTCGGTCATGTGCATCGGCCAGCTGGCCATGCAGGCAGCGGTCAATGGGATTGGCACCGCCGCCATCGCCGGATATACGGCGGCCACCAAGGTGGATCAGCTTTCCGTTCTGGTGGACAACGCCTTCGGCGTGGCTATCTCCAACTTTGTGGCCCAGAACTTCGGTGCGGGGCTGTATCCCCGCATCCGGAAGGGCGTGAACGCCTGCCTCCTTCAGCTGGAGCTTTGCAACCTCGCCATGGGCGGACTGCTGCTGGCCTGCCAGCGCTTTGTGGTGCCTCTTTTCGTGGATCACCCCACGGCGGAGATCATGGGGTACGCCCAAAGCTACCTCACGGTGGTCATCCCCTTTTACCTGCTGCTGGGGCTGTTGATGGTCTACCGCACCAGTCTGCAAAGCATCGGTGTCGGCTGGGCGCCCTTCGCCGCCTGCATCATCGAGCTCATCATGCGCATCCTCTGCGCCACGGGGCTTTCCCGCCGGTTCGGTTATCCCGGCATCTGCTTCGCTACGCCGCTGGCGTGGATCGGTGCGGTGGCCCTGCTGATCCCCGTTTACTTCATCGTCATGCATCGCCGCTGCCCTAAATCGGCGCAATGAGTCAAAAAAGAGCGCCCCGGCCGAAAAGCCGGGGCGTTCCTTTTGATTTTAGAGAATTACAGGATGGCCATGGCCGCATCGTAAGCGGTGCGGGTGGCGTTGAAAATAGTACCCTGACGGGTATTGCAGTCGCCCAGATAGCGCACGTCTGCGGCGCATCCGGCGAAGGAGCGGGCCAGGTCCTTTCTGGCGCGGACGCCCAGAGAGAGGACCAGCGTGTCGCAGGCCATTTCCTCGGTCTTGCCGTTACGGGTGACGGTGATGCCGGTGTCGGTCACCGCTTCCAGCTTGGTCTCCGGCAGGATCTCCACGCCCTTTTCGTCCATCATGTGGCGCAGGGCCAGAATGTTCATCTTGGCGCCGCCGGTGCCGATCTTATCGGCAGGGGCCATGTCGATGAGGGTGACCTTTTTGCCCTGACGGGACAGATCCACGGCGCACTCCATGCCGGTCATGCCGGCGCCGGCAATGACCACAGTGTCGCCCACGGTGACGTTGCCCATGTCCACGTCGCCCACCCAAACGGCCTTCGGATTCTCCTTCAGGAAGCCGGGGATCAGGGGATCGCTGCCCACGGCCACCAGAATGACATCGTACCCTTCGGCCTTCAGAGCCTCGGGGGTGGCCTCGGTGTTCAGCTTGACGGTGATGTTCTGGTTCTTTTCCACCATGCGGATGGACCAGTCGATGTAGTGGCGGATGTCGCTCTTCATCTCGGAAGCGGCAGCCAGATTCAGCGTGCCGCCCAGCTTGCCGGACTTTTCATACAGCGTGACCATATGGCCGCGGTCAGCCGCCGTGCGGGCCGCTTCCATACCGGCGGGGCCGCCGCCCACTACGGCCACCTTGCGGGAGGCTTCGGGCTTCGGATAGTTCAGCCACAGGACCTCGCGGCCTTCGGTGGGGTTGATGGCGCAGCGCACGGGCAGGAAGCCGTTGTGGGTGCGGTGGATGCAGGTGTTGCAGCGGATGCAGGGCTTGATCTCGTCCTCTTTGCCGCACTTCAGCTTGTTGGGGATCTGGTGATCGGCCAGCAGGGGGCGGGACATGGAGACCAGGTCGATTTTCCCGTCTGCGATGGCTTGAGAGGCCACTTTATAGTCCATGCCGCCCACGCAGGACACCGGCACGTGCAGGGCCTTCTTCAACTGCTCGGCATAAGGCAGGTTGAAGCCGCGTTCGAAGTACAGCGGCGGCATGACATACGGGGTGAGCTTATGCACCGCCAGCTGGCCGCGGGAAACGTGCAGCCAGTCGATCTTGTCCTCGATGACCTTGCAGAACTCGATCAGCTCGGGCATCTCGGGGCTGCCCTCCATCATGTCGGTTCCGCTGATGCGGTATTCGATGGCCAGAGAGTCGCCCACGGCGGCGTGGATGCCGTCCAGGATCTCCACGGTGAAGCGGCAGCGGTTCTCGAAGGTGTCGCAGCCGTACTCATCGTGGCGATGGTTATAGAGCTTGGAGAAGAAGGCGGCCGGGGGCTGCAGGTGGGCGCCGTGGACGACCACATAGTCGCCGCCGGCCTTGTGCACGCGAACCGCAGCGTCGATGTACTGCTGGATCATCTCTTTGACGCCGGCGTTATCGTAATTGTCGGGGCTGATCTCGATCTGGGGCATTCCCTTCTTGTCGCGCTCGTCAAAGTTCTCGGTCTCGCCGCCGATGGGGACCAGCTCGATGCCCGCCTTGCAGTCGTAGGCATGGATCAGGTCGAACATCTGAACCAGCTCGTTGATGCAGCTGTCGTTGGAAAGGTCGGGCAGGTGCAGACCATAGGGAATGGGGGTGATGGAACCGGTACCCACGGACACACAGGCGGCGCCGCCGGCAGCCAGGCCGCGCACCCATTCCACCAGTTCGCGGTTGATGTGGTTATCCGCAGAGCTGAAGAAAGGATAAGTCGGAGAGAACAGAATGCGGTTTTTCAGTTCCGTCCGCTTGGTCTGCAAAGGCTGCAGCAAATTCGTATAATCGCTCATATCAGAATCTTTCCTCCTTAAAAATGCGGTGCAGGCCGCGCTGCTTTCACTGAGACAGTATAGCATCTTTGGCCAAAGTGCGCAAATTTTTATTCCTTTTCCCGATAAGATTACTATAAATGGTCAGGCTACATTTGTAAAATACGCATTTTGAAAAAATGGATAGTCATTTTCTTATAAGAGCGATATCCATATGCAAAAAGCAGCAGCTGCACACCTGTGCAGCTGCTGCTTCTGTATGATCGTTTATTCCGCGTTCAGGGTTTTTGCCTCTTCAATGGCCTTGGCCTGTGCCGCGGGGGGCGCGTCCTCATAGCGGACGAAGTGGAAGGTGAAGGACCCTCTCGACTGGGTGAGGGAGCGCAGGTCGATGGCATAGGTGCTCATCTCCGCCATGGGCACCTCGGCCTCTACCACCTGATTCCCGCGGCCGTCCGGCTCCATACCCAGAACGCGGCCGCGGCGCTTATTGAGGTCGCCGATCACGTCGCCCATGTAGCTGTCGGGGATGGTGACCTTCAGAGCGCCGATGGGTTCCAGCAGCACCGGAGACGCTTCCGGCATGGCGGCCTTATAGGCAAGGTTTGCTGCCGTTTTGAAGGCCATTTCAGAGGAGTCCACCGGGTGATAGGAGCCGTCCACCAGCGTACACTTCAGCTCCACCACCGGGTACCCGGCCAGGGG
>CAKUEI010000018.1 GCA_934646175.1 uncultured Oscillospiraceae bacterium
ACGTGAAGGGCCTGCTGCTGTTGGACGTCACGCCCCTGTCTCTGGGCATTGAGACCATGGGCGGCGTCTGCACCAAGATCATCGAGCGCAACACCACCATCCCCGTGAAGAAGAGTCAGATCTTCACCACCGCCGCCGACAACCAGACCTCCGTCGAGGTCCACGTGCTGCAGGGCGAGCGCGAGATGGCGCAGTACAACAAGACTCTTGGCCGCTTCCAGCTGGACGGCATCGCCCCGGCCCGCCGCGGCGTACCTCAGATCGAAGTGACCTTCGATATCGACGCCAACGGCATCGTCTCCGTCTCCGCCAAGGACCTGGGCACCGGCAAGGAGCAGCACATCACCATCACCTCCTCCACCAACATGTCCAAGGAAGACATCGATAAGGCCGTCCGCGAGGCGGAGCAGTTCGCCGCTGAGGATGCCAAGCGCAAGGAAGAGGTCGACGTCCGCAACAACGCAGACCAGATGGTCTATCAGACCGAGAAGACCCTGGAAGAGATGAAGGACAAGGTCAGCACCGAGGATAAGGCCAGCATCGAGGGTGAGCTCAATAAGCTGAAGGAAGCCCTGAAGGGCACCGATGTGGAGGCCATCAAGACCGCCACCGACAGCCTGACCAAGGCATTCTACGCCGTCAGCGAAAAGCTTTATCAGCAGCAGGGCGGCGCCCAGAACGGTCAGTCCGGCCCCGATATGGGCGGTGCGGGCTTCACCGGCGGCGCTCAGGGCGGCAGCGCACCTCACGACGACGGCGTGGTGGATGCGGACTACGAAGTCATGGATGACGATCAGAACAAGTAACGCAGGACGCCAAACGCACCCGCGTTTGGGAAGCGGCGGGGGCATTTCCCTCCGCCGTTTCCCCTGTTTCAAGAGGTGAGACAACATGCCCGACCAAAAGCGTGATTATTATGAGGTTTTAGGCGTTTCCAAGGACGCTTCAGACGACGAGATCAAAAAAGCCTACCGCAAGCTGGCGAAAAAGTACCATCCGGACATGAACCCCGACAATAAAGAGGCCGAGGCCAAGTTCAAAGAGGTCAACGAGGCGTACGAGATCCTGTCCAATAAGGAAAAGCGCGCCAAGTACGACCAGTTCGGCCACGCCGGAGTGGACCCCAACTTCAACCCCGGCGGCGGATTCGGCGGCGGGGGCTTCGGCGGATTCTCCGGTGCCGACTTCGGTGATCTGGGGGACCTGTTCGGTTCCTTCTTCGGCGGTGGATTCGGCGGTGGGCAGCGCTCTTCCCGTACCGGCCCCCAGCGGGGCGACAGCCTGCGCGCCAATGTCACCATCACCTTTGAGGAGGCGGCTTTCGGCTGTGAGAAAACGCTGGAGCTTAACCGCAGCGAATCCTGCGACGCCTGCCACGGCACCGGCTGTGAGCCGGGCACCACGGCCGAGATCTGTCCCGACTGCGGCGGCAGCGGTGTGGTGCGCATCCAGCGCGGCGGCGGCAGCATGATCTTCAGCACCACCGCCCCCTGTGACCGCTGCCGCGGCACCGGCAAGATCATCCATCAGCCCTGCAAAAGCTGCGGCGGTGAAGGCAGCGTGAAAAAGCGCCGCAAGATCACGGTCAACATCCCCGCCGGTATTGACGACGGGCAGGTGGTCAACCTGCGCGGGCAGGGCGCGGCCGGGCGCAACGGCGGCCCCGCGGGCGATCTGCTGGTGGGCGTCACCGTAAAGCCCCATGCCTTCTTCCAGCGGGAGGGCAACTCCGTTTATTACGAGCAGAGGGTCAGCTTTGCGCAGGCCGCTCTGGGTGACGAGCTGGAGATCCCCACCATTGACGGCAAGGTCAAATGGTCCCTGCCGGAGGGGACGCAGCCCGGCACCACCTTCCGTCTGCGCGGCAAGGGCATCCCCGATGTCCACGGCCGCGGCCGCGGTGATCAGTATGTCACTGTGAAGGTGACCGTGCCCCTCTCCATGACAAGCGAGCAGAAGGATGCCCTGCGCGCCTTTGCCTCCGCCATGGGGGAAAAATCGCCGGAGCCGAAGGGCTTCTTCGAAAAGCGCCGGAAGAAAAAGTGATTCCCCATAGACAAACAGCGAAAAAAGCAATAAAATAAGGGAAGCGGTTTGATCCGCTTCCCTTATTTTTTCATTGCTCGCACTGGAGGAAGCCATGGCCGAAATTTTATCCTATCTGACGCCGACCCAGCTGATCCCGCTGGCGTTTATTGTTCTGTGCTTCGCCTTTTTTGTCTATTACTGGCGCGTGACCCGCATTCAGGACGGCTCCCCTGCCTGGATTCGGGAGTTGGGTATCCCCCGCCGCCTTACCTTCCATCTGCCCCGCTTTTCTATGACGAAAAAGGATACCCTGCCCCTCATTTTGCTGGTGGTCGTCTACGCCTGCACGGCGTTTTTCCGTCTGGGGGACACCTCTGCCCCGCAGTCCGGCAAGAATTTTTACCCCGACCAGACGGTGGAATTCACCCTGGATGAGCCTATCCTGCTGGACAAAATGATGTACTTTACCGGTCTGGGCACCGGTGCGTACAATGTGGAGGTCTCTTCCGACGGCATCAGCTGGTCCACTCTCTGGAGCCGCACGGACGACGAGGGCGCAGTGACCGGCTACTACTGGGCGGACGCGGAAGGGTACGCTCCCTCCTACGCCATGACCCAGAAGTATAATCAGCTTTTCAAATGGGCCGAAATCACGGTGGAGAATCCCGTCCGGATCGAATATCTCCGCATCACCTCGCAGGCGAAAAAGAACCCCATGGAGCTGTGCGAGCTTGCCCTTTACGATAACGGCACTCTTTACGACATGACCGGTGCCGCCCGGGGCACAGAATATGAGGCGCTTTTCGACGAGCAGGAGCTGGCGCCCGAAAAGTCCACCTATATGAATTCCGCCTATTTTGACGAAATCTATCACCCCCGCACAGCGTACGAAAATATCCGAGGCGTGTATCCCTATGAGGTGTCCCATCCCCCGCTGGGCAAGCTGATCCTCAGTCTGGGCATCCGCCTCTTTGGCATGACTCCCTTCGGCTGGCGGTTTATGGGCACTTTGTTCGGCGTTTTCATGCTGCCGCTGCTGTATGTATTCCTAAAAAACCTTTTCGGCAAAACCGCCGTTTCCGTCTGCGGCACGGCACTGTTCGCCTTCGACTTCATGCACATCACCCAGACTCGCCTTGCCACCATCGACACCTACGGCGTCTTTTTCCTTCTGGGGGCTTATTTCTTCCTGTACCGCTGGATGACCCGGCCGGAAAAGGCAAAAAAGCCCGAAAAAAACGTCCCCCTCGGCGTGGGGAACCTTTTCCTCTCAGGGCTGTTTTTCGGCCTGGGCGCGGCGTCGAAGTGGACGGTGCTGTACGGCTCGGTGGGCCTTGCGGTGCTCTACTTCGTGAATCTCTTCCTCCGGCGGCGGGACTGGCCCCATGAGGAGGGAAGTCCCCGGTTCGCCCCGTGGTGCGCCAAAGTGATACTACTTTCGGTCATTTTCTTTCTTCTGATTCCGGGCTGTATTTACGTTCTATCCTACTTCCCCTATGCCCAGGCGGACGGGGACACGTCGTTTTCCAACCTGCTCTCCATCGTGCTGGAAAACCAGAAGTTCATGCTGACCTATCATGCCGGCGTCACCTCGCCGCACCCTTATGCCTCCCACTGGTATCAATGGCTCTTTGACATCCGCCCCATTCTCTACTTCCGGGATCAGTCTCTGATGGCGACGGAGGGCGTCAAATCCGCCTTTGCCGCCTTTCTGAATCCCATCGTCTGCTGGGCAGGGCTTCTGTCCGTCATCATCGTGGCCATTCAGGCGGTGCACAAGCACTGCGGCAAGGCGCTCTTCCTGTTCGTGGGCTATCTTTCCCAGATCGTGCCTTATCTCTTTATCCATCGTCCCATGTTCTACTACCACTACTTCCCCTCCATGCTGTTTCTGGTTCTGTGCATCGCCTATGCCATGAACGACCTTTTGGAGAAAAAGGAAAAGCACGCCAAGCTGGCGGTCTACGGTCTCACCGGCTGCGCCATGGGGCTGACGGCAGCGTTCTACCCCGTGCTCATCGGGTTGTATGTCCCCGTCTGGTACACCACCAACCTGCTGCGCTGGTTCCCCAGCTGGCCATTCTGACGGAAGTCTTTATGTATCTCATCGACTACCATACCCATTCCCAGCTCTCCCCGGACAGTCGGGCTCCGCTGGAGCTGATGGCGCAGGCCGCCGTCGGCGCCGGGCTGTGTGAACTCTGCGTCACCGACCACTACGATCTGCTGGACGAAAACGGCCATCGCACCGCCCCTTATGATTGGGCACCCGCCATCAAGCAGTATGATGAGGCCGCCGCAAAACTGGCGGGGGAGCTCACCATGCGCCTTGGGCTGGAGCTGGGCAGTCCGCAGGTGGAACCGGCCTTAAGCACTGAAATTTACAAGGAGTCCCGGGCGGATTTCGTCATCGGCTCCCTTCACAACTGGAGCCCGGAAAGTACCCACCATGGCACCGATTTCTACTATACCCCCTACCATACCGGCGCAGACTGCTATGCCGCGCTGGATGACTACTTTAACTCCATGGAAAAGCTGGCCCCATTGAGCGACTGCTACGATGTGCTGGGCCACGTGATCTACCCCCTGCGCTACATGACCGAGGTACCGCAGGAGCAGTTCCCCACCCTGGACCGCTATCATGACCAGCTGCGGCGCATTTTCCGCACCGTAACGGAGGTCGGGCGCGGCATTGAGGTGAACACCTACCGCGGCCGCACGGTGCGGGACTGGGTGGAGGTGCTGAAGCTGTACCGCGACTGCGGCGGCGAGATCATCACCGTAGGAAGCGATGCCCACGCCCCGGAATCCGTGGGGAAGGGCACGAAGGAAGCCTATGAAATGCTGCGGGAGCTGGGCTTCTCCCATGTGACCATCTATCACCGGCATCAGCCGGAGTGGATAAAACTTTGATTTTTGCAGGAGGATTTTTGACATGACGATCTCTATGGGCTGTGACCACGGCGGGTTTGAACTGAAGGAGCACATCAAGGCATATCTGGAGCAGAAGGGGCATACCATCGTGGACTGCGGCACCAATTCGAAGGAAAGCTGTGACTATCCCCTGTTCGGCCGCGCCGCCGCCGAGGCAGTCTCTTCCGGTCAGTGCGAATACGGCATTGTGATCTGCACCACCGGAATCGGCATTTCCATCGCCGCCAACAAGGTGAAGGGCGTCCGCTGTGCCCTCTGCTCTGACCCGCTGGCCGCGGAGATGACTCGCCGCCACAACAACGCCAACATGCTGTCCATGGGTGCCGGGATGATCGGTAAAAACATGGCCGAGCGCATCGTGGACGTGTTCCTCTCCACGGAATTTGAAGGCGGGCGCCATCAGCGCCGTGTGGATGAGATCACCGACATCGAGCAGTGACCTCTCGCTCCGCGCGGGCAGCGGACCGGGAATTTAATCTTGTCTTTAGAAATTTATCAGGAAAAATCCATGGATTTTTCCCCGTCGTTCCTTTATGATATAGGAAGAGATGGAGGGACATTCTTTGAATAACGACCATTCGAACAACAATAATTGGGGTGACATCATTTACTGGATCGTCACCATCGTTTTCCTGTGTACGGCATGGCCCATCGGCCTGATCCTGCTCTTCCGCAAGGTCATGGGCTACACCAACCGCAGCCGCCGTTCGCAGCACCCCTACGATATTCAGCGGGAACGGCAGCAGGCTGCCCAACAGGGGCAGTCCAGCTCCGGCACTACGACCTCCGCTTCCCGGCAGCAGGCTGCCCCTTCCGCCGGGAAACCTGCCGGAAACAGCAAGAAGCGCTCCCAACGGCCGCCCACCCCGGCTACCAAAGGCAAGCCGCTCATCGTGCTGGGCTCCATCATCACCGCACTGTGCGGTCTGATTACGCTGTGCAGGTTCAGCATCTATCTCTCCCTCGGCTTTCTTCGTGCTCTGCAGTCGGCGCTGATCCCCCTGGGACTTACCGCCGCGGGACTGGTACTGCTGTATGCGGGCATTCAGCGCAACCGAAAGGGTAAGCGCTACCGCCGCTATCAGGCGTTGATCGGCTCCCGCAAGAGCATTTCCATCCACGCCCTGGCCGAGGCGCTGTCACTCCCCTATCAGACTGTCTGTGAAGAGCTGCAGGATATGCTGGACGAAGGCATTTTCCCCGTGGGCTACGTGAACATTATGGAGGGCCGCCTGGTCCTGGACGACGGCGGGTTGGAGGATGACGAGCCGGAGGAAAAGCGGGAGGATACCCCTCTCTCTGACCGGGCTTCCGCCATTCTGAAGGAGATCCGCCAGGTGAACGACAACATTGCTGACCCTGAGCTTTCCGCCAAAATCGACCGGATCGAGCAGATCACCGGCAAGATCTTCGCCTATCTGGAAAGCCATCCGGAAAAAGAATCCCAGCTGCGCAGTTTTTTGAACTACTACCTCCCCACTACCCTGAAGATCCTGCACGCCTATGCCCAGCTGGAGGCGCAGGGCATTGAGGGTGAGAACATCTCCGCCGCCAAAGAGCGGATCGAGAACATGATGGACAAAGTGGTTGAGGGCTTTGAAAAGCAGCTGGATAAGCTCTTTCAGGACAGCACACTGGATATCACCACCGACGTTCAGGTGCTGGAGCGGATGCTGGATAAGGACGGCCTTTCCAGCAGCGGCGACGGCATGACCCTTGGCATGTGACAAACGCAAAAGGAAAGCCCCCGGAAACGCAAAAGCGTTTCCGGGGGCTTTTGTTTTTCTTAAACCTCCATGATCACGGGCAGGATCATGGGGCTGCGCTTAGTCTTTTTGTAAAGGTAGTCGGAAAGCTCGCCCTTCACCGCGTTCTTGATGGCGGTCCAGTCGGTGTGGTAGCGGCCCTGACAGCTGTCCAGCGCCTTGATGGCCACCTGGCGCAGCTCTTCCATCAGCCCCTCGGACTCCTTCACGTAAACGAAGCCGCGGGTGATGATGTCCGGTCCGGAGACCACGGAGCCATCCTCGTTGGACATGGAGACCACCACGACCACCATGCCGTCCTCCGCTAAATGCTTCCGGTCCCGCAGCACCACGCTGCCCACGTCGCCCACGCCGTACCCGTCCACAAAGACCTGCCCGGCGGGCACCGTTCCGTTGATACGGGCAGACTTGGGGGTCAGCTCGATGACCTTGCCGATGTCGCTGATGATGATGTTCTTCGGATCCATGCCCATTTCCCGGGCCAGCTTGGCGTGGGTCTTCAGGTGGCGCTGCTCACCGTGGACGGGGATGAAGAACTTGGGCTTCACCAGCGCGTGGATGATCTTCAGTTCCTCCTGACAGGCGTGACCAGAGACGTGCAGGGCGGCCTCCCGCTCGTTGATCACCTCGGCGTCCTTGCGGTACAGCTCGTTGATGACGGCGCTCACCGAATTCTCGTTGCCGGGAATGGCGGAGGCAGAGATGATGATGCGGTCCCCCGGCTGGATCTCCACCTTTTTATGGTTAGAGAAAGCGATGCGGCTGAGGGCGGACATGGTCTCGCCCTGACTGCCGGTGGTGATGATGCAGACCTTGTTCTTCGGAAGGCCCTTGATCTGGTTGAGGTCGATCATGACGCCCTCGGGAATGTTCATGTACCCCAGCTCGGTGGACACCTTCATGGCGTTTTCCATGCTGCGCCCGGTCACCGCCACCCGGCGGCCGTAGCGGGCCGCCACGTTGATGATCTGCTGGATGCGATCCACGTTGGAGGCGAAGGTGGTGACGATAATGCGCTCTTCACAGCCCTTGAACAAGGCGTCAAAGCTGGCGCCCACGCTGCGCTCGCTGCGCGTATAGCCCGGCCGCTCCACATTGGTGGAGTCGCACAGAAGGGCCAGGACGCCCTCCCGCCCCAGCTCGCCGAAGCGGGCCAGATCGATCATACCGCCCTGAATGGGGGTGGGGTCGATCTTGAAGTCGCCGGTATGCACCACCGTGCCCACGGGGCACTTGATGGCCAGCGCCACCGCGTCCGCAATGGAATGGTTGGTGTGGATGAATTCCACGGAAAACTTTCCGGCACGGATGGTCTCGCCGGCCTCTACGGTGTGCATTTCCGTCTTGTCCGCCAGGCGATGCTCCTCCAGCTTCAGCTGGACCAGCCCCGCCGTCATGCGGGTGGCGTAAATGGGGGCCTGAATGTCCCGCAGGACATAGGGCAGCGCGCCGATATGGTCCTCGTGCCCGTGGGTGAGGAAAATGGCGCGGATCTTCTCTTTGTTCTTGATGAGATAGCTCACATCGGGGATCACCACGTCGATGCCGTACATGTCGTCATCGGGAAAGCCCATGCCAACGTCCACGATGATGATATCGTTTCCGTATTCGAACACGGTCAGGTTTTTCCCGATCTCGTTCAATCCGCCCAGGGAGATGATTTTCAGTTTTTCTGCCATAAAATGCTGTTCGCACTCCTTTTCTTCGTCAAGGCGCGCAAGATCGCGCCGGTCATGGATGGAAAGCGGAACGCACCCGGACGCATGACAAGAAAGACGGAGCCGCAGTCCGCTTTTCACCCTGCCTCGTGAAAGGGAACTGCCCTGCTTCGCCCGCATCCGCGAACTTTCCTTCTTATTTTAACCGCGGGATGGCACCCGGCGGCAAAAACCAAATCAGCGGCGCGCATTTCTGCGCCCGTTTGTCTGCACGGCGGCGGAATGGAACGCCCGTCGCGCTATGCAGGTATTATGATGATTATAGCATGGTTTCCCGGAAAAGTACAGTTCTTTTTCCCGGCACCTCAGTATGGCCAGCTTTGCGTGCCCCTAAACCCTTCTGTCTTGCGTTCTCTTTTTCCGCATGATATGCTGAAAAAAGCATATGTTTTTGCGAGGTGATGGCAATGCTGTTTTCCGTTTCCGTCCCTGTCTGTCCCTTGTTTCAAGGGCCGGATGCGCAATCTGAGCGGGTAGACGAGTTGCTTTTCGGCATGACGGCCTGCGTTCTCTCTTCCCCCGCTCCCGGCTGGCGGGAGGTACAGACTATTTACCACTACCGTGGCTTCGTCCACGCGGAGGAGCTTCTTCCGGAGGAGGAAACTCATGCCGGTCAGGCGGCGCTTCAGGTGTTCCGTCCGCCGTTTTGCGACATACTCGCCGCGCCGGACTTCTCCGCTCCCATTTTGCTCACCGTCCCCCGGGGTAGTCTCTTGGCCGCGGCAGAGGATCTTCCCATTCCGGAGGGCTGGCGGGCGGTCCTGCTGCCTGAGCACCGGTGGGGCTTTCTCCGCAGCAGCGCCGTGCGGGTCTGCCCGCAAAGTGATACACTTTCGGAACCGGAGCTTCGCGCCGCCGTGCTGGAGGCTGCCCTCTCTTATCTGGGCACGCCGTACCGCTGGGGCGGGAAGACCCCCATGGGCATCGACTGCTCCGGGCTGGTCTCCATGGCCTATCTCCTAAACGGCGTTTTCCTGTACCGGGACGCCAGGATGGAGCCGGACTTTCCCGTGCATCCCATCCCGCGCGAGGCGCTGCAGCCCGCCGACCTCCTCTACTGGCCCGGGCATGTGGCCCTCTATCTGGGGGAGGGGCGCTATCTGCACGCCACCGGTAAAGCGGGCAGCGACGGAGTAGTAATCAACAGCTTCTCCTCCGCCGCGCCGGACTTCCGGGCCGATCTTTCGGAACCGTTCCCCGCCTGCGGCAGCATCTTCGGATAACAAAGCGCCCCGTTCCCGGCCGGAACGGGGCGTTTTCTTTTTCAGCTTCTGCGCTTTTTATCCCGCACATAGATGTGCCGGATGTTGGGGCGGCCGGTCTCGCGGCTGTCCACCTCGAACCGCTCCGGCATGGACTCCATCATCCGGGACAGCTTGGAAAAGCCGTAATTCCGCGGATCGAAATCCGGCTGCTTTTTGTTCAGCACGCTGCCCAGGGTGCCCAGAAAGGCGTATCCATCCTCGTCCGCCACGCTCTCCAGCGTCTCGGCGATCATGTTCACCACGTCCTTCGGGACCCCCGGACCGGGGACCTCCTCCGGTGCGCTTTGGGGCACGGTCTGCTCGCTGGAGCGGATGACTTCAATATAGGTAAATTTGTTGCAGGCGGCGATAAAGGGTTGTGGTGTCTTTTTCTCCCCCATGCCGTACACCTTCATGCCCGCCTCCCGCAATCGGATGGCCAGCCGGGTAAAATCACTGTCGCTGCTCACCAGCACGAATCCGTCGCACCGGCCGGAATAGAGGATGTCCATAGCATCGATGATCATGGCGGAGTCCGTGGAGTTTTTCCCGCTGGTGTAGGCGTACTGCTGGATGGGAACGATGGCGTGCTCCAGAAGCAGCGGCTTCCACGATGCAAGGTTCGGCGTGGTCCAGTCGCCGTAGATCCGCTTGATGGTGGGCGTGCCGTACACCGCCGATTCCGCCATGATCTCCCGCAGAGCGCTGCGGGGGGCGTTGTCCGCGTCGATCAGCACCGCAAGGCGAAGCTCCTTCCCCTCCACGGTCACCGCTCCTTCCCGTTCAGAATGTCCTCTACCTCCTGCAGCTGCTGCGGCGTGTTGACGCCCAGCATCTCCCGGGGGGTGCAGGCGGGGCAGGCATCCACCTTTCCGCCCTCCTGCATCAGCAGGGCGGGTACATCGGTCAGGTAATATTCCCCCTGAGCGTTGTCGCAGCGCAGCCGGTGCAGCATCCGCAAAAGGGGCCGGCAGCGGAAAACGTAGACCCCCGCGTTCAGCTCTCGGACATTCTTTTCCTCAGGCGTTGCATCCTTATCCTCCACAATGCGGGAAAAGCCGCCGTTTTCGTCCCGCAGGATGCGGCCGTAAGGCAGTTCCTCCTCCGCCATGCCGGAAAGCAGGGTGCAGGCGTTGCCCGCCTCCTGATGGCGGCGCACCAGCGCCTCATAGCTCTTCCGCTTCATCAGCGGCATATCCCCGCAGCAGACCAGCACGTCCCCGTCAAAGTCCTTCAACTGCTCCTCCGCAGAGGCCACAGCGTGACCGGTGCCCTTCTGCTCCGCCTGAAGGGCGTGGGGGTAGTCCGGGTAGGCCGCCAGTACGTCGTCCTTTCCGTAGCCCACCACCAGAATGATATCTTCCTTCGGTAAGAAGGAAAGGGCGTCCAGCACATAGTGCAGCAGGGGCTTCCCCGCCGCCTGACGCATGACCTTGGGCAGAGTGATGCCCTCCGTCTGAAGCCGGGTCCCTTTTCCGGCGGCCAGAACGACCGCTTTGACAGGCTGATTCATGGTCCATTTCCCCTTTTCTGTCAGTTAAACTCATTGTAGCATAATAAGGCTCCTGCCGCAATGCGGCAGGAGCCTTATTTCCATTGAATTTGAAATTACTTGCTGCTTACGATCACTGTGCAGGAGGCGCTCTTTCCGCCGCTGGTGGCCGTAATGGTGCAGGTGCCGTTGCGTACGGCAGTCACCTTTCCATTGGCATCCACAGTGGCCACGCCGGTATTGCTGCTGCTCCAGCTGACCGTACCGTTGCCGCCCGACAGTACCCTTACAGTGACCGGGTCGGGGTACTGCTTCGAAATCGTAAAGCCGTTGGGGTGATTAAGGGTCAGTGCCCCTCCCGCAGATGGCGTGGTGGTGGTTGTTGTGGTGCCGCTGCCGGTGGCCGCTGTGCCCTTTACGCGTACGATGCAGCTTGCCGTGGCGGTGCCGGAAGTAGCGGTAATGGTGCAGTTTCCGCCGCCCACGGCGGTGACGACGCCGCTTTCAACCTTCGCCACGTTTTCATTGCTGCTGGTCCAGGTGATGGTTCCCGTCGCACCCGAAGGCGTGACCTGCGGCTGAAGGTTCCAGGTCTCACCGGCCCCAGACATGGTGAAGTCCTCCCGGTTCAGGGTGATGCCTGTCACATCGGACGGCGTGACCACAGGGGTGGTGTCCGTCGGCTGAGGCTCCGCGGTGTCCGTGGGCTGGGGCGTGGCGGTCACGGTGTTGGTGGGGGCGGGATCCTGGGTCTCGCCGGGCTTGGCGTTTCCTTTGCTGATCAGCGGCCGCACCACGGTGACCACGATGCAGATGGCCGCAACGATCACGATCAGGGAGACCACGGTGGCCACCCGGTGCAGGGGGCTGTTCTGGCTGCTGTATCCGCCGCCCCGATCCGCCCGGCGGCCGCCGGAGTGGTTCACCTCGTCGCAGAAGGGGCAGCGTTTATAGGTCGATGCGTAATCCTCACCGCAGTTTTCGCAGTGGATCATCTCATTTCTTCTGACCTTGTTCTTTTTTTCCTCCATGGGATAGACCTCCGCATCGTTTTTTCGCTTACGTCTTATTCTACTATCTTCCCAGAGTTTCGTCAACGGCTTTCCAAAATTTTATGTCTACCTGCGAAGGAAATCCCAAGGTTGCCTTGCTCCGTATTCTGTATTATAATGAAAAATCAAGAATCAGACAAAAGGAGCGTTGGCCGTGAAAGGTACCATGACCGCCGCCATGGCGCACAAACAGTATGACGAAGGAGTGTCCGCCTTCCGGCGGCATCTGGAGGATCCCACCCTGCGCGTCCGGTTCGGCCGGGACGTGGATCCCTTTATGCGGGAGACCACCCTGGGCATGTGGCACGCCGACCGGGCCGGCGTCACCCCCCGCCATGTGGAGTACTATAACGCCATTTACTGCAAGGGCGCGCCGGTGCCCACCGCCCTGTTCTGGGAGCTTTCCACTGCCGTGGTGGAATACACCGGCTTTCAGGTGCCGTCCTTCTTTCATGACCTGATCCGCTATGATCAGCAGACCGGCAATCAGTCCGCCCGCCGGTTTATCGACCTCTTCACCCTGATGATGCTGCTGTTTGCCGCGGTGGACGATGTGGTCAGCGAGGAGGAGGCGGGCTTCGTCAACGCCGCCGCCGACCGGCTCTCCGCCCTGTGCGATAAGCAGGGCCTTCCCTCCGACAAGCCCACGCTGGACGCCTCGCAGTACGTCACCCCCCGGCCGAAAACCGAAGAAGGCCCCGCTCAGCCCGCGCCCGCCGCGGCAAAGCCGGTGGAGGCGGTCAAAGAGGAAAAACCGGCAGAACCGAAGCCCTCGCTGGAAGAAGCGCTGGCGGAGCTGGACGGTCTGTGCGGCCTTGAGAAGGTAAAGGCGGACGTAAAGAGCCTCATCAATCTGGTCAAGGTGCGCAAGCTGCGGGAGGAGCAGGGGCTGCCTGTGGTGCCCATGTCCCTGCATCTGGTGTTTATGGGTAACCCCGGCACGGGCAAGACCACCGTCGCCCGTCTGCTGGCCAAAATCTACTGCGCCATCGGCGTCCTCAGCAAGGGGCAGCTGGTGGAGGTGGACCGCTCCGGTCTGGTGGCCGGATTCGTGGGACAGACCGCCATCAAGACCGGCGAAGTGGTGCAGAAGGCCCTGGGGGGTGTTCTGTTCATCGACGAGGCGTACGCCCTGGTGAATCAGGAAAACGGCAACGACTTCGGCCACGAGGCCATCGAGGTCCTGCTGAAGGCTATGGAAGATCACCGGAAGGACTTTATCGTCATCGTGGCGGGCTATAGCGACCTGATGGCCGACTTTATCCACTCCAACCCCGGATTGGAAAGCCGGTTCAACAAATATTTCTACTTCGAGGACTATACCGGCGAGCAGCTGTACGAGATCTTCTGCTCTTTGTGCAAGAAGAACGGCTACACCCTGAATGAGGACGCCGACAAGCACACCAAGGAGTTGTTCTCACAGCTTTACGAGCAGCGGGACGAGAACTTCGGCAACGCCCGCGACGTACGCAATGTGTTTGAAAAGACCATCGCCCGCCAGTGCGACCGCATCGCGGCGCTGGAATCCCCCACCCGAGAGCAGCTGATGGAACTGACCCCGACCGACCTTACCGGCGGCGAGGAGGATGCCGCCCGGGAAGATGACGGGATCAGAGAGGAGCCAAACGCGTGAAAGTGGCCATTCACACCCTTGGGTGCAAGGTCAATCAGTATGAGACCCAAGCCATCGAGGCCTTGCTGAAGGAACATGGGCACACCATCGTCCCCTTTGACGATATGGCGGACGCCTATGTGATCAACACCTGCACGGTCACCGCCGTCAGCGACCGAAAATCCCGCCAGATGATCCGCCGCGCCAAGGCAAAAAGCGAGCATGCCATCGTGGCCGTGTGCGGCTGCTACCCCCAGACCCATCAGGCGGAGGCGCTGGCGCTGGACGTGGACCTCATCATGGGCACCAATGACCGCGCCGGGTTCGTTTCCCGGCTGGAGGCGCTGGCCGCCGGGCACGCCGCCCCCCGTACCGAGGTGGACAACGCCATGCAGCGCCGCGCGTTTGAGCCGCTGCCCCCCGGCGGTATGGAGGGGCGTACCCGCGCCATGCTGAAGGTGGAGGACGGCTGCGTCAATTTCTGCACCTACTGCATCATTCCCTATGCCCGGGGGCCGGTGCGTTCCCTGCCCCTAGCCGATGCAGCAGAGGCCGCCGGGCACCTTGCATCAGAGGGATACCGCGAGATCGTCCTCACCGGCATCGAGATCTCCTCCTGGGGCTGTGACCTGCCCGGGAAGCCTTCCCTCTGCGACCTCATTGAGGCCGTCTGCACCGCCGCGCCGGGCCTTCGCATCCGGCTGGGCAGTCTGGAGCCGCGGACGGTAACGGAGGAATTCTGTGCCCGGCTGAAGGTCCTTCCCAATCTGTGCCCGCACTTCCATCTCTCCCTGCAAAGCGGGTGCGACGCCACCCTTGCCCGCATGGGGCGAAAATACGACACAGCGCGCTACCGCCGGTCGGTGCAGCTGCTGCGGAACGCCTTTGGCCCCGCGGCCGGCATCACCACCGATGTGATCGTGGGCTTCCCCGGCGAAACGGAGGAGGAATTTTCCGCCACACTGGATTTTCTCACCGAAATGGGCTTTTCCGCCCTACACGTGTTCCCCTATTCCGTCCGGCCGGGTACCCCCGCCGCGCGGATGGAGGGGCAGCTCACCCGAAGCGAAAAAGAGGACCGCGCCCGCCGGGCCGGAGCTGTCGCCCGGCAGCTGAAGGCCGATTTTCTGCACCATCTGGTGGGGCAGACCCTCCCGGTACTTTTTGAAGAGGAAAAGGACGGCCTCTGGCAGGGCCACGCGCCCAACTACGTGGCCGTTCGGGCAGATGGGGCACAGCTTCACAACGTGCTTCTTCCGGTGGAGATCACCGCCGTTTCCGGCGATACCCTGCTGGGCCGCATCTGCCCGCCCGACGATAGAAAGGAGACGCTGTCATGAGCCACGCCGACGCATTATTCATTCAGAACTGCAAAGAGATCCTCTCCCGCGGCTGCTGGGACACCGATCAGGTGGTGCGCCCCCGTTGGGAAGACGGCTCCCCCGCCCATACGGTCAAGATCTTCGGTCTTGTGAACCGCTATGACCTGCAGGAGGAATTTCCCATTCAGACCATCCGGAAAATGGCCTTCAAAAATTCCGTAGACGAGCTTTTGTGGATCTGGCAGAAAAAATCCAACAACATCCATGACCTGAACAGTCACATCTGGGACGCGTGGGCGGACGAGACCGGCTCCATCGGCAAGGCCTACGGTTATCAGCTCGGGGTGAAGCACCACTATCCCGAAGGGGACATGGATCAGGTGGACCGGGTGCTCTACGACCTGAAGCACAATCCCGCTTCCCGCCGGATTCTGACCAACCTTTATAATCACCATGACCTCTGTGACATGGCACTGTACCCCTGCGCCTATTCCATGACCTTCAACGTCAGCGGAAACCGCCTGAACGCCATTCTGAACCAGCGCAGTCAGGACATGCTGACCGCCAACGGATGGAATGTCATGCAGTACGCCGTTCTGGTCCATATGTTTGCCCGCGTCAGCGGTCTCGTCCCCGGCGAGCTGGTGCACGTCATTGCCGATGCCCATATTTACGACCGGCACGTCCCCATTGTGGAAGAGCTGATCACCCGTAAGCCCTTTGACGCGCCGAAGCTGATTGTGGACCCTGCGGTCACCGATTTTTACGATTTCCGCGTTTCCAGCTTCGCGCTGGAAGGGTACGAGGCCCATCCTCTGGGCTGCTCCATCCCCGTGGCCGTGTAAGGAGGCGTGCAGATGAACCTGATCGTTGCCGTGGACCAAAATTGGGCCATCGGCCGGGACAACAAGCTTCTCTACCCCATTCCCGCCGACTTAAAGCGCTTTCGCGCCCTGACCACGGGGCACGCCGTCATCATGGGCCGCAAAACGCTGGAAAGCTTCCCCAACGGACCGCTGCCCAACCGGCTGAACATCGTCCTTTCCCGCAATCCAGCGTATCAGGTACCGGGGGCGCAGGTGGTCCCCGGCCGGGCGGAGGCACTGGCCCTTGCTGCACCGGACAGCTTCGTTATCGGCGGGGAGGGGATCTACCGCCTGTTTCTGGACGTCTGCGACACCGCTTACGTCACGAAGATCGGCGCCGCCTTCCCGGCGGACGCCTGGTTCCCCGATCTGGACGCAGACCCCGGCTGGTATGCTGCCGAAGAAAGCGAACCGATGGAATATAACGATGTCGCCTTCCGCTATGTTACTTACCGCAGAAGATAAAATCAACGCGCACAAGGCCCGGATGCTTACGCATTCGGGCCTTTTTTCATAGTTGCTGGGGCACCACGGCAAAGAGGAGCAGGTCTTCCTCCCCGCGGTTTATCACACTGTGGCTTTCCCCCTTGGGGCAGTAGTGGCACATGCCTGCCGTCAGGGTGTGCTCACCGCCCTCTTCCAGTACGGTCGCGCAGCCCTGCAGCACATAGACGATCTCGCTGCTGGTGTCGTGGACATGCATCCCGATGGAGGCACCGGGCTTCAGCGTGGCGCGCATGATGCGGTTTCGCTCATCTGCGAACATATGGGCGGACACCTCTTTCTCGCCGCCCTTGAAATGGGGGAGCACCGTTTCCTCCAGCTTATCAAAATCCAGTGTCATAGCTCTTTCCTCCCCGCGTGCTCAGCGCTCTTCCACCTTCTGGGCCTTGATGAGGTTGGTGGAGCCAACGGTGCCCATGGGGACGCCCGCGGTGATGACCACCGTGTCCCCCGGCGCCACGGCCCCTTCGCCCACGGCCCGCTCCACGGCCAGGTCGAACAGCTCATCCGTGGACTCCGTATCATGGATGAGGTAGGCCCGGGCGCCCCAGGAAATGCTCAGCTGCCGCCGCACCCGCTCGGTATAGGTCAGCACGATGATGGGGCAGGCGGGACGGAACCGAGCGATCATCCGCGCCGTACTGCCGCTGCTGCTGGCCGCCAGAATGGCCTTTGCGTTTAAGTCCATGGCCGTCAGGCAGCAGGTGTGGGTAATGGCGTCGTTGATGGACTGGCCCGCCGTAAAGGTCAGCTTCTGAAACCGGTTCCAGTAATGGATGGAGCCTTCGGCGGACTCGATGGTGTCCACCATGGTGCGCAGAGCCTCCAGCGGATACTTGCCGGAGGCCGTCTCGCCGGAGAGCATGAGGCAGCTTGCCCCGTCGAACACCGCGTTGGCCACATCCGAGATCTCCGCACGGGTGGGCCGGGGGTTGCGGATCATGGAGTCCAGCATCTGAGTAGCGATGATCACCGGCTTGCCCGCCCGGATGGACTTGGTGATCATCTGCTTTTGCAGAATAGGCACCTCGTGGGCCGGGATCTCCACACCCAGGTCGCCCCGGGCCACCATGATGCCGTCCGCCTCCGCGATGATCTCGTTGAGATGGTCCACGCCCTCGCGGCTTTCGATCTTGGCGATCACGCGGATCTCCTCGCCGCCCCAGCGCTTCAGTTCCTTCCGAATGTCCCGCACATCCTTGGCCTTCCGAATGAAGGAGGCCGCGATGAAGTCAAACCCCTGCTCCGCAGCAAAGCGGATGTCCGCCCGGTCCTTATCGGTCAGGGCAGGCAGCAGAATGGGCACGTCCGGGATGTTGATGCTCTTATTGTTGGAAAGGATGCCACCCGTCACCACCCGGCAGTGGATGTCCTGCCCGCTGATGTGGTCCACCATCAACTCGATGAGTCCATCGTCCAGCAGGATGCGGCACCCCGGCTGCAATTCGCTGTGCAGCCGGTCATAGGTGACGGAAACGCAGTGCTCGTCGCCGGTGACCCCCCGGGTCGTCAGGGTGAATTCTCCGCCCTCTTCCAGTGTGACCGGGCCATCCGCAAAGGTTTTGATACGGATTTCCGGGCCTTTGGTGTCCAGAATCGTGGCCACCGGGACCCCCAGCTCGTCCCGCACTTTTTTCAGCTTGTTCAGGGTGTCCAGATGGCTTTCATGGGTCCCGTGGGAAAAGTTGAACCGGGCGGCGTTCATGCCGGACAGGATCAGCTGCCGCAGCGTTGCCTCATGGTCCACCGCAGGGCCAAGGGTGCAGATCACTTTCGTCTTTCTCATTCTCAGGCACATCTCCTGTGTATATGATACGGCTTCAGCCGTTATGCGCTTCGCCGTTTTCCTCTGCCGCGGGCAGTTTGGACACCAGCGCCCACTCTACCCGGCGATCCTCGATCTTCTCCACCTTAATGTGAAGGCCCAGGGCTTCCACCTCTACCTGACTTCCGTCCTCCGGGATCACGGACAGCTGGGCAAACACCAAGCCGCCCAACGTATCATAGTCCAGTTCCTCCTCGCCGGTAGGCAGGTCGAAACCGATCACCTCGGCCAGTTCTTCCAGCTCGGCAGCGCCGGACACCCGCCAGAGGTTTTCGCCCAGGGGAATGATCTCCTGCTCGTCCTGGGGGTCAAATTCGTCATAGATATTGCCGACGATCTCTTCCAGCAGATCCTCCATGGTCACAAGGCCCGCCGTTCCGCCGTACTCGTCCACCACGATGGCCATGTGTACCTTCTTGCTCTGCATGTCGCGGAACAGCACATCGGTGCGCACCGATTCCGGTACGAAATAGGCGGGGCGGATCAGGTCCTTCAGGGGCTTCGGCTCCTTCCGCTGGGCATTCAGCAGATAGCTGCGGGTGGTCAGGGTGCCGATCACGTCGTCCGCGTCCTCCCGGCACACCGGGAACCGGGATAATCCGGAGCTTTCGATGGTGTGCAGGATCTCCTCGGGACTGTCCTCCTCCCAGATGAGGACCATATCCGTCCGGTGGCACATGACGTCTTCCGCCGTGGTGTTGTTGAACTCGAAAATATTTTCGATCATTTCCCGCTCGTCCCGCTGGATGGCGCCCTTTTCCTCGCCGATGTCCACCATCATGCGGATCTCGTCCTCGGAAACGGGGTCGTTCTCCGCGTCCGGGTCAATGCGCAGGATGCGCAGAACGCCGTTGGTGCATACGCTCAAAAGCCAGATGGCCGGACGCAGCACCGCCGCCAAAACTGAAATGACGCCCGCCGCTGTCCGCGCCACCTGATCCGCCTTCTGCATGGCCACCCGCTTGGGCACCAGCTCACCGAAGACCAGAGTGAAGAAGGACAGCACGATGGTGATCACGATCACGGCCAGCGTGTTGATCGCCCCCACGGGCAGGGCGGTAAAGCCCGCCTCTGTCAGGGCGTAAGTGATGCGGCTTGCGAAGTTGTCCGCCGCGAAGGCCGAGCCCAGAAACCCGGCCAGGGTGATGCCGATCTGAATGGTGGACAAAAAGCGCGTGGGGGTCTTTACCACATTCAGCAGCTTGGCCGCACGCTTGTCCCCCTCCTCTGCCTGATGACGCAGGACGTTTTCGTTTACGGAAAGCAGCGCGATCTCCGTCGACGCGAAAAACGCGTTCAGTGCGATCAGGATGACTTGAAGCAGCAGTTGGGGCCATAATGGGTCGGATGGCACAAAAATCCCTCCTAAAAAATTCAGCTGTTTACAAAAACCCAAGATAACGATACCACATTTGCTTTCAAATTGCAAATGCGTCCCCGTTCATGGTACAATACCGGGGAACAGGAGGAATGAATATGATCCGCTTTGCGCATTTCAACTTTAACGTACTGGACCTTGACCGCTCCCTCGCGTTTTACAACGCGGCCCTTTCCCTCCATCCCGTCCGGGAGAAAATTCTGGATGGCGTGGGCAAGCTGGTCTATCTGGGGGACGGCGAGACTGGCTTCGAGCTGGAGCTCACCTGGCTTTTCGACCGCACGGAGCCTTACAACCTGGGGGAGGGCGAATTTCATCTGGCCTTTGTCACCGACCGGTATGAGGAACTTCACCGCAGGCATCAGGAGATGGGCTGCATCTGCTTCGAAAACCCGTCCGTGGGCATCTACTTCATCGAGGACCCGGACGGATACTGGATCGAGATCGTCCCCGCCTGACCAAAAGCCCGGCGCGGCCATCTGGCCGCGCCGGGCTTTTTATGTCCGCTTTTTCATGATCAGTACCAGAGCCGTCTGATCGTCCTCTGGTGCCTCGCCGGACAGGAGTTTTTTTGCCAGCGCCGCCGGACTTTCGCCGGAAAAGGCCCGGATGACATCCTTCAGACGGTTTTCCTCCTCGTTGCTGGAGGCCACCCCATCGCGGGCGGTGCGTCAGAACCGCAAAGTCCGGCGGGCAACCCGCCGCCGCTCCAGCGGGTGACGCTGTCTCCCCGCTTCACAAAGGTAGCGGCCGCACCGTATTTATAAAGCGCCGCCTCCCCGGTGTAGAGGTCCGCCTCCAGCAGATCCACGGTGGAAAAGCCGCCGTTTTCCTCCCCGTACAGGGCCAGCGCGCCGTTCACCGTGCGCAGGGCGTCCTCCGGCTCCACTCCGGCCCGCAGGAACTGCTCCAAAAGCCGCGCCGTCATACCGCTATCGTGGGCCGCTTCCGGCCCGCTGCCCATGCCGTCGCACAGAAGGAGGTACATCTTGCCGTTTTCGCTTTTGAAGCAGACACCCGCGTCCCCATTCACCGCCTGTCCGCTTTTCTGCCGCACGGCAGCCCCCATGACCGCCTTCAGCGGCTCCGCCTGCCGCAGCACAAGTCCGGATGGCTCCCCCTTCTCCGCCGTCAGGGGGACGCCCAACAGCCTGCTCAGCAGCTGCAGCTCTTCCGGATCTGTCAGCTTTTCGCAGCTCCGGCCGTCGACCTCGGCCCGCAGGCGGCCGTTCCGGTCCTGGAAAACGGCGGCCGTGCCGGAAAGGCCCAGCTCTTCCATCCGCTGCCGCAGCCGCTTTCCCCGCACTGGGTCGGGCAGCAGCTCCTCCCCCGCCTCCATGGCAGCCGTACGCAGAAGAGAGGCAAGCCGTCCGTACTGCCCCACCACCGCCGTCCGGTTCTCCTGCAGTCTACCCTGGAACTGCCGCCGGTAAAGGAGAGCCTTCAATTCCTCGTTCGCCGCCTGAAGAAACGCCGGAAAGTGGATGCACCGGCTGGCAAACCAGGGGGCAAAATCCCCCTTTTCTCCCTCCCCCCGCTCCAGCATGGCGAGAAGGGCATCGTTTAATGCGTTGAAGGTCCCGGCGTATTCCCGCTCCCAGCAGGTGCTTTGCAGGGGGCAGGTGCGGCACACCCGCTCTGCCGCCCGGTCAAAGATCACCGCCGTGTCCCCGTCGTTTGGCGGGACGGGACGGAAGGCGGCGCGCATGGTCTCATAAAGGTCGTGAAAGGCCGTGGCCGCCGCGTTCAGATACTCCGCCGGTGCCCGCTGCATCCTCCGACGGGCAAACTCCTCCTGCTCCTCCTCTTTTCCGCGGAAGAGCGTGCTCACCTTCCGCAATACCTTCTGGGGCAGGAAGCAGAAAATACCCGCCGCAAGCACCGCCTCGGCAATGGCCCCTCCCCGCAGTCCGTCGTTCCACACCCACAGCACGGCAGCGCTCTGACTTAAGAGAAATATGCCCGCCGCGGGTACCTTTCCCTGCCGCCGGAACACCCCTGCCAGCAGGCCGGAAAAACCGTACAACATGCTGAAAAACGCCTGATCCCCCGCCGCCATGTCCATGGCAAGCCCGGCCGCCACGCCGCAGGCCGCGCCCGCGCCCATGCCTCCGGTCTCCGCGCAGAGCAGCACCGCCGCGGCCGCTAAAATTCGCCCCAGGGAAATGACGCCTCCGATCTTCAGCTGTGCCAGCGAAATGAGGGCCGTAGCCCCCAGCAGCAGAAGGCTGACCGTTCTTTTCCGGCTGTTCTCCTCCGTCTCCTGCTTCCGGCTCTGGAAGGCGCAGCGGTAAAAGTACGCCCCCGCCCCACTCAGCAGCACCTCCATGCCGAAAAAGATTACATCCTTGGTCCGCCAGCCGGACTGAGAGAGGTAGACAAAGCCTGTGCAACCCGTCATCGCCGCTGTGATCAGGGGCATGAACCAGCTTTTCCGGAACACGTTATTGTCACAGAAGGCAAAGGCCACAGCAAAGATCAGGATGGACGCCGCGGCGTACCGCAATCCGTCCACCAGTCCCCGGAAAAAGAAATAGCCGAAGCAGGCTCCAAGCAGAGCGCTCAGGCCGTTTGTCCCCGCGCCGCAGGCCCCTACCATGGCCGCGCCAAAGGGGGCATATCCGCCGAAAATCTCTGAGCCAGACAGTACCGCGGCAAAGCAGAAGCGGATCACCGCCTCCGCCCATCGAAGGAGCACTGGCGCCCGAAACACCAGTCTTCCGTTCAGGACCCACTCCCGTTTCGCCCGCTGCGCCCGCGTTTTCCATCCCTCTTTTGCCGCCATAAGCTCTCCTCCCAGCTTGTCCGAGTTTGCCCCATTGTATCCCAACCGGCGGGAAAACTTGGTCGAACAGGGGGAGGGTACAAAAAAGCGGCGGCGCTCATGCGCCGCCGCCTTTGCTATATTCTTATACGCCCAGCCAGTTTTTCAGGTCGGTAAGATCCCTGGCGATGTGCCTCACCGGCCATTTCTCAAAGGCTTCTGCCGGTGTGGTCCCGTTCAGCACGGCGCAGAAGCCGCACCCGGCCCGGAAGGCCGCCTCGGCGTCCATCACCGTGTCGCCGCAGTAGAGGGCCTCCTCCGGGTTCAGGCCCAGCCGCTTCAGGGCCAGCAAAATTCCCTCCGGGTCCGGCTTTACCCGGGTAAGGCAGCTGCTGCCGATGGCAAACTGCAGATATTGCGATGCTCCGGTCTTGTCCAGCACCCCCAGCAGGGTCCGGTCCGCCTTGGTGCTGACCACTGCGGTCAGAATTCCCACGTCCTTCAGGGCCTTCAGCAGCTCCAGCGCGCCGGGGAAGAGCTTTGCGGTCTCCACCTGAATGGGGTGGGACTTCTCCCGGAAAAATTCCGCGAACCGCTTCTGATGCTCTGCATCCCGGTCGCCGGTCAGCATGATGTATCCGTCTTCCAGGGAATAGCCGATGGTCTTTTTTACGTTTTCATCCGTGGGTTCCGGCCAGCCCAGCTTTTCCAGTCCATAGCGGTATCCCGCCAGAATGGATTCCGTCGCGTCACCAAGGGTATAATCAAAATCGAACAGCACTGCTTTTTCCTTCATGGTGCCGTCCTCCTTTCTTCCCTTCGGGGGAATGAATAAGTATAGCACGATTTCTCCCGCCGCGCAAGCGTGGGTCACAGCGCCTCCTCCAGCAGGTTCCTGCCAGTTCAAATTGTGGGCTCGGACGGGGTCAATTTGCCCCCACCGTGGACGCGAAAAGCCCACCATTTCCGTCATTCAGAGGGCGAAGCCCGGGGGATCCCACGGGGTGCTGGCGCACCCCTCTGAATGACGGAGGAGACAATAACTCTCTCACCTCCCACGTCCCCACGCCCCAAAAAGCAGAGCAGCGCCCCCGGTTCATTACGAACCGGGGGCGCTGCCCACTCACGCACTCACGCGCAAAGCCGCGCGCGACCGCTCAATATTTACTTATTTCGCCACGTTCTCCATAAAGCGCATCAGCAGCGTTGCCGACTCCGCGCGGGTGGCCGTGCCGCCGGGAACGATGGTGGTATCGGTGCGGCCGCT
>CAKUEI010000019.1 GCA_934646175.1 uncultured Oscillospiraceae bacterium
GCAAACGCACCCACCGTGATGGCCTTGCCGGGCAGCAGGATGGTGTTCAAGATCAGCTTCCCCGCGATGAGCGACCCCAGATAGCCGATGATGATGCCGATAATTCCGCCGATGCCGCAGATGACGGCGGCTTCAATCAGGAACTGGATGATGATGCTCTTCCGCTCCGCGCCGATGGCCTTACGGATGCCGATCTCGCGGGTGCGCTCGGTGACGGTGACCAGCATGATGTTCATGATGCCGATGCCGCCCACCAGAAGGGAGATACCTGCAATGCCGCCCAGCACCAGGCTCTGCATCAGCAGCTGCTGGTTCATGTCATTGATGTTCTGGTTGCTGCTTTGGACGTAATAGTCGCCGGTGCCCGAAGGGATCAGGCCGGTGAGGTACGCCTGCAGGCGGGTGATGGCTTCAGTGGCAGCGGCGGCGGTGGTGGCCTTGGCCGAATAGCTGGTGATCTGGGAGTTTCCGTTCAGTGTCCGGTTAAAGGTGTAGGGCAGCAGAAGAAGGTTATCCATCTCCGGCCAGCCGTCCACCGACTTTTTCTCATAAACGCCCACCACCAGGAAGGGGTTTCCGTTCACCGTGATGTACCGGCCCACAGGGTTCAGATAGTCAAACAGCTTTTCCGCAAGGCCGCCGCCCAGAATACAAACGTTGTTGGTCTTTTCAATGTCCAGATAGGAAAGCTCCCGTCCGCCAGCCAGGGTATAGTTGTTGCACAGGCCGTACTGGTCGTTGCCCAAAGCCACGGTGATCATGTCCTCCCAGTTATCCCAGTTCTGGGTACTGTAGCGCTTGCTGCCGTACTGGATGACCATTTCGTTGCCCACCTGAATGTTCGGCGTGATGCCAGCCACCAGATCGGGCATGGACTTGCAATAGTTGTAAAGGTCCTGCGAGACGTCGCTTCCGTAGTATTTATAGGCCTGAATGTCGATCTTGTTGGTGCCCTGACTTTCGAAGTACTTCATGGTCTGGGCGTTCTGCCCCTGAATGACCGACACCATGATGACCACGGCGGCCACGCCGATGATGATACCCAGCATGGTGAGGAAGGAGCGCATTTTCTTCCCCCAGATGGACTTGACCGCCATTTTGAAGGATTGCTTCAGGTTCACTCCCAATCCACCTCCTGCTGTTCATCGGAGATAATATGTCCATCCGAAAGGCGTACCACCCGCCGGGCTGTGGCGGCGATACCGTTATCGTGGGTGATAAGGATAACGGTGGTACCGCCGCGGTAAAGATCCCGCAGGATCTCCAGCACGTGGGCGCCGGTCTTGGAATCCAGTGCGCCGGTAGGCTCGTCGGCCATGATAATGGGGGGATGGGTGGCGATGGCCCGGGCAATGGCCACCCGCTGCTGCTGGCCGCCGGACATTTCGGAGGGCTTGTGGTGGGCCCGGTCGTCCATCTCCACCTTGCGGAGGGCCTCCATGGCCATTTCCTCCCGCCGGGCGGCAGGGATCCCCTGATAGATCAGCGGAAGGGTCACGTTTTCCAGGGCGTCCAGCTCTTGAATGAGGTTATAGCCCTGAAAGATAAAGCCGATCTTCCGGTTCCGGATGTGGGCCAGCTGCTTGTCGCTCAGCCCTGTCACGTCGGTTCCGTCCAGATGGTAGTCCCCGTAGGTCGGCACATCCAGACAGCCCAGCACATTCATGAGGGTGGACTTTCCGCTGCCGGAGGCGCCCACAATGGCGACGAATTCGCCGCTGTCGATGCACAATGACACGTCCTCCAGTGCCCGGACCTCGTTTTCCTTTCCCTCGTTATATATCTTATAGATATTCTGTACCTGGATCAGCATAGCTGCAGCTCCTTTCTTCCGTTACCAGCTATAGGAGTCGGCCTGATCCGTCATGTAATTGGTGAACACCTCGTCCCCTTCGGAAAGGCCGGACTTGATCTCCACATTGGTGGTGTCGGAAAGGCCGGTCTCCACCGGGACGGCGTAGAAGCCGGCGGGAACGTCCGCGTCGGCGGGCATCTCCACGGCGTTGTCCGGCCGGGAATCGCTCTTCAGGTACACCACAGTGATGGGGTTGCCGTCTGCATCGGCAACGCTCTTCACGCAGGCGATGGGCACCACGATGCAGTCGTCCGCCTGACTGGCCACCAGACTGTACTGCACATACATGCCGGTCATCAGCATCCCGTCGGGGTTATCCACCGTGACTACGGCAGGGAACATGGCAACGCCGTTCTCGCCGCTGGCGGTCATACTGACGGACTCTACCGTACCCATATACGTGTTGTCATTCTGCGTAATGGTAACGTCCATGCCGGGCTTAACATAGCTGATGTTGCGCTCGTCCACCTTAATGTCCACGATCATCTGACTGGTGTCGGCAATGACGATAGCGGTCTTGCCGCTTTCCACCTGCTCCCCGGCGATAAGTCCGCAGGACAGCACGGTACCGGAGATGGGCGCGGTGGCATTGAAGTTCTTCAGGTTCTCTTCTGCCTTCTTCAGGTTCTCCTGAGCGGTCTCCATCTGAGTCTCCAGTGCGGCGATCTGCTCATCGTTATCGTCGCCGGACATTTTCAGAAGGGTCATCCCGGCGGAGACCTTGTTGTAGTTCAGCAGGTTTACACTGATAGCGTCGCCGCCCACCTTGGTGACGATGTCCTGGGTCCGTGCATACTGCAGCTTGCCGCCGTTATAGGGGTAGATGGCCTCGCCGCCGGAGGAGAGCACCGCCGTGGCCTCCATGTCCGCTGTGAGGTTGTTGGGGTTTGAAACGGTAAAGACCACTTCGAAGAACACCGCCCCCTCTGGGGAGATATAGCTCACTTTGTTGATCTTGGAGACCTTACCGGTCAGGGAGCTCATGGTGGAGGGGATGGAGATCTGAGCCGTCTGGCCCACATAGATCTGCTTTTCGTAGGCATAGCTGAAATAAAGGGACAGCTTCATGCTGGAATCGTCCACAAGGGTGGCGATCTTGGTGCCGGAGGACACGCTCTGCCCCGCCTCGATGGACGCCACATCCAGCAGCTTGCCGGAGAACGGGGCGGTCACGGTGAGGTCGTTCACAGAATCGTACAGGGCGTTCAGCTGCTTCTGCAGATTCTGGCAGCTTTTCTGTGCCTCCTCCACGGACTTCTGTGCCTCGGTGGAGTCGATAACGTAAAGGGGCTGCCCCTCCGTGACCTGGTCGCCCTCTTTCACGTAGACCTCCTGCACAGTGCCGCCGGTGGAAAGGGTGATGGTGGAGGAATTCTTCGCCCGGGTGGTGCCGGAGTTCTCCACCAGGCTCTGGATGCTGGAGATCTGGGCCACATCGGTCAGGATCTCCTTTTTCCCGCTTCCGAACAGGAAGTTGCGCATCAGTATGGCGACAATGGCCACGATCACGGCCAAAACCACCAGCCCGATGATCAGATTGCGCATTTTATGGGGTTTTTTATTCTTTTTCCCGCCGGGGACCGGTTTTTTCTCCGGCTGGAGCTTCCCGGTGGACTGCTCCGGCGCGGCGGCCGGGGCGGATGGGGTCTGGATGTCTGCCATCTCTTGTTCCTCCTCTTTGCTTCTTTCCGTCAACCGTTTTCTGTTGTCTTCTCACTTCAGTTTAGGGGACCAGGCCCTCGAAAGCAACAACAAAATGGCTACAAATTCTTAAGATTTTCGAAAGCCCCTATCTTTTTTCTATGACGAATCTCCCTTCCGGTTTGTTCCTTGACTTTTCCAATTCCGCTCTCTATAATAATTTTATCCGCTCCGATGGAACGGAGCATCCGACAATCTGACATTGAGAAAGGTGGAACGATCCATGAGCGAAGTTTATGAGTTCCTGAAAAAGGCCGGCACGTTCTATTTCACCACGGTGGAGGACGACAAGCCCCGCGTGCGCCCCTTCGGCTTTTGCATGGAGTATGACGGCAAGGTCTACTTCGGCGGCGGCAAGCAGAAGGATTTTTACAAGCAGCTGCTGAAGAACCCCGAGTGCGAGATCTGCGCCTGCGCAGGCCCCGAGTGGATCCGCGTCCGCGGCAAGGTCGTCTTTGACGACAGTGAGGCCGCACTGGACGCCGCATGGGAGAATTCCCCCAATCTGAAGGGCATGTACACCCAGCCCGACGGCCCTCGTATGGCCCTCTTTTATCTGACGGACGCCAGCGCCGTCTGGGCCAGCCTGGCCGGCGGCGAGCCGCACAGCATTTCTCTGTAAAACGTACATCCACGCAAAGGAGGCCGGTCTTTTTGCCGGCCTCCTTTCTGTTGTATGCTACTTGATGCAAACTTTTTTCATGCTATAATCAAAACAGCATTTTAACACAAAGGAGAGAGCGTATATGGCAACTTGTCCTGTCTGCGGCGGAAAAATCGGGCTTCTGAACAAGGTCAAAACCAGTGATGGCGAAATCTGCCCCTCATGCGCGGCAATCTGCCCGTCCCACGCTACCCGCACTACAGTGGAAATTCAAAAATATTGGGACATCAATCATGCGCGATGGGAGCACTTTACAATCACTCAAGTGCTGAAATCTTTGGTTTCGGATCGCATCACCATTGATAGCGAGCATCGTCTTTTCGTCTTCGGCGACGTGAAAAAGTTAAAAGAAGAACCGATCGTATTCAGCTTTGACGAGGTGGAGAGCTATCAGAACGAGTTGATTGGCGAGAAAACCGTCACCAAAAAGAAAGGCGGCATCACCCGGGCGGTCATCGGCGGCGCCATTGCCGGTCCTGTGGGTGCTATTGTCGGCAGCAGCACGGCCAAGTCCGAAACCAAGACCACCGGCGGCATTCGCATGACCATGGTAAACTTTGATACCTACGCCGGAAAAGTCCAGCGCGCCAGCGCCCACTATCCGGCAGGATTTACCGAGTTTTTGGACCGCTGCATTGCAGAAGCGCCGGCAAAAAATGCTCCTGACGCACCTGCCGCAGTCTCTGCCGCGGATGAAATTTTGAAATATAAGGCTCTGCTGGATCAGGGCATCCTCACGCCCGAAGAATTCGAAGCGAAAAAAGCCCAGCTGCTTGGCCTCTAACAATTATCTGAAAAAGCACCCCAGCCAGTATCCGGCCGGGGCGCTTTTTTTCTCCGGCGCATTCCCTGGCAGGTCCCGCATCGGAAAACGCTTGTCTTTCCCGCGGAAAGAGGGTACAATAGTTCCCGAAATCATATGCACAAAGGAGTGACCCTTATGGATTTTTCCACTGCAGGGAAGAAAGTCCTCTCCAATGCCTGCACTCTGCTGGCTGTGGACAGCCCCAGCGGATATACAGACAACGTGGTGGCCGTGGCCGAGGATATGGCCCGCGCCGCCGGTTTTGAGACCCGCCGCCCCAATCGCGGCGGTCTGATCGTACACATTCCCGGCCGGGAGAGCGGCAAAAAGGTGGCACTATGCTCTCATATCGACACCTTAGGCCTGATGGTGCGCTCCATCACCGATAAAGGGGAGCTGAAGTTTACCAAGGTGGGCGGTCCCATCGTCCCCACCCTGGACGGGGAGTACTGCACCGTGGTGACCCGGGAGGGGATGAAATACACCGGAACGGTGCTGTCCCTCTCCCCTGCCGTCCACGTATTCCCGGACAGCGACAGCCGTCCCCGGGATGAGGAGAACATGGCTGTCCGCCTGGACGCGGTGGTGCACAGTAAGGCGGAGGTGGAGGCGCTCGGCATCATGCCCGGGGACTTCATCTGCATCGACACCAAGACCCAGGTGACCGAAACCGGCTTCCTCAAGTCCCGCTTCATTGACGACAAGGGCGGCTCCGCCTGCCTGCTGACCCTGCTTCAGCTGATGCAGGAACAGAACCTGCGTCCCCGGTACGACACCCAGTTTCTGCTGACCGTTTACGAGGAGGTGGGCAGCGGCGGTGCCATTCTGCCCTCTGACATTGACGAGCTGCTGGCCGTGGACATGGGCTGCGTGGGTCTGGACATGAGCTGCACGGAGCAGCAGGTGTCCATCTGCGCCAAGGACTCCGCCGGGCCGTATGATTACGGCATGGTGACCCGGCTCGTGAATCTCTCCCGGGCAAACAGCGTGGACTTCGCCGTGGACATCTATCCCCGCTACACCTCCGACGTCACGGTGGCCTGGAAGGCCGGACGGGATGTGCGCGCGGCCCTGATCGGCCCCGGTGTCTGCGCCTCCCACGGCATGGAGCGCACCCATCGTGACGGCCTTCTGAACACCCTGAAGCTGGCCGCCGCCTATCTGGACTGCCAGTAAGAAGGGGCGCACATGGATTTTCAGAAAGAGAACATTGTTCTGATCGGAATGCCCGGTTCCGGAAAAAGCACCGTGGGCGTTCTGGTGGCCAAGGCGCTGGGCATGGATTTTATGGATGTGGATCTGGTGATCCAGCAGCGGGAGGGCAAGCTCCTGCAGGACTCGGTGGACGAGTTGGGCGCTCAGGGCTTTATGGAGCTGGAGGAGCGGGTGGTGTGCTCCCTTTCCTGCACCGGAACGGTGATCGCCCCGGGGGGCAGCGCCGTCTGCCGGGACAAGGCGGCCGAGCACCTGAAAAAGCTGGGCAAGCTGGTGTACCTCCACCTGCCCTGCTCCGCGCTGGAGGCACGGCTTTCCAACATGGCAAGCCGCGGCATCGCCATGGAGCCGGGGCAGACCCTGCTGGACATTTACAACTACCGGGAGCCCATCTATCGCCGGTGGGCTGACCTTACGGTGAACGCCGAGGGGCAGGACATGGCGGAAACGGTGACCTCTGTGCTGGAAGCTCTCGGCGCACCGGAATCCGTGCGGAAAAACTGGCCCATGGCAGACTGAGGTGTACAAAGGAGGCGCAGCCATGACATCCCCCAAACGAAAGATCGGCTTTCTGCCCATTCTGATCGCCATCGTAACGGGGCTTTTCTCCCTGGCCCTGGTTGCCACCATCGTCTCCCGCGTCTCCGACCGGAAAGTCCCCGTCAAAAGCTATGTGCTGGGCGAAACGGCGGACATTTCCGGCAGCCGCTACACCTTTTCAGACCCGCAATGGCTGATTGCCCCGGAGGAAATGCTGGCACATTATCGGGAGAAAAGCTACGCCTATCAGCACTACGGGGTGGATCCTCTCTTCCTGACCGTACAGGTGGACGCGGAATGCCTGGATCAGGAGCGGCGGTGGGACGCCCCTACCTATGTGCGCCTGAGTATGCCTTATGGAGACGGGTACTTTCTCTATTTCGGCAGCGAGTACGAGTATGATGACCTGCCCCAATGGGCGGAGCTGACCGGTCTTCCGCTGGTGAGCCTTTCCGGACTGCTGGACGGTGAGGCAGTCTCCGGCCGGCTGCTGTTCGTCATCGACCCGGATGTGACGAGGACGGGCACCGCCCTGCTGAGCCTGAGCGAGTACGGCGAAAACTTCTGGCGTGGGTATCACGAGGTGGCCGAGCATCAATTCTCCTTTACCCTGCCGGAAATCGGTGCGGCGGAATAGGATTGTCTTTCCGCGCATAACATGTTATACTGAATGAAATTCGACTGCCCCTTCCGGAAAGGGGCAGTCCCTTTGCCGCCGCCTTTTTCGGGCGGCGGCCCTTTCCCGGCCCCGCGGGTGGACCGGGCGGCGAGAGAAATCGCCGGGGCCAAGGCCCGCATCCCGCAATTTGAAATAAATGAGGAACGCAAATGACTTTTCGTGAACTGGGGCTGTGCGCCCCCATTTTGAAGGCCCTGGAGGAGCAGGGCTATGAGAAGCCCTCTCCCATTCAGGAGCGGGCCATCCCCCCCGCGCTTATGGGGAAAGACGTTTTGGGCCTTGCCCAGACGGGCACGGGAAAGACCTGTGCCTTCGGAACTCCTATTCTGCAGCTGCTTAATAGCCGTCCGGACGAAAAACATCCCACCCGTGCGCTGATCCTGACTCCCACCCGGGAGCTGGCCATCCAGATCGGCGAAAGCTTTACCGCCTACGGCAAGCATTTGAACCTCCGGCATACGGTGATCTTCGGCGGCGTGGGGCAGAACCCTCAGGTGGAGGCTCTCCACCGGGGTGTTGACATTCTGGTGGCCACCCCGGGGCGGCTCATCGACCTTTACCAGCAGAAGCTCCTGGACCTTTCTCACATTGAAATTTTCGTTCTGGACGAGGCCGACCGGATGCTGGACATGGGCTTTATCCACGACGTGAAGAAAATTCTGGGCTTCCTGCCCAAAAAGAAGCAGACCATGCTGTTCTCCGCCACCATGCCGAAAGAGATCTCCGACTTGGTGGATTCCCTGCTCCATGATCCGGCCAAGGTGGCGGTGGACCCCGTCTCCTCCCCGGTGGACCGCATCGAGCAGAGCGTCTATTTCGTGGACCGGAACAACAAGACCCGGCTGCTGGCCCATCTGGTGCGCACCTTGAACGTGAAAAACGCTCTGGTGTTCACCCGCACGAAGCACGGGGCCAACAAAGTGGCGGGCGACCTCATGAAAGAGGGCATCACCGCTGCGGCCATCCACGGCAACAAGAGCCAGACCGCCCGGCAGCAGGCTCTTTCCGACTTCAAAACGGGTCGGGTGCAGGTGTTGGTAGCTACGGACATCGCCGCCCGGGGCATCGATATTGAAGAGCTGTCCCACGTGTTTAACTACAACCTCCCCGAGGTGCCGGAGACCTATGTGCACCGCATCGGCCGGACGGGCCGCGCCGGGCACGGCGGCAAGGCTGTCGCTTTCTGCGATTTTTCCGAAAAGCCGCTGCTCGCCGCCATTGAAAAGCTCATGGGCCGCGCGGTACCCGTGGTGGAGGCGCATCCCTATCCCATGCAGAATTTTGAAGCGGTAGTGAAGGATTCCCGCGGCCGGGTGGTAAACGCCGAGGACGCCGAGGCCCGCGCCGCCGCCAAGGAGCGCCGCCGTCAGCGGGACGCAGCCAATAAGGCCGCCGCTGAAGCCCGCAAAGCGGCTAAGGCCGCCAAAGCTGCCGCCCCGCCGGAGGAACCTGCGCAGAACGCCTCTGCCCCAAAAAAGGCAAAGGTCCGGAAGCCGGAGGTGAAAAAACAGGAGCAGACGGCTGTCCCCGCACCCGCCGCTCCGCAAGAGCGCAAAGTCAAAAAGCGCCCGGCGGTGCGCCATCAGCGTCTGGAGGGCACCATGCCCCAGCGGCCCAGCACCGCAAGCGGCGACTTTTACCGGCCGGACCCGCTGGCCAGCGACCACGTGATGGATGCCACGGCCCGCCTGCTGGCCCCCCGGAAGAGCATTTTCTCCGCCCCGGAGAAAGAGCACCGGGAAGCGCCCCGTCCAAATGGAAACGGGAACCGCAGCCGCCGGAAGAAACCGACAAACGTCCAGCCTCCCGCCGCTTCCAAGGCGGAAAAGGCGGCAAAGCCCGTCCAGAAGGGCGCGCTGTCCCACACCGGAAAGCAGGCTTTTCCCGCTCGGAAAGGCAGACAGGAAAATCGCGGCAGTCAGCACCGCTCCCGTGCCCCCCAGCGCCCCATGGAGCCGTATAACCGCTCCCACGTAAAGGACTCCACCGAACAGCCCAGTTTGATGAAGCCTTATTATATCGAGCATGACTAAAATAAAAGCGCTTCCCGCGTCATGCGGGAAGCGCTTTTGTTTTTCCGTAAATCGCCTTTCTCAATACCGGTCCACCCAGCCGGAGATGAGAAGGGTGGGTACCAGCCACAGGATGCAGAACACCGTCAGGCTGAGGGGTGAGAGGGCCGCATAGGCGGCGGAAAACGTCAGATAAAAGCTCAGCAGCAGTCCCACCACCGAGCCAATGCACGCCAGCACCGCACTCAAGCGGACGGCGGTGCGCAGGCGGCTGGCCCCCACCACCGCATCGGCAAAGGGAGCCAACCCTTCGCGGCAGAGGATGGCAGTGAGGGCGGAGGCGTGCTCCCCCTCTTCATCCGACAGCTCACGCCGCCGCTGCACCGGGGGAAACTCCATCCGGTCGGAGGGCAGCTTGAAGCGTTGGCGCAGCATGGCGGGAATGAGGTTAAAGTCCCGGGTGGCCATGACCGGCATCAGTCCGCCCTTCAAAAGGGCGTCCAGCGCGGGGGCCACGGTGGGATGCAGGGCGTAGTGCAGGGCGAAGATGCCTGCCAGCTCCCCGTCCACCGCGCAGAAGACAGCATTTTTCACCGAAAGGCCCTTAGGGAGGGTGATCTCCATCAGTGCCATGAACGATGCGCTGCCCACCAGCACCTGCTGGCGGCCCACCGTTCCGGAAAGGCCGCCGCCTTCGTAGCAGCAAAGGTCCTTCACCTCGCGGTAAGAGGCCCCCTGGGTGCGGAGCAGGTCATAGAAAATGCGGTCAAGTCCGCTGCCGGAGGCGCGGATCATGCTGGCGGTATAGCCGATGACCCGCTCCACAGAATAGTCGCCGAATACCTTGATGCCGTTAAGGGCCACGGTACCCGGTGGGAAAAAGTCCAGATCGGTGAGCACCACGCCGGAGCCTTTCCGGGTACCCGCCGCACCGGGCCAACCCGCGATGGCCACACCGCTTTTGGCCAGATGCCGGCTGAGCTTTCCGAAGGGGCGGCCGTAAGCCAGAAGCCCGGAAAGGGAGGCCGCCGCCGTCAGGTTGGCGGACAGGCACCACAAAATAAGCTGCGGGCGGCGAACGCCTACGGAAGAGATCATGGCGAAGAGGAAGGATGCCGTCAGCAGCAACGGCGCCATGACGTCGAAGATCTGCTCCGCGCCATCGCGCATCTGAATTTGACTGCCGAAGCCCACGACCTCACCCTGCCACTTGGTAAAGGTGTCCCGGCCGTTCCACTTTCCTTCGTCCAGGGTGACGAGGTACGGTTCTTTCGCCACGGCGGCGGTGCGGCAGGCAAGGCGCTGGCCCAACCGCTTCTGGAATGCGCCGCGCATATGGCAGAAAATGGCCAGTGTCACGGCAGCGCAGTATGGCAGCTGCCCGTCCCGGGGGGCGAGGATTCCCATGGTGAGCGCGTCCGCCAAGGTGGCGAAGGCGGCCAGCGCGGTAAGGGTGTCCATCCCCATCTGAAGGTGGAAGATGCGGCCCAGTCCGCGGCCCAGCACGTCCGCGCCCAACAGCATGGCAAGGGCCAGCAGTCCCGCCGAAACATAGATCGACAGCTGCCCCGTTAGAAATGCAAGCTGCGTCAGGGGGAGATGGGGCAGCAAGATCAGGAAAATCTGAAGCAGAAACAGGAGAAACACCAGTACGCTGCGGGTGTGCAGGCCCTTAAGGCCCTTGCTGTACATGCGGAACAACTCGCCCGGCGGCGTGTCGGGGGGCGGCGGCTCCCGCCGGATGCGGCGGCGGGGACGGGGCTGCTCTTCCTCCGTCTCCTGATCCACGCCGGGGACCAGCTCTTCCACCCGGCGGAGCTCGGGATCGTCCTCGCTGCCTTCTTCCTCAAACATATGGCTGGCATACCGGTCCGCCTGATGGTTCAGGCGGCTGGCCAACCGGGCGATGGGGCTTTCTTCCGGGAAGGGAATGACCTTCTCCTCCTCCCCGGCCTCATCGGTCTTCACCCGCTTGCCGCGGGGCTTTTTCCGCTGTTCGGGCAGTTCCTCTTCCGGCTGCTCTTCCGGCTCATCGGGCGCGGGTGGCTCCGGTTCCTCCGGCGGGATTTGTGGCACACGCTCCACCCGGTTATGAAAGGCCGTGACGCGGCCCTTTTTCGCCAGTTTTTCCGCAGGCATAGGTGCAGCCTCTTCCGGCGCGGAGGGCTCCTCCGGCGCCTCTTCCCGTGCTTTTTCCAGCACGGGCGGCGTTTCTGGATGCGCCGGTTCTGCGGGCTGGGGCCGCGCCCCGTCCGGCTTTTTCTTGCCAAATTCCGCCAGAATTTCTTCCAGTGTATAATCTCTGGGTTTTTCCTCTCCGGCCATGGGACGCTCCCCTCCTTTCCGGTTCAAGTGCTCAAACGCTCAAATCATCCGTTTCTGCGCTGCCGCACCGCTTCGTACAGCATGACTGCGGCAGCGGCGGAAACATTCAGGGAAGACATCTGGCCCTTCATGGGAATACTGACCTTGAAGTCACAGTTTTCCGTCACCAGGCGGCCCATGCCGTCCCCCTCGCTGCCCACCACGATGACGGTGGGTCCCTTGAGGTCGGCGTCATAGAGCAGTGTATCCCCATCGGCGGCGGTACCGAAGACCCAGAGGCCTTCTTCTTTCAGCTCTTTCAGCAAGGCGGGGAGATTGGGCACCCGGGCCACGGGCACATAGCTGACGGCCCCGGCGGAGGTCTTTTCCACGATGGAGGTAAGGCCCGCACTGCGGCGCTTTGGAATAATGACACCGTGGGCACCCGCGGCCTCCGCCGTGCGGATGACCGCGCCCAGATTGTGCGGATCGCTCAGCTCGTCGCAGACCACGATGAGCGGGGTCTCCCCTTTTTCCTTCGCAGCGTTCAGAATATCGTCCACCGTGGCATACTCCCGCACGGAGAGAACGCCGATGACCCCCTGATGGGCATGGGTGCGGCTCATGCCGTCCAGCTTGCGGCGGTCTGCTTCCACCACCACGACGCCCTTGTCCCGAGCGGCGGCGGCGATGTGGCGCAGGGTGGCGTCCGTCTCGCCCCGGGCGATATAGATCTTGTCGATGGGTTTCCCGGCCCGAAGGGCCTCGGTCATGGCGTTGCGGCCCTCGATCAGGCCCTCTGCCTCCGCCTGACCGGGGCCGGCGTGGCGCAGGGGGGTGCGTTCTTTCATACTTGGTCCCTCACTACTTCAAAAGTACCCTTTAGTATAACACAAGCCGTTTCGCCGGGCAACCTTTCCTTCACAGAAAGTTTACAGCTGAGAAAGACGGCGTTTCTTGTGTTTTCACGGTATCTGTGCTATAATTCCCACACTGAGAAAGTACTTTTCCGCCCCCTTTCACAGGATATCATACACAGGAGGGCATTCTGCTTTGAAACCGAACAAAAATAACAACAATGGGAACAAGCGCCGCTGGATCGGCGTGGTCACCATCATTCTCTGGGCGATCGTCATGACGCTGCTTTTCAACGCCGCGGCCAGTGCCTTCAAAAGTGCCAACACGGTGGAGGTGCCCTACAGCACCTTCCGCACCTGGGTGAAGGACGACAAGGTCCAGTCGGTGGCCATGGAAAACAGCAAGTTCACTATCACCCTAAAGGACGGGGCTGACGCCGACCTGCCCGAGGAAACCGACAGTACGGTCGACCTCTTCAGCGGCCTGTTCGGCACCAGCGTCCCCTCCGGAGCAAGCCGCCCCCAGGTGACCTATGTCACCGCGCCCCTCAGCGACTCCGGCCTCATCGCCCTGATGGACGAGCACGGGGTGGAATACGGCACCGATCTGGTGAGCGAATCCTCCTATATGCTGAGCTTTCTGGCAAGCTATGTGCTTGTGCCCGTGGTCATGATCGTGGTGATGATGCTGCTGTTCCGCGCCATGTCCGGCAAAATGGGAGGCAGCGGCGGCATCGGAGGCATTGGCGGCGTGGGGAAGGCAAACGCCAAGGTCTATGTGGAAAAATCCACCGGCGTGACCTTTAAGGACGTGGCCGGTCAGGACGAGGCCAAGGAAAGCCTGCAGGAGATCATCGATTTCCTGCATAACCCCCAGAAATACACCGAGATCGGCGCGAAACTGCCCAAGGGTGCCCTGCTGGTGGGCTCCCCCGGTACCGGTAAGACCCTGCTTGCCAAGGCCGTGGCCGGCGAGGCCAACGTCCCCTTCTTTTCCATCAGCGGCTCCGACTTTGTGGAAATGTTCGTGGGCGTGGGCGCGTCCCGTGTCCGCGACCTGTTCAAAGAGGCCAGCAAAATGGCCCCGTGCATCATTTTCATCGACGAGATCGACACCATCGGCAAATCCCGCGATAACCGCATGGGCGGCAATGACGAGCGGGAGCAGACCCTGAACCAGCTGCTGGCTGAGCTGGACGGCTTCGACCCCACCAAGGGTGTTATCGTTCTGGCGGCCACCAACCGGCCGGAGGTGCTGGACAAGGCCCTGCTGCGTCCCGGCCGGTTCGACCGCCGGATCACCGTGGACCGGCCCAACCTGGCCGGCCGTCTGGCCACCCTGCAGGTCCACACCCGCGGCATCCGCCTGAGTGAGGACGTGGACCTCAACAAGATCGCTCAGGCCACGGCGGGCTGCGTGGGCGCCGACCTTGCAAACTTGGTGAACGAGGCCGCCCTGCGGGCGGTGCGTCACGGCCGGAGAGCGGTGAATCAGGAGGACCTGCTGGCCTCCTTTGAAATGGTCATCGCCGGTGCGGAAAAGAAGGGCACCGTCCTGACCGAGACCGAGAAAAAGATGATCGCCTACCACGAGGTGGGACATGCTCTGGTGGCCTCCAAGCAGAAACATAATGCCATGCCGGTGAGCAAGATCACCATCGTGCCCCATACTCAGGGTGCGCTGGGCTACACCCTCCACCTGCCTGAGGAGGAGAAATTCCTCATGACGGAGGAGGATCTGCTGGCTGAGATCCGCACCCTGCTGGCCGGTCGCAGCGCCGAAGAGGTGGTATTCCACTCCAAGTCCTCCGGCGCGGCCAACGACATCGAGCGTGCCACCGAGCTTGCCCGGAAAATGGTCACCATGTTCGGCATGAGCGACAAGTACGGCATGATGGGCCTTGCCACGGTGCAGAACCAGTACCTGGACGGGCAGATGGGCCTCACCTGCGCCCAGGATACGGCGGCGGGCGTGGATCAGGAAGTGCGCGCCATTATCGACCGCTGCCACGCCGACGCCATTCAGATTTTGACCGCGAACCGCGACATGCTGGACAAGATCGCCGATTACCTGCTGGTGAAAGAGACCATCACCGGCTCTGAAATGATGGCCATCATCGAGGGCCGTGACCCAGAGGCCGCGGAGGACAGCTTTCGGGTCACCACCGCCAGCGGAAAGGCCAAGGAAGCCCCTGCCGCGGAAGTTCCGCAGCCCGCTTCCCAGCCTGAGGGAAGTGCCCCCGCTCCTGCGGAGGAAGCGCCTTCCGATGCGCCGCTGCCTCCCTCGCAGGAGGAGGACGGCTGATGCCGTGGTGGGGTTATGGGCTCCTGATCTCCAACGTGCTGGCTTTCCTGCTCATGGGCATCGACAAACGGAAGGCGCGGCACGGCGCGTGGCGCATTCCGGAGAAGACGCTGTTCCTCCTCCCCGTTCTCTTCGGCGCGCTGGGCGGTACATTGGGGATGCGCCTTTTCCACCACAAAACAAAGCACTGGTACTTCCGCGTCGGTTTTCCTCTGCTGCTGGCGGCCCAGATCGTTCTGCTGATCTTTCTCTATTGGCATATTGTTCTATCCTGAAAAACCCCCGCCGGAATCGATGATTCCGGCGGGGGTTTTTATCGAAACAGCGACAAAGTCACTGTTTCGAGCAAGCTTCGCTGCGCTGAAATGTCTGGTCGTCAGGATCTCGGCTTCTTGGGGAGGCGGTGACGGGTGCCGTCCGGCTCCTGAATGACGATGTTGTCCAGCTGACTTCTGAGGTCCCGCTTATAGGCTTCGATATACTCCCGCCGGAGGGTGGCCTGCTCCTCCTTCTCCTCCGGGGTAAGGCCCTCGGGGGTCTTGGATTTTCTCGCCAGGGCGTTGATGCGCGCCACTTTTTTCGGGTCCATAGCTGATTCCTCGCTTTTCTGCATTTTTTAGAGATACCGCTCCAGCAGGAGCATCATGCGGCCCTTCCGGCTTTCGCCCAGGACCTCTTTCACCACGCACTTTCCCAGCCCCCGACAGGAGAGCACGTCCCCCTCCTCCACCAGCTTATCCGGCTTCAGGCAGTCCCGGTGGTTTAGCTGCAGCTTGCCCGACTGGATGAGGGAGGCCGCTTTGCCTCTGCCCACGGAAAAGCCGCTGGCCGCCACGGCGTCCAGCCGCAGGGCGGCCACGGTGTCCCGGATCATCTTCACCTCCGGCGGCTTCACCGTCAGAGTGGAAAGGGCGATCTCGCCGCACTTGAGCGGATAGCGCCCCGCCTTGGAAAGCTGCGAGAGCAGAATGGGCAGGGTGTCCCGCAGGGTAATGATCTGGGCCTGCCCTTCGCCCATCAGGATGTCCCCGATCTTTTCCCGAGTGATGCCCAGACCCATGAGGGAACCCAGCATGTCCCGGTGGCTGAGGTCCGCGCCCTTGGGAAAGGTGCATTGCATCGCGGCGAGGGGCTCTTCCTCGTCCCAGTCCTCTTCTTCCTGCCAGTCGGGCAGGAAGGCGCACACCGTGCGCTCCGCCCCCTCGTATCCCCCGCTGAAGAGGCACCGGGGATGGCCGCAGGCGTTCAGCAAATCCTCCACCGCCGCTCGCTGGGCCGGGGAGAGGAAATCCGTCCGAGCGGGGACATTGCGCTGCTGCGCCAATTCCAGTTTATCCAGCACCCGGGCCAGCAGGATGCGCAGCTCCCCGTCCCCGCCGGCGGCGCGGTTCAAAAGCTCGGTCTTATTCATGATCGGCCACCGCCTTCTGCGCGTTCCAAAGGTCAGCATACTTCCCGCCGCGAGCCAAAAGCGCCTCGTGGGTCCCCTCTTCCGCGATGCCGTTCCCGTCGATGACCACGATGCGGTCGGCATTGCGGACGGTGGACAGCCGGTGGGCGATGATCAGCGTGGTGCGGCCCTGAGCCAGCTGGTCAAAGGCGTGCTGGATGTGGGCCTCGGTGACGCTGTCCAGAGCGGAGGTGGCCTCGTCCAGAATGAGGACGGGGGGATTTTTCAGAAAAATGCGGGCGATGGAAATGCGCTGCTTCTGCCCGCCGGAAAGCATGACCCCCCGCTCGCCCACGTAGGTGTCGAACCCGTCCGGCATAGCCATCACGTCGTCGTAGATCTCGGCCCGGCGGGCGGCCTCCATCAGTTCCTCCTCCGTGGCGTCCGGCTTGCCATAGCGGATGTTGTCCAGCACGGTGCCCGCGAAGAGGAACACGTCCTGCTGCACGATGCCGATCTTTTCCCGCAGGGAGCGTTGCTTGACGGTGCGAACATCATGCCCGTCCACCAAAACGGCGCCCTCCGTCACGTCATAAAACCGGGGGATCAGCTGACAGAGGGTGGATTTTCCTCCGCCGGAGGGGCCTACCACCGCCACCGTCTCGCCGGGGCGAATGTGCAGGGAGACATGCTCCAGCACGTTTTCCCCATCCGGCTCGTAGCGGAATGTAACATCCTGCACGTCAATGTCCCCGCGGAGGTCGGAAAGCTCCACCGCATCCGGTGCGTCCACAATGTCCGGGTCCACCCGCATGAGCTCCAGAAAACGGTGGAAGCCCGCCATACCCTGGGTGTACTGCTCCACGAAGTTGGAGAGCTTGCGCATAGGGGTAAGGAAGGTGGAAACGTACAGGGAGAAGGTCAGGACCTCCACCAGGGTGATGCTGCCCTTCATCATCAAATACCCGCCGAAGGTAATGACCAGCACATACATGAAGGAGAAGAAGAATTCCAGTCCGGAAAAGTACACGCCCATGGACTTATAGTACTCGTTTTTGGAGGAGCGGAAGCGGTTGTTGGCCCGCTCAAACTTTTCAATCTCCTGCTTTTCGTTGGCAAAGGCCTTGGCGGTGCGCATACCGGAGATGGAGGATTCCAGTTCGCCGTTGATGGCAGCCATTTTCCCCTTCACCTCTGTCGAGGCGCGGCCCATGCGCTTGCGCTGGGTGGCGGTGAACAGCAGAAACAGGGGTACCACAGCCAGCAAAGCCAGCGCCAGCGGCCAGCTCATGGTGAGCATGATGAGGAAGGACCCCAGCAGGGTGACCACGGAGATGAACACGTCCTCCGGCCCGTGATGGGCAAGCTCGGTGATCTCGAAAAGGTCGGTGGTCACCCGGCTCATGAGATGACCGGTGCGGTTCTTGTCAAAAAAGCGGAAGGACAGCTCCTGCATATGACCGAAAAGGTCCCGGCGGATATCCGCCTCAATGCGGACGCCCAGCATATGCCCCCAATAGGTCACCACGAAGTTCAGCAGTGCCTTCACCACGTAGGCAAGCAGCAGAATGAGCATCACCAGGAAAAAGACTCCGTACTGATGCTGGGGCAGATAGGTCTGCATGGAGATCTTTGATACAAAGGGGAAGGTAAGGTCGATGAGCGCAATGCACAGGGCGCACACCATGTCCAGAATAAAAATGGGCAGATGGGGCTTGTAGTAAGAGGCAAACACCTTCAGGGTGCTGCTTTTTTTCATTTCTTCCCTCGTCATGGGGAAAATTCCTCCTGTCGATCAGCCGGATTGCGGCTCAAATCCGCGCCAGCATACGAAGGGCCATCTCCACATGCATGGCGGCGCCGGTTTTCAGCGCAGCGTCATCCGCCGTCATCATTTCGTTGTGCAGGGGCACATTTCCGCCCACGCCCACGGTGACAAAGCTGCCGGGGATCTGGTCGGCGTACTCGGCGAAATCTTCGCTGACCATTTTCATCTGAAGCGGCACCACCAGCTCGGGGCTTGGCGCGGCGGCAAGGGCCGCCTCCCGGGCAAGGGCGGTAAGCTTCTCGTCGCAGGAGAGCACCTGGCACCCGCCCTGCAGAGAAAGCTCCGCCGTGCAGCCGTAGGCCGCGGCGGTCTCCTGCACCACCGAGCGCAGCAGGTCGGGCAGTTGGGCGCGAATTTCCTTGGAGAAGCAGCGCATGGTGCCCTCCAGCACGGCACGGCCGGAGACGATGTTGTACTGCGCGCCGGAGGTAAGCTTGCCCACGGTGACCACCACAGGCTGAAGGGGTGGCAGGCGGCGGCTGACCACGGTCTGAAGGGCCAGCACCACGGCGGCGGCCGCCACGGTGGCGTCCGCTCCCTGCTCCGGCGCCGCGCCGTGACTGGCCCGGCCATGGATCACGATGGTAAAGCTGTCGTTGCTGGCCTGAATGGGACCGGAGGAAACCGAGATCTGCCCCACCGGCTCCATGGGAACGGCGTGGATGCCGAAGATGGAGGATACCCCGTCCAGGGCCCCCTGCTCGATCATTTTCCCCGCGCCGCATCCGGTCTCTTCCCCCGGCTGGAAAAGGATGCGCACGGTGCCCGCAAAAGCATCCCGATGGGTCCAGAGGATTTTCACCGCACCCAGCAGCATGGCCATGTGGGTGTCATGGCCGCAGGCGTGCATGACGCCGTCGGTGCAGCTGCGGAAGGAAAGGCCCTCCGGCTCCTGAATAGGAAGGGCGTCGATGTCCGCGCGAAGGGCCACCGTGGGGCCCTCCCCTTTGGTCCCCGCAAGGTCGGCCACCAGCCCGGTGGGCTCCATCCTGCGGAAGGGAATGCACCAGCCTTGCAGCTTCTCCGCCAGAAACTCGGTGGTGCACACCTCATGAAAGCTCAGCTCCGCCCGGCGGTGCAGCTCATGCCGAAAGGCGATGACCTCATCCTCGATGTCCAGCGCCCATTGTTTTACGTCCATGGAAACGACCTCCCCGCATATTTTTCTCATTCTACCACAAAAAACGGGGTGCGGGAATGCTCCCCCACCCCGTTTTTCCATTTCTTACGTTTTTTTCTCCGTCTCCCGCTCCAGCAGCGTGGCCCGCAGCTTGGAGTACACCACCCGCTGACTGCTGTACAGGCTGGAATAGCCGGAGAGCATGTAGCTCACCGCCACCACCAACAGGTAAAAGGCCGCGTCCTGGAAGGAGAACAGCTCAAAGGCCAGAAGCAGCGTGGTCATGGGGCAGTTGGTGACGCCGCAGAACAGCGCCGCCATGCCCAGCGCGGCGGAAAAACCCGCGGGCAGGCCCAGAAGGGACCCCATCCAGCAGCCGAAGGTGGCTCCTACGTAGAAGGTGGGAACGATCTCGCCGCCCTTGAAGCCCGCGCCCAAGGTGACGGCGGTAAAGAGGATCTTCAGCAGGAAGGCATAGGGCACCGCGCTGCCCTCCTCCACCGCCGCGGCGATGACGTCCATTCCCGCGCCCAGATAGGCCCGGGACCCCACGAGGAAGGTGAGGGCAATGACCAGTCCGCCGCCCACGGCAGCCCGGAGATAGGGATTGGGGAGAACTTTCTGATACAGCTTGCCCGCCTTGTGAAGGCAGAAGCACAGCAGCACGCTGACCGCGGCACACAGGGCCGCCAGAATGACGGCGCGGACGCCGTTTGCAATGGTAAGGGCGGGGAACGCGTTGGGAGTGAAATGCTCCCCCTCCACCCCACAGAGGCGGGCAAGGCCCACCGCCGCCACGGCGGACACAGCGCAGGGCACCAGCGCCATATAGTACATGACCCCCACGCTGACCAACTCCATGGCAAAAACCGTGGCGGCCAGCGGCGTACCGAACAGGGCGGAGAAGGCGGCGCTCATGCCGCACATGATGAGCACATGGCGGGAGGGGTCGTCTTTGATGCGGAACACCCGACCGGTGAGGTTGCCCAGGCTGCCGCCCAGTTGAAGAGCGGCTCCTTCCCGCCCGGCGGAGCCGCCGCACAGGTGGGTCAGTGTCGTGGAGAGAAAGATCAGCGGCGCCATACGGAAGGGGATCTTTTCCTGACTGCGGACGGCGCTGATGACCAGATCGGTCCCCTTGGGCGCGGGGACACGGCAGGCCCGGTACAGCAGCACGATGGCAAGGCCCGCCAGCGGCAGCAGGTACAAAAGCCACGGGTGCCCGTTCCGAAGGGCGGTAGCCGTCTGCACCGCATAGGAAAACAGGGTGCCTACGCCGCCCACGAACAGCCCCACCACCAGGGCCAGCAGCACCCATTTGACAAATGTCAGCAGGCTGACCCCCGCGAAGCGGACGCCGCCCTCCATTTTTTCTCCCATGGTCTCTCCTCTTTCCGGCAAAATAGTTTCGGACTATTGTACACCGGGCGGCACGGTTTGTATAGCCGCAAGGCGCACAGAAAGCGCCCCTTCCCGCCGGGAAAGCCGCGCAAAATGACAAAAAGCCCCGGCGTTTTTCCAAAACACCGGGGCTTTTGCATTTCTTTTACACGTTGCAGGCCAGATTATAGGCGTCGAAGTTCGCCTTTTTGATGTTCTTGACCTCATTCGCGTCGCCCACGATGTACACATCGGGGATCAGCTCCTGATACTGGCGGGCATAGTCGTTAGTGGACTTCATGCCGAAGGCCTCCACCACGTAGTCCGCCTCCAGCAAGGTCTTGCGCCAGTTCTTGTCGCCCACGACCACGCCGGTTTCGTTGATCTCGTTCACCATGCGCTCGCCCAGCAGCTTGACGCCGTTATCCTCCAGCAGCATCATGAGCATGGTGCGGGTGATCATACTCAGGCCGCCGGCGAACTGGTCGGCGGGGAGCATATCCACCACGGTGACGTCGTTGCCGTCATAGGCCAGCTGCAGCGCACACTCGCAGCCGGACACGCCGCCGCCGCAGACCACGACCTTGCCCTTCACCGGCGTGCGGCCGGAGTCCACGTCCATGACGTTGAAGACGTTCTTGTTGTTGATGCCGGGCACCGGGGGCTTTGCCACGGTGGAGCCGGTGCAGACGAAGATGGCGTCCGGGTTCTCCGCCATGACCAGCTCTGGCGTGGCCTCGGTATTCAGGCGGATGTCGGCTCCGCAGTTCATGGTGGTGCGCACCAGCCACTCGGTGTGGCGGCGCTGATCGTCCTTGAAGGAGAGATTGGAGATGTCGTGCAGCAGGCCGCCCACCTTGTCTTTCTTTTCAAAGAGCACCACGTCGTGACCGCGCTGCACCAGCGTCTTCGCGGCCATGCAGCCAGCCACGCCGCCGCCGATGACCACCACCTTTTTCTTCACGGGGGCGGGATGGACGGTTGCGTACTTCTCGCTGCGGGAGAGTTGGGGGTTCACGGCGCAGCGGGTGTAGGCGCCGAAGGTGTCGGCGCAGCCCCAGCAGCGCAGGCAGGGGCGGGCATCCTCTGCATGGCCGCGGTAAGATTTATTCAGCAGATCGGGGTCGCACAGCAGGGCGCGGGCCATGGCGCACATGTCGGCGCTGCCCTCTTCCAGAATCTTCTCCGCCATGTCGCAGGAAACGATGCCGCCCACGGTGGTGACGGGGATATGGATGTCGGGGCACTGCTTCACCGCGCGGGCGTACTTCACGTTGCAGCCCTTCTCACGGTAATAGGGGGGCATAACGTAGAACTGGGCGCGGTACTCCACGATCAGGCCGGCGGAAACGTGCACCAGGTCGATGTACTCCTGCGCCTTTTTGATGAACTCGATGGTCTCGTCGATGCGCATACCGTCTTCCACGATCTCGTCGCCGGAAATGCGCATTTCGATACCCATCTTGGGGCCCACTGCCTCGCGCACAGCCTTCAGCACCATCAGGGGGAAGCGCCGGCGGTTCTCCATGCTGCCGCCGTACATGTCGTTGCGCTGGTTGGTGCGCTGGGACAGGAACTGGGCCAGCAGGTTGCCATGGGCGGCGTGAACCATGATGAAGTCAAAGCCCGCCTCCTTGCAGCGCTTGGCCGCATCTACAAAGTCGGCAATGACAGCCTCCATATCCTCCTGATCCATGACCTTTACATACTGGGCCTGATTGGGAATAGGGAAATTGGAGGGGCCGAGGACATACTTCTCCCCGGAGAGGGCCGGGTCTCCGCCCAGGCCGGAGTGGAACAGCTCCACGCTCAGCTTGGCACCGAAGATATGGGCCGTTTCCGTCAGGCGGTGCAGGCCGTTGAGCATGGCATCGTCGCACACATTGACTTCGGAGTGATACTCTCGGGCCAGACCGCGGTTCACCGGCGTCGCGCCGATGGTGATGAGGGCGGCACCGCTTTTGGCCTGCATCTCCACAAAGTTGATGTAATCCTGGGTGATCTCACCTTCTTTAGTGACCATGTTGCTGACCAACGGGGAAAATTCGATGCGGTTTTTCAGAGTCTGATTGCCCACCTTCAGGGGGGAGAACACATGTGGATAAGGGTTTACAAACGCCATTTTCCTTTCCTCCTCAAACATTCGATCTTTTTCTGTCCCATTTTGTAAACACAAGCTATGAAAAGTATATCACACTTTCTTGCCGCTGTAAAGTTTTTTCCTTGACAGCCGAGACGGAATTTCCCATCCGATTCGCGGGGTTCTCCGCAATCTGCCATTGATTTTTAAGCGCGGAAAGGGTATGATGAAAAAAGCTTATCATTTTGTGTGTAAAGGCGTGATAACGGTATGGCAAAGATCTTGGAAAAGCGGGATCTGAATCAGGCGGTGACGCTGATCACCGTCTCCGCGCCCCAGGTGGCCAAAAAGGCCCTGCCGGGGCAGTTTATCATCCTCCGGGTGGATGAATACGGCGAGCGTATTCCGCTGACCATTGCGGACTATGACCGCGTAAACGGGACCGTCACGGTAATTTTCCAGAAGGTCGGCTTCACCACGCGTCTTCTGGGCGAAAAGAACGTGGGGGACGAGATTCTGGATTTCGTCGGCCCCCTGGGCCGCCCCACCGAGATCCCAGAGGGCACCCGCCGCGTCTGCGTGGTGGGGGGCGGCGTAGGCTGCGCCATCGCC
>CAKUEI010000020.1 GCA_934646175.1 uncultured Oscillospiraceae bacterium
GGGTATAGGTCTGCACGGCGGACACCTCAAAGGTGCTGAAGCGGGTGATGCGGAAGGTGACGCATTGGGTCTCCTTATCATAGGTAAAGGTCTTGCCGCCGTTGCCGGAGGCGAGAAAGTACTCCTCGCCGCTGTTGTCGGAGAAAATGTGCTTGATCTGCTTGGGGACCATGCCGGCAGGCACGGGCAGGGTGACGGTGATCTCCCTGCCATCCAGCATATTCTTCACGTCAAGATTGTCCGCCTTCTTCACGCCGTTTTCCGTCACCGTGGCCACGGGGCTCGCCGTAAAGACGATTTCCGTCACTTTGCCGTTTTCTTTCTTGACGCTCGTAACGTTCACATTGACCTTTACATCCACTTCGATCTTCTTGGTGTGATCGTTCAGGTCGTCCTGGCTGACGCCGGCTTTCTTCGCGATGTCGGCTTTTGCATTCTCAACGGCCTCGGCAACGCCTTCCACGTTGGTCTTGTTTTCCACAGCCGTCTTGTCGGCATCTTCCAGAGTTACGTTATCCGGTACGGTTACCTCTACCTTCGTGTCAGGCTTCACGACGATCGTCGCCGCATCGGGCTCGGTATCGGTCACCGTGTAATAGCCCACTTTGTCGGCCGCAGTGATGTATTTCTCAGCGGCCAGATAGTCGGAAACGTCAGAGGAGAAGGTGCCGCCCCGAACTTCCACATGGCCTTTTGCAGCTTCCCAATTGGATGCAGTGCCGTTGCTCCAGGTATAGGCCAGAATGGCGTCGCCCTTCGCGCTGAACGTGCCGCTGTTGATCGTAATGGTAGGCTCACCGTTGGGGTAGCTGCGGTTTACAACAGAGATCGCCGCGCCGTCGGGGATCAGTCCGTCGCCGGTACCCTTTTCGGTGCGCTGGTCCGTGCCAGTAGCGGTCACAGTGCCGCCATTCAGCTTGAAGTCAGTGGTAATATTGGCGCTGCCTGCGCAGATCTGAATGCCGGTGGGGCCGGAGACCGTACCGCCGTTCATCACCAGTTTGCCGGAAGGCAGGTAAATCGCGCCGTCTTCCGTTGTGCTGACTACAGCGCCGCTATTGATGGTGATCAGCGCATTGGACTTATCAGTGCCATTGGTGGAGATGGCAATACCGCCGTTCTTCAGCATCACCTTGCCGTTCAGGGTGAGCACCGGCGTTTTGCAGCTTTCCTGCCCGAAAGTCCCATCGCCCCAAACAACGATGCCGAAGCAGTCATAACCAGTTCCATTATAGCTGTTCTGAATCGTCACATCGGAATCAATGGTCAGCTTTGCCGCATCATATGCGTTGACGCGGCCATCGATCTCACCGTTCTTCACGGTGACGGTCCCGGCGTTTACTGTCAGTGCAATGCGTTCGTTTTTCTTGTTATTGTTAGTAAAATCAACACCAGTCAGCTTCTTGCCGCCCAAATCAAGCGTCAGGTTCTTGGAAATTGTGATTTTCTCGTTGCTGGTGTCCTTCAGCAGGACAACGGTGCCGCCCGCTTTGGCCCCTTCAACGGCCTCTGCGAGGGTCTTATAGGGGGTCGTGCCGACCTTGGCGGTGGCATTCTCAAGGCTGAGGTTGGAAACCGTTCCGTCCGCGCCCTGTGCCTTGCCTGCCGGGATATAAGCAGAGACATCGGAAGAGAAGGTACCGCCGGTGATGGAGATGCCCGTATTTGCCTTATTGGTGCCGATAATGCTCGTGCCCTTATTCTTAAATGTTCCGCCAGTGATGGTAAGAGTTCCCTTACCATAGGTAGAGTTCCACTGTGCATAGCTGTAAATGGCAGGAAGGGTCCCCTCATTGATAAAGGTACCACCATAAATCTTTGCAACATTTGCGTTAAAGAAGGCATGCTGTGCATAGTTTACGAATTCGCCGTTATTCACGATGCACGTACCGTAGTCATCGTTTTTGATGGTATTCAGGCCGCCTGTGAACGTACCGCCGTTGATGGTCAGCTTCGCACCATCGCCAACGACAGCCGGTTCGCCGGTTCCGGCCTTGCCGGCCTTGGAACCATCATACCAGCCATTGGCAATCAGGCTGGAGAACTTGCCGTTCCCGTCTGCGCCCTGGTTTACGGTGACGCCTTCGTTGATGGTCATGGTGCCGTAGTTTTTCAGGGTATAGAAAGAGTTACCGCCGCTTTCTGTGGCGCTTGCTCCAGTCTCCTTGCTGCGGGTATATGTGCCGCCGCTCAAAGTGACCGTACCGCCGGGCATGTTATAAATTGCGGCTTTGCCATGGCTCTCATTGTCCACGGTGCCGCTGCCGGTGATGGTCAGGCTCGCGCCCTCTGGCACTGTAAAGGTATGGTTAGATAGATTGGTAACCTTGTGCCCATTCAAGTTCAGCGTGACGGTTTTCCCGGTTTCCACCGTAAAATCGCCGACTACATTATCCTGAAGGGTGATTTCCCCGCCTGCTTTCAAAGCAGTCTGAAGGTCGCCCGCCGAGCTGGCGTCCACAGCGAAGGCCGCGGAGGGCAGCAGGGCGATGAGCATACAGACCGCAAGGAGCGCGGGGAGGATCCGTTTGCGTAACATATTGCTCTCTTCCTTTCTGTTCTGAAACTTGGGGTGTTGCCTCGTGTTTCTTCGACTATTATAACATCTTTACCTAAAATTTCAACCGAAATGTTGTATAATTTTACTTTATCCCCCCCCCGATGAAATTTTTTGTTATTCTGCTGAAAAATGCAGCAAGTGATAAACACTTGCTGCATTTTTTCAGGTATTCATATCCTTTTTACGAAAAACACTTACTTTTCTCTGCCCATCAGCAGCGCCATAACAGCCTTCTGCACATGGAGGCGGTTTTCCGCCTCGTCAAAAATTTCGTTCGCGTGAGCCTCGAACACATCGGCGGCGATCTCCTCCCCGCGGTGGGCAGGCAGGCAGTGCTGCACCATGACGTCGGGCTCGGCCAGTTTGAGCAGCTCGTTGGTGATCTGATAGCCCTTGAATGCCTGACGGCGCTTTTCCGTCTCGCCCTCCATCCCCATGGAGGCCCAGACGTCAGTGATCACCACGTCGGCGTTCTTCACCGCGGCGGCGGGGTCATCGGTCAGGGTGTAATCCTTCCCCTCTGCAAAGGCGAGAACATCGGCGTGGGGCTCGTACCCCTTGGGGCAGGCGGTGGCCACAGCCATGCCGCTCTTCAGGCCGCCCACGATGAGGGAGTTTGCCATGTTGTTGCCGTCACCCACATAGGCCAGCTTCAGCCCGGCCAGGCGGCGCTTATGCTCCCGGATAGTCATGAGGTCGGCCAGCACCTGGCAGGGATGGGCAAAGTCAGTCAGGCCGTTGATCACGGGGACGGAGGAATACTTCGCCAGCTCCTCTACCTCTTTCTGTGCGTAGGTGCGGATCATGATGCCATCACAATAGCGGGCCAGTACCCGGGCGGTGTCTTCAATGGGCTCGCCGCGGCCGATCTGGCTCTCTTTTCCGGAGAGGAACAGCGCATGGCCGCCCAGCTGGAACATGCCCACTTCGAACGACACGCGGGTTCGGGTGGAATTCTTCTCGAATATCATGGCCAGGGTCTTGCCCTTCAGCCGGTCGTGGAGCAAGTTGTGCTTCTGGTTGAACTTCATCTGGTCGCCTTCGTTCAGAATGGCGGTGATGTCCCCCGGGGTGAGGTCCAGCAGCTTCAACAGGTCTTTTTCCATGGTGTTGTTTCCTCCGTTTCCGATTGTTCGCGGTTATTATGCCAATGTTTTCTTCATGATGGCAAGGCCCTCGTCCATTTCTTCCTTGGTGATGACCAGCGGGGGCAGCAGCCGCAGGCCGGGGCCTGCGGTGAGCACCAAAAGGCCGTTTTCAATGAGCTTGGACGCCAGCTGCTTGTTGGTCTGCTCGCCCTTGACGTCCACGCCGATCATCATGCCGAGGCCGCGGGTCTCACCCAGACAGGGGAGGTCCATCTCCTCAATGGAGCGGCGGAGATACGCGCCCTTTTCCGTCACCTCATGCAGAAGGTCGTCGGTCAGCATGTCCATAACGGCAAGTCCGCCTGCGCAGCAGATGGGGTTGCCGCCGAAGGTGCTGCCGTGGGTGCCTGCGGTCATGACGCCGCGGCACTTCTCCGAAGCCAAAAAGCCGCCCAGCGGCAGGCCGCCGCCGATGCCCTTGGCGAAGGAGACGGCATCCGGCTGGATGCCGTACTGCTGATAGGCAAAGAAGGTACCGGTGCGGCCGATGCCGGTCTGCACCTCGTCCACCAGCAGGAGCCAGTCCCGCTCGGCGCAGAGGGCGGCCAGTTCATCAACAAAATCCTGCTCCATGGGCAGAACGCCGCCTTCGCCCTGGACCAGCTCCAGCATGACGGCACAGACATCATGCCCCGCCACGGCCTCCACGCCCTCCAGCGTTGGCTCGGCATAGCGGAACCCTTCCGGGAAGGGGAAGAAGAAATTGTGGAACACGTCCTGTCCGGTGGCGGTCAGGGTATTCATGGTGCGGCCGTGGAAGGAGTTTTTCAGGGTGATGACGGTGCCGCGTCCTTTTCCGTACTTATCAAAGCTGTACTTGCGGGCCAGCTTGATGAGGCCCTCGTTTGCCTCTGCACCGGAGTTTGCGAAAAACACGTCCGCCATGCCGCTGCGCTTACAGATTGCCTGGGCAAGCTCTGCGCAGGGCTGAGAGTAAAAGAGGTTCGAGATATGGGCCAGTTTCCCGGCCTGCTCGGTGACGGCGCGGATCCACTTTTCGTTGGTGTAACCGATGGAATTCACGCCGATGCCGCTGGTGAAGTCAATGTACTTTTTCCCCGCAAGGCTGTAGAGAGTGGCCGAATGGCCATGGTCGATGTCCACGGGGAAGCGCCCATAGGTGGGCATGATATAGTCGCGGTCCAGCGACTGTAAGGTTTCAAAATCCATTATTCCGCCTCATTTCAACATGGTTCCGATGCCTTCATCGGACAAAAGTTCGATCAGGATGGCGTGGGGGATACGGCCGTCCAGAATGACGGTGCTGCCCACGCCGGAGCGCACCGCCTCCACGCAGCAGTCCACCTTGGGCAGCATGCCGCCGGTGATGGTGCCGTCCTGCTCCAGACCGGGGACAGCGTAAAGGGGCACCTCCCGCAGGAGGGTGGAGTCGTCCTTCGGGTCCTTCAAGATCCCGCGGACATCGGTGAGCAGGAGGAGCTTTTCCGCCTTCAGGGCCACGGCCAGCTTGGCGGCGGCGGTGTCGGCATTGATGTTGTAGACGGGGTTTTCGTCCTCGCCGCCGGCCACGGTGGACACCACGGGGATATACCCGTTTTCCAGCGAATCGGTGACCACCTTGGGGTCCACGGCGGTGATCTCGCCCACCAGACCGTGCTTCCCATCTTTCTGCCGGGCGGTAAAGAGGCCGCCGTCCAGTCCGCACAGACCCACAGCCCGGGCGCCCCGACGCTGGATAGAGGACACCAGATTCTTGTTCACCTTGCCGCACAGCACCTGCTGCACCACATCCATGGTCTCCTGATCGGTGTAGCGCAGGCCGTCCACGAACTTTGCCTCTTTCCCGATACGGCGGAGCATGGCGTTGATGTCCGGCCCACCGCCGTGTACCACCACCACCTGGATCCCCACCAAATGGAGCAGCACGATGTCAGAAAGGACAGCATTGCGCAGCTCATCGGAGATCATGGCGTTTCCGCCGTATTTCACCACGACGGTCTTGCCGCTGAAGCGCTGAATATAAGGCAGCGCCTCCGCCAGAACGGCGGCGCGGCTGCTGTGCAGATCCTGATTCTGCATGTTACGTTCCTCCTGCCGGGCCAAAAGAAAGCCCGCCGATTTTATCAGGTACGGTAATCTCCGTTGATCTTGACATAGTCATAGGTGAGGTCGCAGCCCCAGCACTCGGCGTCAGAGTCGCCCTCGTTGACATTCACATCGATAATGACCTCGTCCCGGGAGAGGATGGCGGTTGCCTTTTCCTCGTCAAAATCCACGCCCTCGCCCGCTTTGCAGACCAGGATCTCCCCCAGATCGGAGCAGAACTTCACGTCCACATACTCGGGACGGAAGGGGGCCTTGGAATAGCCCATGGCGCACAGGACGCGGCCCCAGTTTGCGTCGGAGCCGAACATGGCGGCCTTCACCAGAGAGGAGCCTACCACCGCCTTGGCAAGGCGCTCTGCGGTCTCTTCGCTGCGGGCGCCGTGGATGCGGCAGGTGACCAGACGGCCCGCGCCCTCCCCGTCGCCCGCGATGGCGCGGGCCAGATAGGTGCAGACATGGGAGAGAGCCTGATGGAACAGGGTGTAACTGTCATCCTTCCACTCGATGAGAGGGTTTCCCGCCGCACCGTTTGCCAGCACCACGCACATGTCGTTGGTAGAGGTGTCACCGTCCACGGTGACGCGGTTGAAGGTACGGGGTACGATGTCATGCAGGGCATCCTGCAGCATTTCATGGGTAATGGCGCAGTCGGTGGTAATGAAGCAGAGCATGGTGCCCATGTTTGGGTGAATCATGCCGCTTCCCTTGGCGATCGCGCCGATGGTGACGTTCTTCCCGCCGATCTGAGTGGTGACGGCGATCTCTTTCTTCACCGTATCGGTGGTCATGATGGCGTTGGCGGCGGAATCGGAACCGTCAGCGGTCAACTCGCCGACGAGAACGGGGATACCGGCCTCAATGGCCTCGATGTTCAGCCGCTGACCGATAACGCCGGTAGAGGCTACGGCGAAATCCGTGGGTTTTTTGCCCGTGGCGGCAGCAGCGGCAGCACACATCCGCTCGGCGTTCTCATGGCTTTCCGGGGCACAGGCGTTGGCGTTGCCGGAATTGGCGATAACGCCCCAGCAGGTACCGTCCTCCAGATGGTCCATGGTCACATAGACCGGGGCGGCCTTCACCCGGTTGAGGGTGTAGGTGGCGGCGGTGGTGCACTCCCTCTGGGAGAGGATCATGGCCAGATCCTTCTTGCCGGAAAGGTAGTCCTTCATGGAAGAGACCACAGGCTGGTTCCCGTCCCCCTTCCCTTTCTTCACGCCGCAGCGGATGCCGCCGGCCAGAAATCCCTTCGGCGCAGTAACGCCGCCGGTGATGATTTTCATATTCAGCACTCCTTATACCCGGGCGGTGTTCCCGGGCGTTCCGTTATACAGAGCGATTATACCGCTGCGGGCCGCCGCCGTCAAACGCTTTCCTTTGCAGGAAGATTCAACCCCGCAGTCTCGTCAATCCAGACTCAGTCCCGCAGTCTCCTCGAATCCAAGCATCAGGTTCATGTTCTGGACTGCCGCGCCGGACGCGCCTTTGCCCAGATTGTCGAAAAGGGCGGTGACCATGGTCTCATCCTCGTTCCCGTTAACGCAGAGCAGCAGGGTGTCCTTCCCCGCCTGGGCGGAAGTAGAAATGCGGGGGCCAATGGAGCCGAAGGGGGCCACAGAGATCAGGGCGCTGCCGTCATAGTAACCGGCAAGCACCTCGCAGACGGACTGCGCATCCGGACAGCCCCGCAGCAGGCGGTTCTGCAACAAAATGGTAGTGGCCATTCCTTTATAGATGTCACCCAAAATGGGCGAAAACACCGGCTCGTACTTCAGCCCAGCGACGGTCTTCATCTCCGGCAGGTGCTTATGCTTTAGAGTAAGGCCGTAAATGTTGGGGGCGTCCAGCGCACCGTCGCGCTCCGGATTTTCGTATTCGGCGATCATCTTCTTCCCGCCGCCGGAATACCCTGTGAGAGAATAACATGCCATGGGGTAATCCGCCGGAACCACTCCCAACTGCACCAGCGGGGCTGTGGAAGCAAGAAATCCCGTGGCGTGACAGCCGGGATTGGCCACCCGCTGGGCCTGCTTGATGCGCTGGCGCTGGCCGGTCAGTTCCGGAAAGCCGTACACCCAGCCGGGAGCAGTGCGATGCGCGGTGGAGGCGTCAACGATGCGGGTATGGGGGTTCTCTACCAACTCTACTGCCTCTTTCGCGGCGGCGTCCGGCAGGCAGAGGAACACCAGATCGGCGGCGTTTAAGAACTTTTTCCGCTCTTCCGTGTCCTTGCGCTTTGCCTCGTCGATGAGCAGCAGCTCGATATCGTCCCGGCCAGACAGGCGGTCGTAGATCTGAAGGCCTGTGGTGCCTTCCTTTCCGTCGATGAATACCTTCGGCTTGCTCATTTCCCCTCACGCTCCTCTACAAATGCCTTGATATGGTCGATCTGCTCCTGCACCGCTTCCGGTGCGGGGCCGCCGTAAACCTTCCGGCCGCCGACGCAGGTCTTCAGCTCCAGTGCCTGATAAACGTCCTCGTCGAAGAGACCAGAGATGGCGCGGAAATCGCGGAGGGTGAGGGTGTCCAGACTTTCGCCGGTCTTCAGGCACATATGCACCAGCCGGCCTACCACCATGTATGCCTCCCGGAAGGGCATCCCCTTCTTCACCAGATAATCGGCACAGTCGGTGGCATTGATAAAGCCGCCGGAAGCTGCCCGGGCCATATTCTTGGGCTTCACCGTCAGGGTGTCCACCATGGCAGCAAACACGGGAAGGCAGAGTTCCACCGTGTCCACTGCGTCAAAGACCGGCTCCTTATCCTCCTGCATATCCTTGTTATAGGCAAGGGGCAGGCCCTTCATGACCGTGAGCAGGGTGATCAGGCTGCCGTACACCCGACCGGTCTTACCGCGGACCAGCTCGGCCACATCGGGGTTCTTTTTCTGGGGCATGATGGAAGAGCCGGTGGAATAGGCGTCGTCCAACTCCACGAACTGGAATTCCCAGCTGCACCAAAGGATGATCTCCTCCGCAAAGCGGCTTAAGTGCATCATGAGGATGGAGCAGGCGGAGAGGAACTCCAACGCGAAGTCTCGGTCGGACACCGCGTCCATAGAGTTGTCCGACGGCTTTGCAAAGCCCAGAAGGTGTGCGGTCTCAAACCGGTCCACTGGATAGGTAGAGGTAGCCAGCGCTCCGGCGCCCAGGGGGCACTCGTCCATGCGCTCCAGGCAGTCCTCCATCCGGGTGACATCCCGGCGGAACATGTTGGCATAGGCCATGAGCACATGACCGAAAGTGGTGGGCTGCGCCCGCTGCAGGTGGGTATAGCCCGGCATAACGGTGAGCTTATGCTCCTCCGCCTTTTTCACCAGCACCTTTTCGAGGGAAAGTACCTGCCCGATGATGATGGGGATCTGCTCTTTCACATAAAGGCGGAAATCGGTGGCCACCTGATCGTTCCGGCTGCGGGCGGTGTGCAGCCGCTTTCCGGTGTCCCCGATGCGCTGGGTGAGCATGGTCTCGATATTCATGTGAATATCTTCGTTCTCCGGGGAGAATTCCACCTGCCCGGCCTCGATGTCCGCCAGAATGGCCTGAAGTCCCTCGATGATCTTTTCCGCCTCGTGCTCCTCGATGATGCCCTGCTTGCCCAGCATGGCGGCATGGGCCATGGAGCAGCGGATATCCTCTTCGTACATGCGGGCGTCGAACCCGATGGATGAGTTGAAGTCGTTTACCAGCGTGTCGGTCTCTTTCTGAAAGCGGCCTGCCCAGAGCTTCATAGTTTCTCCCCCTTAAACATAGAAGGACGGCGGAAGGGCGTTTTTCTGCCCTCCTGCCCGTTCCTTCAAAAGCGGCTGCGGAGATCCGCAGGCTTACTTTTTCAATTTTCCCTGCTTCATCAGGGCCTGCACCTGAATGGGAAGGCCGAAGAGATTGATGAAGCCCTGGGAGTCCATCTGATTGTAATCGCTTTCGCCGAAAGTTGCAATATCTTCCGAGTAAAGACTGTACGGAGAGGTGACGCCGGCGTTGATGATGTTGCCCTTATAGAGCTTCAGCTTCACCTGACCGGTAACGGTCTTCTGGGTAACATCCACGAAGGCGGACAGAGCCTCCCGCAGGGGGGTGAACCACTGGCCGTTGTACACCAGCTCGCCGAAGGTGATGGAAAGCTCCTCCTTCTTGTGGGCAGTCATCTTGTCCAGGCACAGAGTCTCCAGAATTTCGTGTGCTTTATATAGGATGGTGCCGCCGGGGGTCTCGTACACGCCGCGGCACTTCATGCCCACCAGCCGATTCTCCACAATGTCCAGAAGGCCGATGCCGTTTTTTCCGCCCAGCTCGTTCAGGGTGCGGATCACGTCGCTGCCCTTCATCTTCTTCCCGTCCACCGCCACGGGGATGCCTTCCTCAAAGTCGATGGTGACATAGGTGGGGGCGTCGGGTGCATCCAACGGAGAGACGCTCATCTCCAAGAAGCCGGGGGTCTCGTACTGCGGCTCGTTGGCGGGATCCTCCAGATCAAGGCCCTCGTGACTGAGGTGCCAGAGGTTCTTGTCCTTGGAATAGTTGGTCTCCCGGTTGATCTTCAGGGGGATGTTATGCTGCTCGGCATACTCGATCTCCTTCTCCCGGCTGTCCAGCTCCCAAGTCCGCCAGGGAGCGATGACCTTCATCTCCGGGGCGAAGGCCTTGATGGCCAGCTCGAACCGCACCTGATCGTTGCCTTTGCCGGTGCAGCCGTGGGCGATTGCGTCCGCGCCCTCTTTCTTGGCGATCTCTACGATGCGCTTGGCGATGATGGGCCGGGCAAAGGAGGTGCCCAGCAGATAGTTTTCGTACTTGGCCCCTGCCTTCAGAGAGGGGAAAATATACTCGTCCACAAACTCGTCGGTCAGATCTTCGATGTACAGCTTGGAGGCGCCGGTCTTGATGGCCTTCTCCTCCAGGCCGTCCAGTTCACTGCCCTGCCCCACATCAGCGGAGACGGCGATGACTTCGCAGTTATTATAATGTTCCTTCAGCCAGGGGATAATCACCGAGGTATCCAGCCCGCCGGAATAGGCGAGCACTACTTTCTTAATGTCGGACATGGCGTTTCGACCTCCGTTTTTTATGTTGGAGACAGTGTAACACTTCTTTCCGTCAGTTTCAATGGGCAATTAGAATAAATATTCTGTTTAATCCCGCAGTATTTGGGTATTTTCTCTATTTATATTCATTATTCAATTCATAATATGAATATTATTCATTTCAAGGTGTTTCATGATTCCCATTGCACCTTTTCCCCCGCCATGTTATACTGGGCAAAACGAAAAACAGTGGAAACGGAGGCTTGACTCATGTCTATTTTGGTGACCGGCGGCGCCGGTTATATCGGAAGCCACTGTGTGGCTTCCCTGCTGGAAAAAGGCTATGACGTTGCGGTGATCGACTGCGGCGGCCATCCCGCATCCCTGAAAGGCGGGCGGCTTTATCAGGGCAACCTGCTGGATAAGGGATTCGTGCGCAGCGTGTTCCAAAAGGAACAGGTGGAAGCGGTCATCCACTTCGCCGCTTACTCTCTGGTGGGTGAAAGCATGCAGGTGCCGGAAAAGTACTTCGGCAACAATGTGGGTGGTGCCCTGAACCTCATCGATGTCATGCTGGAATTCAAAACGCCCTACCTGGTGTTCTCCTCCACGGCGGCCACCTTCGGCGAGCCGAAGCAGGTGCCCATTGAGGACTTTGATCCTCAGGTGCCCACCAACCCCTACGGCGAGAGCAAGCTCATCATCGAAAAAATGCTGAAATGGAACGACACGGCCCATGGGCTGAAATACTGTGCCCTGCGGTATTTCAACGTGGCGGGCGCGTGGCATGATGGCTCCATCGGTGAGGATCACCGGCCGGAGACCCATCTGATCCCCGTCATCCTTCAGGTGGCGCAGGGCAAGCGGAACCAGCTGAAGCTGTTCGGCACCGACTATCCCACGGAGGACGGCACCTGTGTGCGCGACTACATCCACGTGGAGGACCTCATTGACGCCCACCTGCTGGCGCTGGAGTATCTGAAAAAGGGCAACCCATCCACCGCCTTCAATCTGGGCAACGGCAAGGGCTTCTCCAACCGGCAGATCATCGAGGCCGCCCGGAAGGTGACCGGGCATCCCATCCCCGTCATCGAAGAGGGGCGCCGTGCTGGCGACCCCGCCGTGCTGATCGCATCCAGCAAGCGGGCCATGGAAATTCTAGGCTGGCAGCCCAAGCACACCGATGTGGAGGACGTGATCGCCTCCGCCTGGAAGTGGCACTCCACTCATCCGGACGGCTACGGCGACTAAACGGAAAATAAAAAAGAGGCCATGCCGTTTTTTACGGCATGGCCTCTTTTTGAAACGGAAAAGGGCGCACTGCAAATGCAGCGCGCCCTTTGATTTCTCATTGCGGAATGGGAAATCAGCCCTCACGGTCAACCGCGTCGGCGGGGCAGTTCATCTGGCAGGAACCGCACTGAACGCAGGTATCCTGATTGATGATATAATGCTCGTCGCCCTGAGTGATGGCATCCACGGGGCAGTTGGCGGCACACAGACCGCAGCTGACACAGTTGGAATTGATGGTAAACATTTGGGTACACCTCCATTCATACATACCCACATTTTAGCATGTTTTTTTGAAATTGCAATCCAAAATTTCGCTCGTTTCCCCGGGATTTTTCTCCTTTTTCCGGTTAGGCATGCCTTTCTTTGGGGAGAATAGCTCCAGCAAATTCCACGGGAGGGACAAGGGCATGCACAGAACGAAATTCACCCCCGGCGCACAGGCGGCCCTGCTGCGTGCGCAGGAGCATTCCGCCCGCCTGGGGCACGGATACGTGGGGACAGAGCACCTGCTGCTGGGGCTTTCCGATGACGGGGCGGCCGGGCGCATTCTCCGTATTGCCGGTCTTGGATCGGAAAAGATCCGCCGGGCGGTTGCAGAGCTGGTGGGGGTAGGCACCCCAGGGCACGGCCCCTCTCAGGGCCTGACTCCCTGCTGCCGCCGGGCGGTGGAGCTGGCCGCGGCGGCGGCCGACGACTTCGGACGGGACAGCGTAGACGAAACCCATCTGCTGCTGGGCCTTCTGCGTGAGGAAGACGGTGCGGCCGCCCGGCTTGCCTCCGATTTGGGTGTCGACCCGGCATCCCTGCTGCGGGAGACTTTGAACGCCGCGGGCGTTCCCCTTCCCCGTAGCGCCTGGCCCCGGGAAAAGGAGCCGCCTTTGAAGGAGCAGGCCGCCCCCGTGGGGCGTCTGCTGGAGCAGTTCGCCCGGGACCTGACCCGGCAGGCAGGCAACGGACTGCTGGACCCGGTGATCGGCCGGGAGGCGGAGCTGGAGCACGTGATATGCATCCTCTCCCGTCGAACGAAGAACAACCCTGCCCTCATTGGCGAGCCGGGGGTGGGCAAGACCGCTGTGGCGGAGGCGTTGGCCCTGCGTATGGCGGAAGGCACGGTGCCCGAAGGGCTGAAGGGCAAGCGGCTGTTTGCCCTTGACCTCACCGCCATGGTGGCGGGCACCAAGTACCGCGGAGAATTTGAAGAGCGGGTGAAGAAGCTGCTGCTGGAGGTAAAAAAGGCAGGCAACGTCATCCTGATGCTGGACGAGCTGCACACCATCATGGGCGCGGGCAGCGCCGAAGGGGCCATCGACGCCGCCAACATTCTAAAGCCCGCCCTGGGCCGGGGAGAGCTGCAGGTCATCGGTGCCACCACTCTTGCCGAATACCGCCGGCACATCGAAAAGGACGCGGCGCTGGAGCGGCGGTTCCAGCCGGTGCTGGTGAAAGAGCCGGACCGGAAAACCGCCCTTGCCATTCTCCGGGGATTGAAGGAACGGTATGAAAGTCATCACCATCTGCACATCGGGGAGGACGCCATGGAGGCTGCGGTGGACCTCTCCTGCCGGTACCTGCCGGAGCGGTTCCTCCCCGACAAGGCCATTGACCTCATGGACGAAGCCGCTGCCCGGGTGCACACCGGTCAGCCCGCCCCGCCGGAAGAGCTGCATGAGCTGATAGAGCGGCGGCGAAAGGCAGGTACAGAAAAGGACAGGGCCATCCGCGCCCAGGATTTTGAAAAAGCCGCCCGCCTGCGGGACGCGGAGGAGAGCTTCCGTCTTCAATACGAAGAAGCACAGCGGCAATTTCGGGAGACCTGCCGCCGCAGAACGGTCACCCGGGAGGACGTGGCTGCGGTGGTGTCCGCCTGGACGGGTATCCCCGCCGAAGCGCTGTCGGAAGAGGAAAGCCGGAAGCTCACCGCGCTGGAAGAGACCCTGCACCGGCGGGTGATTGGGCAGGAAGAGGCGGTACACGCCGTATCCGCCGCCATTCGCCGCAGCCGGGTGGGACTGGGGGACTCAAAGCGCCCCGTGGGCACCTTTCTCTTCCTCGGGCCGACAGGAGTGGGCAAAACGGAGCTGTGCCGCGCCCTGGCGGAGGCGCTGTTCGGCAGCGAGGAAAGTCTCATCCGTTTCGACATGTCGGAATATATGGAAAAGCACACTGTCTCCCGCCTGCTGGGCGCGCCGCCGGGATACGCGGGCTATGAGGAGGGCGGTCTTCTGACGGAAAAGATCCGGCGGAAGCCCTACAGCGTGGTGCTGTTCGACGAGATCGAAAAGGCCCACGAGGACGTGTGGAACGTGCTGCTGCAAATCATGGAGGACGGCGCGGTGACCGATGCTCAGGGGCGGAAGGCTGACTTCCGCAGCGCGGTGATCGTTATGACCAGCAACGTCGGCGCACGGCACCTGACACGGCGGGTGTCGCTGGGCTTTACCGACGGCGGCCGGGATGCAGACGGCGTTCGGGACGGAAAAACTGCGGCCGCGCTGGTGTCCGCCGATTTGAAAAAGACCTTCCGGCCGGAATTTCTGAACCGGGTGGACGAACAGGTGGTGTTCCGCGCCCTCACACGGGCGGAGACCGGGCAGATCGCGGAGTTGATGCTCGCCGGGTTAAGGCAGAAGCTGGAAGCGCTGGGGGTGCATTTATCAGCGGAGGAAGATGCCGTCCGGGAGCTGATCCGGCTGGGGTTCGACCCCGATCTGGGGGCGCGGCCCCTGCGCCGCGCCCTGCGGAAATGGGCGGAGGACCCCCTTGCCGACCTGTTGTTGTCCGGTGCACTGAAAAAGGGCATGACGGCGTGCCTTACCCTTCAGAACGGCACGCTTTGTGTTCTTCCTGAAAAAAATTAGGCCCATGGGGGCGGAAAAGTTTCCGCCCCCATGGGCCTTTCGCCGGGACAGGGGAAGAAAATCCGCATTTTTTTGCTGATAGTCGTTGCAACGGCGCACAGGCTATTATATAATGTAGGGTACGCTTTAAGCGTAAGTACTAAAGGGAGTGAACACCATGACCGATGAGAAAAAACTGCCGGAAGAGGAGATCGCTTCTTCCATGCCCCAGAACTTTATCCACAATTTTATCGACCAGGATATTGCGCAGGGCGGGCAATATGAAGGCATGACCGTCCACACCCGTTTTCCGCCCGAGCCCAATGGCTATCTGCACATCGGCCACGCCAAGGCCATTTTCGTAGACTTCGGGACCGCCGAAAAGTACCACGGTCTGTGCAATCTGCGTATGGACGACACCAACCCCACCAAGGAAGATGTGGAGTACGTGGAGGCCATTCAGGAGGACATCCACTGGCTGGGCTATGACTGGGGCGACCGATTCTTCTTCGCTTCGGACTATTTCGAGCAGATGTACGGCTATGCCGTGGAGCTCATCAAAAAGGGCCTTGCCTACGTGTGCGAACTGACGCCGGAGGAATTTAAGGAATACCGCGGTGATGTGGGCGTGCCCGCCCGCTCCCCCTGGCGCGACCGGCCCATTGAGGAGTCCCTTGACCTCTTCCAGCGCATGAGAAACGGTGAATTCTCCGACGGGAAGTACACCCTGCGGGCCAAGATCGACCTGGAAAGCGGCAACTTCAACATGCGCGACCCGGTGATCTACCGCATCAACCACATGAAGCATCACCGTCAGGGGGACAAGTGGTGCATCTATCCCATGTACGACTTCGCCCACCCGCTGGAGGATGCCATCGAGGGCATCACCCACTCCCTCTGCTCTCTGGAATTTGAGGATCACCGTCCCCTTTATGAGTGGGTGATCAACCACTGCTCGGTCCCCTCTCATCCCCGGCAGATCGAATTTGCCCGGCTGGGCATCAACTACACCGTCATGAGCAAACGCAAGCTGCGCCAGCTGGTGGAGGAGGGCAAGGTGTCCGGCTGGGACGACCCGCGGATGCCCACCCTGTGCGGCCTGCGGCGGAGAGGGTACACCCCCCGCGCCATCCGCAATTTCTCCGAGCGCAACGGTGTGAGCAAGGCGGCCTCCACGGTGGAATTCGGCTTTTTGGAGCACTGCCTGCGGGAGGATCTGAATGAATCCGCCCAGCGGCGCATGGCAGTGCTGCATCCGGTGAAGCTGGTCCTCTCCAACTACCCCGCGGACCGGCACGAGACCTTTGAGATCGAAAATAACCCCAACCGCCCGGAGGACGGGGTGCGCACGGTGACCTTCTCCCGGGAGCTGTATGTGGAGGCAGATGACTTCCTGCCGGAGCCGATGCCCAAGTATAAGCGCCTGTACCCCAACGGCCCCGAGTGCCGTCTGAAGGGGGCTTATGTCATCCGCTGCGTAGGCTATGAGACCGATGAAAACGGAAATGTGACCGAGATCTGCGCCGAGTATGACCCCGAAAGCCGCGGCGGCGACCCTGCTGACGGCCGCAAAATCAAGGGTGCCACCATCCACTGGGTGGATGCCGCCACCGCCGTGGACGCCGAGGTGCGGCTTTACGACAATCTGTTCTCCGACCCCGACCCCGACGGCGGCGACAAGAACTTTCTGGAATGCCTGAACCCTGGTTCTCTGGAAGTGCTGACCGGCTGCAAGCTGGAGGCCGCCCTGGCATCCGCCAAGGCGCCGGAGTCCTATCAGTTCATGCGTCTGGGCTATTTCTGCCCCGACAATAAGGACAGCGCGCCAGGCAAGCTGGTCTTCAACCGTTCCGTCAGTCTGAAGGACAGCTTCAAGGCTTAATCGGTAAAGGAGCGGCACATGTACCAGTTTCGAAACGACTATTCCTACGGCGCGCCCCGTGAGATCCTGGACGCCCTCTGCAGCTGCGCGGACACGCCCTATCCCGGCTATGGACAGGACGAGCTCTGCGCCCACGCCGCGGAGATGATCCGCACCCTCTGCCGCGCGCCCCGCGCAGCGGTGGAATTCTGCATGGGCGGCACCCAAACCAACGCGCTGGCGGTCTCCGCCTTTCTGCGCCCGTGGGAGGGCGTCATCTCCCCGGTGACAGGGCACATCAACGGCCATGAGGTGGGTGCGGTGGAGGCCGGCGGCAATAAGATCCTGCCGGTGCAGACCGGCCCGGACGGCAAATTGACCCCCGCTTTGCTGGAGCCGGTGGTGACCGAACATCAGGATCTTCATCTGGTGAAGCCAGCGCTGGTCTACATCTCCCAGGCCACGGAAACGGGAACCGTTTACACCAAGACGGAGCTTACCTCCCTGAGCTGGTTCTGCCGGGAGAACGGGCTGAAATTGTTTATGGACGGCGCGCGATTGGGGGCGGCCCTTACCTCCCCCGCCTGCAGCGGGATGACCCTGCCCGACATTGCCTCCCTGTGCGATGCCTTCACCATCGGCGGCACCAAAAACGGCGCTTTGTTCGGCGAAGCGCTGGTGCTGTGTGACAAGGGCGTGCAGAAGGATTTCTTCCGCCTGAAAAAGCAGCGGGGTGCCGTGCTGGCCAAGGGCTTTCTGCTGGGGGCGCAGTTCGAGGCGCTGTTCCGGGATGGGCTTTACTGGCGGCTTGCAGAGCACGCCAACACGCAGGCGGTTCGCCTGCAGGACGGCCTGCTGGAATTAGGCATTCCCCTGCTGAACAAGTCGGACACCAACCAGATCTTCCCCATCGTACCAGACAGCTGGCTTCCCGCCCTGAAGGAGCAGGTCGCTTTTGAGACCTGGGGCAAGGCGGACGCCGGGTACACGGTGGTGCGCTTCGTCACCTGCTTTGCCACCCGGCCAGAGGATGTGGACGGGCTGCTGTCCGTTCTGTCCCATCTGCTATGTGCGGAAAGGAGCTGATATCCCCTTGCCCATTATTCCCATCATCATTCTCACCGTGCTGCTGGTGCTGTTTCTCATCGCGGGCGTCCACTCCGTGCACTGCGCCCTGCGGGCCAAAAAGTACGAGGGCCGGGTGAACGGCGTGATCGTCGAGGTGCAGCATTTCGACAGCCCATACGCCAAAAGCCGCAACCACAATTATCAGCCGGTGTTCCTTTTCGAAGTGGACGGCACGGAGTACCGCCTGCCCTACGGCGTCACCACCACCCGCAAGGAGCAGTACAAAGAGGGCGACGTGATGCCCCTCTGCTATGACATTGAGGACCCCCGCCATTTCGCCCCGGAGGGGGACACCTCCATGATGATGTCCGCCCTTCCCTTTTTCGGCGGTGTGGCGCTGTGCATTTTCCTGCTGGTGCTCTGCCTTACCTGAAAAGTAAGCGCCCCGAAGCCGAAGCTTCGGGGCACTTTTCGGTTTTGCTTTCAGCGCTGGGGCTGATTTTTGCGGTAAATGAGGCCGCAGCCTTTCAACAGCAGCTGCTCGTCATAGATGATCTCCCGTTTGCAGAGGGGTACCACGAACCGGGCCACCCCGCCGGTAGCCACCACGATGACCGGGCGGCCCAACTCCTCCTCCATGCGCTGCACCACGCCGTCCACCATAGCGGCATGGCCGTACAGTGCGCCAGAACGCATACATTCGGTGGTGCTGCGGCCGATGAGCTTCAATTTTCCCTCCAGACTAACCTCCGGTAGGGCGGACGCGCCGGTGGACAATGCATTTAAGGACGCCACCAATCCCGGGCAAATGCTGCCGCCCAAAAAGGTCCCCTTTTCGCTCACCACGGTGAAGGTGGTGGCGGTGCCCATATCCACCACCACCAGCGGTCTGTCCCTGCGGTACTCCGCCAGCGCGGCCACGGCGCAGACGATGAGGTCGGCACCGATGGAGGACGGGTCCTCAATGGCGATGTTCAGGCCGGTCTTCACCCCTGGACCCACCACCAGAGGCTTTTTCCCCGTAATGCGGTGTACCGCCCCCCGGACGGCACCCAGCGCCTGGGGCACTACGCTGGAGATGACCGCGCCTTCCATCTTCTCCGGCTGCGGGCAGTAAAGGTGCAGTACGCTGCCCAGCTCGGCAGCATACTGATCCTCGGTCTTCTGTCTGTCAGTGGCCATGCGGGCCACAAAGCGGATGTCGTCCCCCTCCAGGCCGCCCAGTACGATATTGGTATTGCCGATGTCAACGGCAAGCAGCATAAGGATCCCTGCTTTCTCGGTTTTATCGCCTCATTATAAGTGTTTTTCTTCAAAAAGGCAAGAGAAAGCGGAAACTTCCCCTTGACAAGCGGGAAGAGAGACGGTATACTATTCCAGTACAACAAAGTAGGTCGGGTACCCCTTCCTCACCTTCTGCCCAAGGCAAAAAGGTCAACAGCGCAAACTCCGCCGGTTTTTCGGCGTTTGTCTGCATGGTTGCGGGTGCCCTACAAGGCAGCCGCATTTTTGTTTGTTTGGAGGTGCTTTCCCATCAGTAACACAGGCCATCAGTTAAATGAAGACATTCGCGACAAAGAGATCCGCCTGATCTCCGAGACCGGCGAGCAGTTGGGCATCATGTCCGCTCACGAAGCGCTGCAGCTGGCGGCGGACCGGGATCTCGATCTGGTCAAGATTTCTCCCAACACCACACCTCCCGTCTGCAAGCTCATGGACTACGGCAAATTCAAGTTCGAGCAGACCAAGCGCGAGCGCGAAGCCCGCAAGAACCAGCACGTGGTCGAAATCAAGGAGATCCGTATGTCTCCCGGCATCGATGTGGGCGATTTCAACGTGAAGCTCAAGAATGCGCAGAAGTTTCTGTCTGAGGGCAATCGCGTGAAGGTCACCGTTCGCTTCCGCGGCCGCGAGATGGCGCACACCGAGATCGGCCGCGATCTGTTGCTGAAATTCGCCGATTCCTGCGCGGAGCTGGGCACTATGGATAAGTCCCCCAAGCTGGAGGGCCGCCACATGTCCATCTTCCTCGCTTCTAAGAACACGAAAGAAACCAAAAAGTAAAAAAGGAGTTTTCTGTCATGCCGAAGATCAAAACCCACAGTGGCGCGAAGAAAAGATTCAGCCTTACCAAAAGCGGCAAGGTGAAGTATTCTCACGCCTATAAGCGTCATCTGCTGAACGGTCACGGAAAGACCACCAAGCGCAAGCGCGGCCTGCGCATGGGCGGTTATGCCGACGTCACCAACGTGGCGGCCGTCAAGCGCATGATCCCTTATAAATAAGTAGGAGGCTTAATCAACAATGGCTAGAGTCAAAGGCGCGATGATGACGCGCAAGAGAAGAAATAAGATCCTGAAGCTGGCCAAGGGCTATTGGGGCGCAAAGAGCAAGCACTTCAAGATGGCCAACCAGCAGGTGATGAAGTCCCTGTCTTATGCTTACACCGGCCGCCGCCTGAAGAAGCGCGACTTCCGTCAGCTGTGGATCACCCGTATCTCCGCCGGTGCGAAGATGAACGGCATGAACTACTCCAACCTGATGCACGGCCTGAAGCTGGCCGGCGTGACCATCAACCGCAAGATGCTTGCCGAGATGGCTGTCAACGACAAGGCCGCCTTCACCGCTCTGACCGAGCTGGCCAAGGCTCAGCTGGGCTAATTTTTTCGTATCTCTTAAGGATGCCGTCCCTTCGGGGTGGCATCTTTTTTTGCTGCCTGCCTCCTGACCCGATGCGCGACAGGGCAATGCGGTTTCCCTTTTGCTGTTATATAATATTAAAAATTATATTTAGTGATTTTGACTATTGCAATTTTATTTCGCCATGTGCTATACTAAGACCATCCAAAAAGAAAGTAGGTGCTCCTCATGGCAGTGCAGCATACGATGGATCTTCCCAAGAGCCGCGGCGTCTATCGCTCCCGGCCGTTCAAAGTAAAAAAACGCGAGCAGCGCAACCCCTATGATGGTCTGCGCCCCTGGTCCGCCATCACCCACGGCGTGGGTGCGGTGCTGGCTCTGCTGGGAACGGTGCTGCTGCTGGTGAAGGCCGCCCTTCTCCATTCCGGGGCCATGAGCATCACGGCTTTTGCCATTTACGGCGCATCCATGATCGGACTGTATACCGCAAGCACCCTTTATCACTGCATCAATACCAAGGTATCCGGCCGTCTGGCCCTGCGGAAATTCGACCATGCCTCCATTTACGCCCTCATCGCGGGCACCTACACCCCCGTCTGTCTGGTGGCTCTGAAGGGTGCGTGGGGCTGGAGCCGGTTCGGCGTGATCTGGGGTATGGCCGTGGCCGGGGTAGTCCTGTCCATCGTCTGGATCGGCGCGCCCCGTATTCTGACCTCGGTAATCTATATCTCCATGGGCTGGCTGGCGCTGATCGCGTTTTACCCGCTGATGCAAGTTCTCCCCCCTTCCGGTTTCTTTTTCCTGCTGCTGGGCGGGGTGTTCTACACCGTCGGAGGTATACTGTATGCTTTAAAGTGGCCTGGCCGAAACAACCCAAAATTTGGTTGTCACGAAATTTTTCACGTATTTATTGTACTGGGCTCTATTGCACACTTTCTTTTAATGTATCTGGTCATCGCTATGCTTTGATCTGCCTTTCATCGTTTTTTACAAGATACGCCGCAAAATGCGGCGTATCTTTTTTTGCATTTTTTCATCTTTTTAGTTGCATTTTTATCTTTGAGATAGTATAATGCAAAGCATCACCAAAAACACTTGTCCGCGCGGCGTGGACAGCGTGGCCGGAGTGGCTCCGGTCAATCCAAAATCAGGAGGAAACGAAGATGAAGAAGAACAGACTTCTGGCTCTGGCCATGGCCGGTGCCTTGTCCCTCGGCCTGCTTGCCGGCTGCAGCAGCAGCGGCGGCAGTGACTCCCCCGCTCCCTCTCAGTCCGGCTCCGCCTCCGGCGATAAGGTCGTCCGCATCGGCGTGTTCGAGCCCGCCACCGGCGACAACGGCGCCGGCGGCAAGCAGGAAATGTTGGGCATGCAGTACGCCAACAAAATGACTCCCACCGTGGAGATCGGCGGCGAGACCTACACCGTTGAGCTGGTCTATGCCGACAACGCATCCGATTCCGCCAAGGCTGCTTCCGCTGCTTCCGAGCTGATCAGCAAGGATGTCTCTGTGGTCCTGGGCACTTACGGCTCCAGCTGCGCCATTGCCGGCGGCCCCGTGTTCGATGAGGCGGGCCTGTCCGTCATTGGCGTCACCTGCACCAACCCGCTGGTCACCGCGGGCAACGATTACTACTTCCGCATCTGCTTCCTGGATAACTTCCAGGCTCAGGTCCTGTCCAACTTCGCCGTTGACAACTTCAGTGCCAAAAAGGTCTATTGCCTGGGCGAGCTGGGCAACGAGTACGATCAGGGCCTGATCACCTACTTCGAGAAGTCCTTCGACGGCGAAGTGGTGAAGGACTCCTTCCCCACCAACACCTCTGACTTCACCACCTTCCTGAGCAAGGCCAAGGCAGAGAACGTGGATGCCATCTTCTGCCCTGTGTCCATCTCCTACTCCACCCAGATTGTGAAGCTGGCCGCCAACATGGGTCTCGACATCCCCATCCTTGGCTCCGACACGCTGGACAGCAATAAGGTTCTGGAAGCTGCCGCCGGTTCCGACGTGCAGTTGTATGTTTCC
>CAKUEI010000021.1 GCA_934646175.1 uncultured Oscillospiraceae bacterium
GGTTCCTCATCCCCCAATCCAGCTCCGCCGAAGGCGGTCTCGTCGCTGGAGAATACCCGTCGATATCGTCCCCCCACGGGGACGCCCAATCGGTATCCCTTCCGGTGCACCGGCGAGAAATTGCACAGGAAGATCAGTTCCTTTCCCTTTTTGTCCCGGCGGCAGAAGGCGATGGTGTTGCCGCCGGAGTCGTCTGCACACAGCCACTCAAACCCCTCCCAGGAGAAATCCTGCTGCCAGAGAGCCGGCTCTTCCAGATAAAATCCGTTGGCCGCGGCGAAAAACGCCTTCAGCTGCCGGTGCAGCATCCCGTCCTCGTCCTGCTGGTCCAAAAGGTGCCAATCCAGGGAGTACTCATAGTGCCACTCGTTCCACTGGCCGAACTCGCTGCCCATCATCAAAAGCTTTTTCCCCGGATGAGCCAGCATATAGCTGTAAAAGGCTCGCAGGTTCGCCGCCTTCTGTCGGTCGTCCCCCGGCATTTTGTTGAGGAGCGAGCCTTTCATGTGCACCACCTCGTCATGGGACAGGGGCAGCACAAAATTCTCGGAGAAGGCGTACATCAGCGAAAAGGTCACGTCTTTGTGGTTGAACTGGCGGAAATAGGGGTCCAGCTTCATGTAATGCAGCATGTCGTTCATCCAGCCCATGTTCCACTTCAGGTTAAAGCCCAATCCGCCGTCATAGGTCGGCCCGGTCACCTTGGGCCACGCGGTGGACTCTTCGGCGATCATCAGGGCGTCCGGATGTTCCCGGAACACCGCTTCGTTCAACTTTTTCAGGAAGTCCGCCGCCTCCAGATTCTCGCGCCCGCCGAATCGGTTGGGGAGCCATTCTCCATCCCTCCGGCCGTAATCGAGATAGAGCATGGAGGCCACCGCGTCCACCCGCAGGCCGTCCAGATGGAATTCTCCCAGCCAGTAGAGGGCGGAGGCGATCAGGAAGTCCTGCACCTCTTCTTTCCCGTAGTCAAACACTCGGGTGCCCCAGTCGGCGTGCTCCCCCTTCCGGGGGTCGGCGTACTCATAGCAGGGGGTACCGTCAAATTCGTAAAGGCCGAAAGCGTCCTTGGGAAAGTGGGCAGGCACCCAGTCCAAAATCACCCCTACCCCGGCCCTGTGCAGCTGGTCGATAAGGTACATGAAGTCGTGGGGCGTTCCGAACCGGGAGGTGGGCGCGAAATAACCCGTACACTGGTACCCCCAAGAGGCATCCAGCGGGTGCTCCGTCACCGGCATCAGCTCCACATGGGTGAACCCCATCTCTTTCACATAGGGCACCAGATAGCGGGCGATGTCCCGGTAGGAGAGGAATTCCCCCTCTCCTGTCCGCCGCCAGGAGCCGAGATGCACCTCATAGATGTTCAGCGGATGGTCGTATACCAGATGCTTTTTCCGCCATTTTTTCCAGCTTTCGTCGCCCCAGGAATATCCGGCAAGGTCATAGAGCTTGGAACCGGTGCCCGGCCGGGTCTCGGCATGAAAGGCAAAGGGGTCGGCCTTCAGGCGCACTGTCCCGTCCGGCCCGGTCACCGCGTATTTATACGTGTCATACTGGCCCAGCCCCGGAACAAAGCCACTCCACACGCCGTTTTCCTCCCGGTGCAGGGGGACGCCCTCCTCCTGCCAGCGGCAGAAGTCTCCCGTCACCGCCACGGTTTTCGCCCGGGGCGCCCAAACGGTGAAGCGCCAGCCGTCCACGCCGTCCCGCGTCTCCTTATGGCTTCCGAACCGCTGCCACAGGCGCGGCTCCAACCGGGCCGCTGCGGATTTTGTCCCACCCATTTCCATCCGATCCACGTCCTTCCTCACTGGGGCTGCTCTTTCGTCAAATTCTCGTAAAATTTCCCCACTTTTCTCAAAAATGCCGCTCTGCTTCTGTGTAAATTATATAGGTCTCCTCCCGCTCCCGTCAAGCGCAACGGCGAAGGAGCGGGCCAAAATTTCCGTGCCCGCTGCTGCCCCCTTTGTGGGAGTTTACCTATCCGGCCCAGAGCATCCTGTGCAGCAGCCGCAGCCAGATCTCCCCGGTACTCAGCCGGGGCACCTCTTCTGCCGCCAGCAGGGGGATACGCCCCGCCTCCACGCCGTTCACCAACACGATCAGCTCCCCCAGCTTCTGTCCCTGTTCCACCGGAGCCTCCACCGTGTCGGTAAGGTCAGTTTCCACCCGCAGCATCTCCCGGTCCTCCCGTCGGATGAGCACGCGCCCGCTGTCCGACACTACTGGCTGCACCCATCCGCTTTTTCCCAGCAGCACCTTCACCGGCGGCAATGCTTCTCCCGGCCCCACCTCCGCCATAGAATAGGCGGAAAATCCGTAATTCAGCAAAGTCTTCGCCGCCGTGAAGCGGTCGCCGGAGGTAGGCGCTTTCATCACCACGGCGATCAGCTCCATGCCGTCCCGCTCCGCCGTGGCGGAGATGCAACACTTCGCCGTGGAGGTGGAGCCGGTCTTCAGCCCCGTGGCCCCGTCGTAATAACGAATGAGCTTGTTGGTGTTGGCAAGGGCAAAGGCCCCGTCCCGGATGGAGTCCATCCAAATGGTAGTGTACTTCCGGATGCCGGAGTGGTTCAAAATCAGCTCCCGGGACATGACAGCGATGTCATAAGCGCTGGTCACGTGCCCCTCCGCCGGAAGGCCGGTGCAGTTACGGAACACCGTGTCATTCATCCCCAGTTCTTCTGCCCGCCGGTTCATGCGGGCAACAAAGGCCTCCTCGCTGCCCGCCAGATGCTCGGCCAGCGCCACCGACGCGTCGTTGGCTGACACCACACACACGCATTTCAACATGTCGTCCACGGTGAAGCGCTCGTTCTCCTTCATATAGGTCTGCGACCCGCCCATGCCCGCGGCGGCGGCCGACACGGTCACCATCTCCTCCAGCCCCAGCTGCCCCCGGTCCACCGCTTCCATCACCAGCAGCAATGTCATCACCTTGGTCACGCTGGCCGGTTCCAGCTTTTTGTGGGCGTTTTTTTCATACAGGACCGTTCCGCTCTCTTTTTCCATCAGCAATGCCGACTCCGCCTTTACGTCCAAAGCGGTCGTCTCCTCCGTTCCCGCCGCGGCCGCCGTGCCAAAAAGGCAGACTGCCGCCAGCACGGCGCACAAAACCCGTCTCATGTCCATCCCTCCTTCCCTCCACCCTATGCCTTACCGTCTCCGGCCATGCCAAGTGCAAAAAGCGGCTTTACCCCTTCTTTGCACAGGTTTCGTGGCCCCCTGCGCGGCGCTTCCGGCAGCAAAAAGGCGGCGGCCAAGCTGGCCGCCGCCTTTTCTTATTCCTCTAACAAGTCATGCCCCACCGGGGTGTAGAAAAGCTCCTTCACCCTTGCATGCTCCTGGGTCTCCCCTAAAATCCACATGAGCTTAGTGAGGGTGGCCTCCGGCGTCATGTCATAGCATTCCAGCACCTCAAACTGCTCCCGCACCCGTACCCCCACGTGATAAATGCTCATGTCGCTTCCCTCGTGGGACACCTGGGTAGTGATCACCAGGGTCTTCCCCCGGGCCATCCAGTCCTCAATGGCCGCCATGAAGTCGTCGTTATCATAGCAGGGGATGCCGCCCATGCCGAAGCTCTCGATGATCAGGGCGTCATAGTGCTCCCGCAGGTACTCGAACATGCCCGCGTCCAGCCCGGGAATCAGCTTTAAGACGAACACCCGGCGGCACAGTTTGTGGAAAAACTTCGGCTGCTCCTCCGGCTTTTTGTCCCGGATATAGCGCACCACCCGCTCCCCACGGATCACCGCAAGGTCGGGGAAGTCGATGCTGGAAAAGGCGTTGAAGCTCTTGCTGCGGGTCTTTCTGGCCCGGGTCCCTGCAATGACGTGGCCGTCGAACACGATGGACACGCCATAGGCCCCCTCGCTCACCGCGTACAGGAAGCTGTCGTAAAGGTTCCGCTTTGCATCGGTCACCTCCATGCTGATGGGCTTCTGCGCCCCGGTGATGACGATGGGCTTCCCCGCGTTCTGGATGAGGTAGGAAAGGGCCGCCGCCGTGTAGGCCATGGTGTCCGTCCCGTGGAGGATGATGAAACCGTCAAATTTGTCGTACTGCTTCTCCACCGTCTCCGCCATGCCCAGCCAGTGCTCGGGGCCAACGTTGGTGCTGTCCAGATCGTAGAGCTTCAGGCACTTCACCTCGCACAGTTCTTTCACTGAGGGAAGGTAGTGCAGCACATCCTCCGGCTTCAGCACCGGCTCCATCCCGTCCCCGGTGTCACCGGAGGCGATGGTGCCGCCGGTGGCGATCAGCAGGATCCGTTTCATGGTCCTTACTCCTTTGGAAAAGGCCGCCGGTTTTGATCCCGGCGGCCAAAATTTTCAGGAAACGCATCCTGACACTCAGAACATCTCCGCGGCGTTCTTCAGAATGGCCGCCGCCTGCTCGATGGTGAAGCGGCTGGTGTTCAGGGTCAGGTGATAATTTTCCGCCGCGCCCCAGATCTGGTCGCTATAGTACTGATAGTGGCGGGCGCGCTGCTTATCGGTCTTGTCGATGACGGCGCTCACGTTATTGCTCTTCACGCCGTACTCCTCCACCACACGCTTTAGCCGCACATCCTTGCTGGCGTGGATGAACACATTCATGCACTCGCACTTGTCCCGCAGAATATAGTCCGCGCAGCGGCCCACGATGACACAGCTGCCCGCCTGCGCGATCTCGGTGATGGCGTCCCGCTCGGCGATGAAGATCTGGTCGTGCAGGGTGCCACCGGTATAGTACCCGCTGGTAGCAATGTTGAACAGCAGGCTGTTGTTGATCTTCTGCTCCTGCTCTTCAATGAAATCCTTGTCAAAGCCGCTCTTCATGGCGGCGCGCTCGATGATGGCTTCGTCATAGAAGGGAATGTTCAGCGCCTCGGCCAGCTTTTCGCCGATCAGGTGCCCGCCGCTGCCGAATTCGCGCTCGATGGTGATCACTAAGTTCTTTTTCATCTGATTATGCCCCCCCGTTTATAATCTCAGGATGGACAACGTCCCTGCCGGGCGGGACCTCTGCCCACTTTTATTATACCGGAAAATGCCCCTCATTGCAACCATGTTTTCCGTTCGGCCGCAGACGTGGAAAGGCCCCGCGGAAGCAGATGCTCCGCGGGGCCTTTTTCTTACCGCACAGTGAGTTCGCCGTTTACGGCATCCACCGTCAGGGTCTCCCCCGGTTCCACCTGATCGGCAATGATCTTTTTGCTGATCAGGGTCTCCACCGTGTGCTGCAGGTAGCGGCGCAGGGGCCGCGCACCATACAGCGGGTCATAGGCGGCGTCGATCACCGCGTTCTTGGCGCTTTCGGTCAGTTCCACCTTCAGTTCCTTGTCCTCCAGACGATGGTTCAGATCCTTCACCATCAGGTCGATGATGCTGGTCACGTTGGCCTTCGTCAGGGGCTTATAGAAGACGATCTCGTCCAGCCGGTTCAAGAACTCCGGGCGGAAGGAGCGCTTTAACAGCTCGTTCACCTTGTCCCGGGCTTCCTGCGTGATCTCGCCGTTTGCGTCGATGCCGTCCAGCAGGAACTGGCTGCCAAGATTGGAGGTCAGGATGATGATGGTGTTCTTAAAGTCCACCGTCCGGCCCTGGCTATCCGTAATGCGCCCGTCGTCCAGCACCTGCAGCAGGATGTTGAAGACATCGGGATGGGCCTTCTCTACCTCGTCGAACAAAATGACGGAATAGGGCTTTCTGCGCACGGCCTCGGTCAGCTGGCCGCCCTCTTCATAGCCCACGTATCCGGGAGGTGCGCCGATCAGGCGGCTCACAGAGAATTTCTCCATGTACTCGCTCATGTCGATGCGCACCAGGTTTTTCTCGCTGTCAAACAGCGCCTCGGCAAGGGTCTTGGCAAGCTCCGTCTTGCCCACGCCCGTGGGGCCCAGGAACAGGAAGGAGCCAATCGGCTTGCTGGGGTCGGCGATGCCGGCCCGGCTTCTCAGAATGGCCTCGCTCACCAGGCGGACGGCCTCGTCCTGACCCACCACGCGCTTGTGCAGAATCTCTTCCAAGTGCAGCAGCTTCTCCCGCTCGCCTTCCATCAGGCGCGCCACGGGGATGCCGGTCCACCGCTCGATGATGCGGGCGATCTCCTCGTCGGTCACCTTGTCCCGCAGCAGGGACTCCTCCCGTTTGTCCTTTGCCTTGGCCTCTTCGGCCTCGATGGCCTTTTTCAGCTCGGGGATCTTGCCGTACTGCAGCTCGGCGGCCTTGTTCAGGTCATATTCCCGCTGGGCGCGTTCCAGCTGGGCATTGGCGGCGTCCAACTCTTCGCGGAGCTTCTGCACCTTGCCGATGGCGTTCTTTTCGTTCTCCCACTGGGCCTTCTTGGCGTTAAATTCCTCCCGCATCTCGGCCAGTTCCTTCTGGATCTCGGTCAGATGCTCCTGCGAGAGCTTGTCGTCTTCCTTTTTGAGGGCAGCCTCCTCGATCTCGTGCTGGATGATCTTCCGCTGGATGACGTCCAGCTCCGTAGGCATGGAGTCGATCTCCGTCCGGATCATGGCGCAGGCCTCGTCCACCAGATCGATGGCCTTGTCGGGCAGAAAACGATCGGTGATATACCGGTTGGAAAGGGTAGCTGCAGCGATGATGGCGCTGTCCGTGATCTTCACGCCGTGGAACACCTCATAGCGTTCCTTCAGCCCGCGCAGGATGGCAATGGTGTCCTCCACGCTGGGCTCGTTGACCATAACGGGCTGGAACCGCCGCTCCAGCGCCGCGTCCTTTTCGATATACTGGCGGTACTCGTTCAATGTGGTTGCACCGATGCAGTGCAGCTCGCCCCGGGCCAGCATGGGCTTTAACAGGTTACCTGCGTCCATGGCGCCCTCGGTCTTGCCCGCGCCCACGATGGTGTGCAGTTCGTCGATGAACAACAGGATGCGCCCTTCGGACTTTTTCACTTCGTTCAGGACGGCCTTCAGCCGCTCTTCGAACTCGCCGCGGTACTTGGCACCAGCCACCAGCGCGCCCATATCCAGGGCAAAAATAGTCTTATCCTTCAGGGAATTGGGCACATCGCCCTTGACGATCCGCTGAGCCAGACCCTCCGCAATGGCGGTCTTGCCCACGCCGGGCTCGCCGATGAGGACGGGGTTATTTTTGCTTTTCCGGCTCAGGATGCGGATCACGTTCCGGATCTCGTCGTCACGGCCGATGACGGGATCCAGCTTGTTCTGCCGTGCCCGTTCCACCAGGTCGCTGCCGTATTTCTTCAGGGCATCGTAGGTCTCTTCCGGATTGTCCGAGGTCACCCGCTGGTTCCCGCGCACGGAGGACAGAGCCTTCAGAATGCCCTCCTTCGTCACGTTGTAGGTGCGCAGCAGTTCTTTCATGCTGCTCTCTGCGGTCTCGGTGAGGGCCAGCAGCAGATGCTCCACGGAGACATATTCGTCCCCCATGCTCTTGGCGGTCTCTTCCGCGGTGTTCAGAGCACGGTCCACGCCTTGGCTGATGTAGACCTTGCCCGCCTCGCGCCCGCCGCCGGACACCTTGGGCAGCTTTTCCACTTCGGCCTTCGCCGCCGCGGTGAACGACGGCACGGTAATGCCCATGCCGGTCAGAAGCTGCGGCACCAGGCCGTTCTCCTGCTGCAGCAGGGCAAGCATCACATGGGGCTGTTCGATCTGCTGGTTGCCGTAGGTCTGGGCCAGCGTCTGGGCCGTCTGAACGGCCTCCAGGGATTTTTGTGTAAATTGATTGAGATTCATATTAAAACGCTCCTTTCGCCGGGGCGGGTAGTTTTTTGAAAAAAACGGGACGGCGGTGTACGCCGCCGCCCCGCTTCGCGTGCTTCTTCAGGGCTTTACATTCAGATCAGCCGATGGCGATGCGATGGGCCGTTTCCACGGCGGGGGCCGCCTTCGGCAGCGTCAGAGTCAGGATGCCGTTTTCGTAACCGGCGGTGATGTTCTTTTCGTCCACGCCCGTCACGTCAAAGCTGCGGCTGAAGCTGCCATACCGGCGCTCTCGGCGCAGGTAGCTGCCCTTCTCATCCTTTTCTTCCTTCTCCTCCTTGTGCTCGGCGGAGATGGTCAGGACGCCGTCCTTCACTTCCAGGCTGATGTCCTCTTTATTGAACCCGGGCAGCTCGGCTTCTAAGATGTAATTGTCGCCGGATTCCTTGATGTCCGTGCGGAAGTCCGGAAGGGCTGCGCTGTTCTTGGTGAAAAAGTCGTCAAACAAATCAAACAGATTGTCGTTATTCTTGCGTTCAAAGGGAAGCATACCAAACATAAGTCAAAACTCCTTTACAATAGACTTTTTAGATTTGGAACATGGTTGGCACTCACAAAGTTTTTGTGCTAATTTCGTAATCTCTTCATGAATATCATCCTCTTCCCGGGGCTTTCCTCTCTTTTGGGGCGCCCTCTTTCTCTTTTCTTGCCTGTAGTATACGGCTGGTTTATGAACAATTCTCGCTCTAATTATGTCCAAATTGTAAACATTAGCACTCATCGCATTCGAGTGCTAATGCTGCTTTTCCGATTCCCTCCCACACCCGGTCCGCCCCTGTGCGCAATTTCATGCAAAATGCTTCCCTTCCGCCTATTGCACCGGAAGCGGTTCAATGTTATAATCAAGCTGTAAAAGCACGTTTCGTGCGCTTCCCCATAAAACTGCAGGAGGTTTATGACCAATGGAAAACTATAAAGTGCTTGCAATCAACCCCGGCTCCACTTCCACCAAGGTCGCTCTGTTCGAGGGCGAGAAGGAGATCTTCAAGAAGAACGTCAGCCACGAGGCTTCCGACCTGGCCAAGTTCGCTCAGGTGTGCGATCAGCTGGATTACCGCGTGGACACCATCCTGAACATTCTGAAGGAAGAGGGCGTCACCATTGATGACTGCGCCGCTTTCTCCGGCCGCGGCGGCGGTCTGAACGCCTGCCCCGGCGGCACCTATGAGGTCAACGACCTGATCCTGGAGCATGCCCGCCGCGGCGGCGGTAACCACCCCGCCACCCTGGGCAGCCAGATCGCCAAGAAGTTTGCCGATCAGTACGGCGCCCGCGCCTTCATCGTCAACCCCCCCGACACCGATGAGTTCTCCGATGTCGCCCGCGTCACCGGCTTTGCCGACGTGTTCCGCGCCAGCCACATCCACGCTCTGAACCAGAAGGAGACCGCCATCCGCGTTGCCAAGGATCTGGGCACCACCTACGAGAAGGACAATTTCATCGTTGCCCACATCGGCGGCGGCGTTTCCATCACCGCTCACGAGCACGGCCAGATGGTCGACTCCAACGACATTCTGTGGGGTGAAGGCCCCATGGCCCCCACCCGTGCCGGTGCTCTGCCCGCTCTGCAGTTCATGGATCTGTGCTATTCCGGCAAGTACACCCGTGACGAGATGTACAAGCACCTCACCAAGTCCGGCGGCTTCGTGGATCACTGCGGCACCTCCGACGCGCTGGAGCTGAACAAGATGATCGACGAGGGCGACAAGTACGCCGCTCTGGTGTACGAAGCCTTCATGTATCAGATTGCCAAGCAGATCGGCTCCATGGCCGCCACCCTGAAGGGCGACGTCAAGGCCATCATCCTGACCGGCGGCATCTCCCACGATAAGGCTGTTGTGGCCTACATGAAGGAGCACTGCGGCTTCATCGCCCCCATCGAAGTTCGCGCAGGCGAGTTCGAGATGGAAGCCCTGGCTGCCGGCGCTATCCGCGTCCTGAAGGGCGAGGAGCAGCCCAAGGTCTACACCGGCGAAGAGCCCTTCCACGGCTTTGACCACCTGAAGAAGCACTAATTCCCCCTGTATTTCAAAAACGGGCGTCTTGAACCTCAAGGCGCCCGTTTTCTTAAACTGTTAAGGAGCGTGACCGATCATGAGTAAGATCTTTGTCATCAACCCCGGCTCCACCTCCACCAAGGTCGGCCTGTTTGAGGATGGAAAGGCTGTGTTCAAGGTCACCGTCGAGCACGACGCGGCTGAACTGAAGAAATTTGCCAAGGTGGCCGAACAGCTGGACTACCGCGCCGCCACCATCGAGGCCGTTCTGGCCGAACAGGGCGTCTCGCTGGAGGGCTGCGACGGATTTTCCGGCCGCGGCGGCGGCATCGAGCCCAGTCCCGGCGGCACCTATCTGGTCACTGACCTGCTGCTGCAGCATGTCACCCGCGGCATTGACCAGCACCCCGCCACGCTGGGCAGCCAACTGGCCAAAAAATTCGCCGACCAATACGGAGTGAACGCCTACATCGTCAACTCTCCCGACACCGACGAGCTGTCCGATGTGGCCCGCATCACCGGCTTTGCCGATATGTTCCGCACCAGCAACATCCACATGCTCAACCAGCGTGAGACCGCCATCCGCGCCGCGGAGGACCTGGGCACCGCTTATGAAAAAGAGAACTTCATCGTGGCCCATCTGGGCGGCGGCATCTCCATCAGTGCCCACGACCATGGCCGCGTGGTGGATTCCAACTCCAACCTCATAGGCGAAGGCCCCATGGCTCCCACCCGTTCCGGTGCGCTCCCCGCCCTGCAGCTCATGGACCTTTGCTATTCCGGCAAGTGGACCCGGGACGAGATGTTTTTCCGCATCACTAAAAACGGCGGCTTTGTGGACCATCTGGGCACGGCGGACGCACGCACCGTCCGCGCCCGGGCGGAAGACGGCGATCAGTACGCCGCCCTGATCTGGGAGGCATTCCTCTACCAGATTGCCAAGCAGATCGGCGCCATGGCTGTCACCCTGAAGGGCGACGTCAAGGCCATTCTCCTCACTGGCGGCATCGCTCACGACAAGGGGCTGGTGGAGTCCGTCAAGGAATCCTGCGGCTTTATCGCCCCCGTCCTTCCCTATCCCGGCGAGTTCGAGCTGGAGGCGCTGGCCGCCGGCGTGGAACGCGTCCTCTCCGGCAAGGAAGAGGCGAAGATCTACACCGGCCAGCGGGTGTTCCGCAATTTCGACGCCCTGAAAAAACAGTAAGTCTCACAAAAAGCGTCCGGCGAACGATGTCCGCCGGGCGCTTTTCCGTTAAAGAACCGGCGGATGGAATTCCATCCGCCGGTTCTTGTACGTCTGATCAGATGTCCAGAGCCACGTGATAGCCCTGAGCGGTCGCCTGGGTGATGTTGGCAACCTTGTTGCAGTCGCCCACGCACACCACATAGGGGGCGCTGTCCCGCAGCTCTTCCACCACCTTCAGGCGGGAGCGCTGACCGGCAGCACACAGGATGGTGTCGGCCTGAATAGTGAATTCCTTGCCGTCCGCGTCCTGGCACACCAGGCCCTCTTCGGTCACCTTCACTGCCTTGGTATCCACATGGATCTTGGCGGCTTTGTTCACGGTCTCCAGCAGGATGACGCGGTGACGAATGTTGGCGTCGGGGGCCAGCTCGTGGCGCATTTCCACCAGCTCCACCTCGTGGCCGTCCCGATGCAGATGGATGGCGGCTTCGCAGCCCGCCAGGCCGCCGCCCAGCACCACGACCTTCTTGCCGACCTTGTCCTTCTGTTTGTAGTAGTCGTTCACCACCACCACGTTGTCGCCGTGGATGCCGGGCAGGGGCGGGATGATGGGCTCGCTGCCCACAGCCAACACCAGCACGTCGGGCTTCTCCTGCTCCACATATTCCGGGGTCACATGGGTATTCAGGCGGATATCGACGCCCTCTTCGCGGCACTGGCGCTCCAGCACCTGGCCCAGCTCATACATCTCGTGCTTGAAGTCGATGGCCTGCTCGCTCTTCAGGATGCCGCCCACCTCGCTGCACTCGTCGCACAAAGTGACATTGTGGCCGCGTTTGGCCGCCGTCAGGGCCGCTTCCAGTCCGCCGGGGCCGCCGCCCACTACCAGTACCTTCTTGGCATGACGAGCGGGATGTACCTCCACGCCGTCCATCTCGCGGCCGATCAGGGGGTTCACGGTGCAGGTGCGCACGTGGCGATAGCCGCGGTCGGCCATGCAGGTGAAGCAGCGCAGGCAGCGGACGATAGTGTCCTCCTTGCCCTCCATGACCTTGCGGGGCAGATAGGGGTCGGCCAGCAGGGCGCGGCCCATTTCCACCACGTCGGCCTTGCCGCTGGCGATGATCTCTTCCATCTGGGCAGGGTCATTCAGGCCGCCCAGAGTGGCGACGGGGACGTGAACATGCTTCTTGATCTCGGCGGCCAGATAGACGTTGCAGCCGTGCTCGGAGAACATGGAGGGATGGGTGCGGAAGAAGCCGCCTTTGTATGTACCGGCGGAAACGTGGATCATGTCGCACTTCTCCTGCAGGATCTTGGCGATCTCCACGCCGCCATCCAGATCATAGCCGCCCTCCAGGAACTCGCTGCCGCTCATGCGCACCTCGATGGGGAAGCCGGGGCCCACCGCCTCGCGGACGGCATCCAGCACTTCCATGGTCAGGCGGCAGCGGTTCTCCACGGAGCCGCCGTACTTGTCGGTGCGCTGGTTAAACGCGGGAGACAGGAACTGGTTCAGCAGCCAGCCGTGACCGGCGTGGACCATGATCATCTGGAAACCGGCACGTTTTGCAAGCGTGGCGGCGTTCTTATAGGCGGCCACGATGTCGGCCAGTTCATCCTCGGTCAGAGCCTTGACGCGCACGCCGTCAGGGCGCACCCAGTCCATGGGACCGTACTGCACCAACTCGTGGGCCTTGTCCTTATCCAGCATGTAGGTGCCGGCATACTGGCCGGAATGGGAAAGCTCCACGCTGGGCACCGCGCCGTGCCGGGCGATGGCATCCGCCGTAATGGTGAAGCCGGACAGGGCGCCGGGCACCTCCAGGCTGATGTGCAGGGCTTGAGAAGCGTCGGTCTTCGGATCCACCATCAGTTCGGACACGGTCACGTTGGCCACGCCGCCGGCAGCGCGCAGATCATAGAAGGAGTGCATGCTGGGGCCCATGGTGCAATCCTTGGTGATCTCAACGCCGCTGATGGGGGCGGCAAACATACGGTTGCGGAAGGTCACACGGCCCAGCTGAATGGGCTTGCAAAGATTGGGGAATTTTCTTTCCATACACTTACACCTCATGTTGTTAAAATGGTAATTTGATTATACACCTTTTCCTATTCTTTTGCAATTATTCTATTTTCTTGATCTCGAAACTTTTCATTTTTGTATATTCCGCACATGGTCAATTCAAATAAAAACGGGAGAGAGCGAATCCGCTCTCTCCCGTTTTTTCCGTTTCTCAGTGCCGGCCGCCGCCGCCCCCGCGAGCACCGCCGCCGCCAAAGCCGCCGAAACTGCCCCCGCCGAAGCTTCCGCCGCCGAAGCTTCCGCCGCTGGGCCTGCTGCTTCCTCCGGGACGGCTGCCGCCGCTGCGGCCTGCGCCGCCGCCCCGGGAGCTTCCGCCTCCGAAGCCGCCGCGGGGAGGGGGCCCTCCGCCGGGTCTGGGACCGCCACCGTGGCCCGGGCCGTCCCAGGGATCCCGGGGCGGACGGCGGTCATGATGGTCATGATGGTGGTGGTGATGGCCGAAGAGGAACGGCCGGTACACAAACGGGGGTGGGGGCATTCCCGGCCCCATGTAGCGCCGCCGGTAATTGTTATAGCGCATGCTGTCAAACACGATGACCAGCACGATCACGATGATCAGCACCGTGATCACTCCGGTCACAGCGCTGCCGTCCGTCCGGCCCGGCTCCGGCGCAGGATTCTCCACGCCGCCGGTGCTGATGCCGGAATAGCCGGGCACCGTATAGCTGTCAAACCAGCTGTAGACTGCGTCGAACCAGTCCCGCACGGCGGTATCGTAGTTCTGGGCGTCGTATTCGTCGTAAAAGTAGTTTTCCAGATAGGTGTCGATCTTCGCGCCGAAGCTGCTTTCCAGTCCCCGGCCGCACATGCACCACACCTTGTTTTCGCCCACGGCGAACACCAGCAGAACGCCGTTGTTCTCGTTCTTATCGCCGATGCCCCAGTTGTTAAAGACCTCATAGGCGTACTCCTCCGAGTCTAAGCCGTCCATGAAGTCCACCGCCGCAATGGCGATCTGCGCGCCGCAGCGCTGGCTCAGCGCGTTCACCTTCTGGTTGATGTAGCTCTCCGTCTCGCTGCTGATAGCGTTGGCCGTATCGCTGATGTATCCGTTGGTGGGCGCATCCACCACAGCGAACGCGCCGACACTTAGAGCCAGTACGCAAACCAGCGTTAGGGCCATGCCTCTTATCTTTTTCATTCATACACCTCCAGCGGATGAATCCCGGTCAGTCCGCCCAGCAGATTGGCCGGGAATGTGCCCAACACCTTCTCGTTGAACGAGCGCGCCGCGTCGTTATAGCCGTTTCGTGCAATGATGAGGTCATAGGATTCCAGCTGGCTTTGAAAAGATCTGACGTAATCGGCATCCTTCTGGCTCAAGCAGTCCATTTGTTCAAGCGTCTCCAGCATCTCTTTTGCCAGAGTGCGGACCTGGTCATAACCCTGCAGAGTATCCGAAGACAAAGCCGCCTGTGCCGCATTCTGCAGGTTCTGCACTAATCCGGTCTCCAGATACCGTTCCGCCACAGACGCCAGATTGGCACAAATCTCCATTTGCCGCCGCTGATCCTCTAAAATGGAGCCATCCTTTCCGGTTCCCGTCTCCAGCAGTACTTCCGCCTTGTTCCGCTCCGCCGCAATGGACCGGTGAGAACCACCCACCACCGACAGAACGATCACCAGGATCAAGATCACCGCCGCCGTTGACCGCTTTTTCAGCAATTCCATCATACTGTTAATCCTTTCCTCGCCCTATGGGAACCGCTTCGCTGGGCTTCTGTGCGGGTTACGGGGATACTTCGCCGGGTCCCCTTACTCATCCTCCAAGGGAGATACGGGTTTCTCCCCGCCTGCCGCCCATGTCACGAAAGTCTTGTCAGCTTAACCTTTCAGCTCCAGCAGCTTCTGCTTCAGCTCGCCCTCGATGCGGCCCAACTCCGCTTCTGCGGCCTTGCGCTTCTGCGCGCCGTCCCGCTGGATGTTCATCACTTCGTCCAGGGTGGAGATCAGCTGCTCGTTGGTGTGCTGCAGGGTCTCGATATCCACCACGCTGCGCTCGGCCTCTCGGGCGGTCTCCAGCGTGCCCATCTTCAGCATGTCCGCGTTCTTCTTCAGCAGTTCGTTGGTCATATTGGTCACCGCAGACTGAGCCGCCGTGGCCTGACGGGAATGCTCCAGTCCCAGGGCCAGCACCATCTGGCTCTTCCACAAGGGGATGGTGTTCACCAGCGAAGACTGGATCTTTTCCAGCATCAGTGCGTCGTTATTCTGGATCAGGCGGGTCTGGGGGCCCATCTGGATGGAGATCACCCGCGTCAGCTCCAGATCGTGGATCTTCTTCTCAAAGCGGTTGCAGAGGTTTGCAAGGTCGTTATAAGCCTGCGCATCCTCCTGGGCGCCGGTGGTCTGGGCCTTCTGGCGCAGCTGTTCCAACTCGGTGGAGCGGATCTCCTCCAGGCGTTTTTTGCCCGCCAGGATGTACATGGTCAGTTCTTTATAGTACTTGGTGTTCAGCTCGTGCATCTGGTCCAGCATGGCAATGTCCTTCATCAGGGTCACCTGGTGGCCCTCCAGCACGCCCACGATGCGGTTCACGTTGGCTTCCGCCTTGGAATAGCTGATCTTCATGGCCTCCAGATCATTCTTCTTTTTCTGGAAGAAGCCCAGAATGCCCTTCTTCTCCTCCTGATTGAAGCCCTTCAGCTCCACCACCAGAGAGGACAGCGCCTCGCCCACTTCGCCCAAATCCTTGGTGCGCACGCTGTTCAGCGCATTTTCAGAAAAGCTGGCGATGTTCTTCTGGGCAGCCGCGCCGTACTGCAACACCACGTTGGAGTCGCGGATGTCGATCTTCTTGGCAAAGTCGTCCACCATCTTGCGCTCCGCGTCGGAAAGCTGGCTTTCATCCAGCTTGACGGCGTTGGCCTCGCGCTCCTGCTCCTTGGCGGCCTTTTCGGCCTCGCCGTCCCCCAGATCAGGGGTCAAAGTCAGGGAGGGCGCCTCCGGCGCAGCGGCTGCTGCCGCGTTCAGGTCAGGGGACAAAGTCAGCTCCGGGGTCATATCCATTTTCTCTTCAGACATGGTTGGTTTCCTTCCTCTCCATTATTTCACAATTCATTGTTTTCTCTTAAAGTTGCTGTCCAAACGGTGTTTCGCCGCCGATGCCCTCCCGGGCCAGCATCTGCTCCATCACCGTGATGTCGGTGGAGATATCCAGTGCTTCGTCGCCGAACAGGGCGTCCAACTGCTTTTCAAAGGCAGTGGAGATAGTATCCATCATGGCGGAGATCTTGCCCTTAGTGCCATCGATGTTCACGCCGCTGATCCCGGCGTCGTCCATCCGGTCGTAGGCATTCAGCAGCTTCAGCGTGGTGGGCAGGTAGTAGTCCATGAACCGCCGGATCTGCCCCAACTTTTCCGGATGCTCCTCCACATGGCCGATGATCTTGCCCGTCAGCTCCTCCAGATGGTCGATGTGGGCCGAGATCTCCGGGTCCTTGATGCTGTCGTTTAGGCGGCGCATTTCCGAAATGGCCTTGTCCCGCTCGCTCAGCAAAGCATCCAGCGCCGGGTTGCCCGTGGTCTTGGGCTGCGGCTCCGGGTCGGGCACAGTGATGACCTTGTCCGGGCACAGCTTCCGGGCCGCCGCCGCTGCTGCAATGCTCACCACAATGGCCAGCACAAAATGGCTCAGGCGGTAAAGCGGCAGGAACAACCCCCAGACAGCCCAGACTGCCGCTGCTGCGTAAAGGGGCGCGGCGGATTTTTTTACAATTTTGGCCACACGTCTTTCCTTCCTTTCGTAGGATTCAACTTATTTTACCGCCCCGGTCATATGGGTGTCAAGAACTCGTTGACATCCCAGGGGCAACTTATTAAAATAGAGGTGTTGATTTCATCATAAGAAAACAAAAGAGAGGTTTTTGGCGTATGATGACGTTAGAGGATTTCAAAGCCGCCCGCGGCGTTCTGTCGGGTGTGCTGAACGACACCCGGCTTGTCTACAGCAAGGCATTTTCCCGTGCCACCGGCAACCAGGTCTACATTAAGCCTGAAAATATGCAGGTCACCGGTGCTTACAAAATTCGCGGCGCTTACTATAAAATCAGCACCCTGACCGACGATCAGAAGCAGCGTGGTCTGATCACTGCCTCCGCAGGCAACCATGCTCAGGGCGTGGCCTATGCGGCTCAGGCCGCCCACGTCCCCGCTACCATCTGCATGCCCAGCACCACCCCTCTGGTGAAGGTGAACAACACCAAGGACTACGGGGCGGAGGTCATCCTTCAGGGCGCCACCTTTGACGACGCAGCCGCCCTTGCCCTGCAGCTGGCGGAAGAGCGGGGCCTTACCTACATTCCGCCCTTCAACGACCTTACCGTGGCCACCGGTCAGGGTACCATTGCCTACGAGATCTTTCAGGACCTTCCCGATGTGGATGTCATTCTGATCCCCATCGGCGGCGGCGGACTGGCTGCCGGTGTCTCCACTCTGGCAAAGCTTTTGAACCCCAACGTCCGCGTCATCGGCGTGGAGCCTACGGGGGCCGCCTCCATGAAGGCCAGCATCGAGGCCGGTCATGTGGTCACCCTCCCCACGGTGGACACCATTGCGGACGGCGTCGCCGTCAAGACCCCCGGTGATTTAGTCTTCCCCTACATTCAGCAGAATGTGGACGAGATCATCACCATTGACGACACCGAGCTGGTGGAGGCCTTCCTCGACATGATGGAAAAGCACAAGATGGTGGTGGAAAACGCCGGATTGCTCCCCATCGCCGCACTTTATCATCTGGACTTCCGTGGGAAGAATGTGGTGCCTGTCCTCTCCGGCGGCAATATGGACGTGATCACCATGTCCTCGCTGGTGCAGCACGGTCTCATCAGCCGCGGCCGCATCTTCACTTTCTCCGTCCAGCTGCCGGACCGTCCGGGCGAGCTTTTGAAGGTCGCGGGCATCGTGGCCGGGGAAAACGGCAACATCATCAAGCTGCAGCATAACCAGTTCGTCAACATCAACCGCCAGAGCGGCGTGGAGCTGCGCGTCACGCTGGAAGCCTTCGGTCACTCTCACAAGGCTCAGATCCTCTCCGCCCTGAAAAATCAGGGCTATGACGCCAAAGAGGTCATGACCGCCGACTATCTGTGATCCCAACTCCCTGCCGCCGGTGACCCGGCGGCAGGGTATCGTGCAAAACACGGCTTTTGCCCAAGGCCCCGGGACTTTCCCGGTCCTGCCGTGTGCCGTATCCTATGCCCCGTTTCTTCCTTCGGTTCCGCCGCCTGGTGAGCGTCATGATACCACGCACACCTGTATTCTTCGTGAAATGAGGATAAAAGAATGATTAAGATCGCCCCCTCCATCCTGTCCGCCGACTTTGCCAATCTCGAGCGTGACATCAAGAAGATCGCCACCGCCGACTGGGTCCATGTGGACGTGATGGACGGCCAGTTCGTCCCCAATCTCACCATCGGCGTTCCCGTGGTGAAATCCCTGCGGAAGGCCACGGACATGTTTCTGGACGTACATCTGATGATCACCGACCCCGCCCGTTATGTGGAGGCGTTTGCCAAGGCGGGGGCCGATCTGCTCTCCGTCCATCTGGAGGCCGCCGGTCCTCCCCGCATCCGGGAAGCGCTGGACATCATGACCGCCTGCGGCGTGAAAAAGGCCGTTGCCCTCCGTCCCATCACCAAGGCGGAGTCCATTCTCCCTTACCTGGAGGAGCTGGACATGGTCCTGGTCATGACGGTGGAGCCGGGCTTCGGTGGTCAGGCGTTCATGGGCCAGCAGCTGGATACCATCCGTCAGGTCCGCGCTCTCATCGACCGGGTCCACCCCGAATGCCTTTTGCAGGTGGACGGCGGCGTCAATACCAGCACCGCGAAGCTGTGCGTAGAGGCAGGGGCCAATGTTCTGGTGGCGGGCAGCGCCGTGTACGGTGCGGACGACATTCCGGCGGCCATCGCTGCCCTCCGGGGCTGAGCCATGGCAGGTTCCTTCTTTCCCCCCGCGCTGGAAAAGCTGGTGGAGCAGTTCGCCCGTCTTCCCGGCGTGGGCAATAAATCCGCCCAGCGCCTTGCCTTCTACGTTCTCTCCCTGCCCGAGGAGCAGGCCCGCGAATTTGCCGACGCCATTGTAGAGGCAAAGGAGCGCATCCACTGCTGCCCCATCTGCCAGAACCTGACGGACGGGGACGGGCCCTGCCCCATCTGCCAGAGTCCCCGGCGGGATCCTTCCACCATCTGCGTGGTGGCGGACCCCAAAGACGTTCTGGCCATGGAGCGGTCCCGGGAATATCACGGGCTTTACCATGTGCTCCACGGTGTCATCTCCCCCATGAATCATGTGGGACCGGACGATCTGGAGATCAAGTCCCTGCTGGAACGGGTGGCCGCAGGCGGCATTCAGGAGGTCATCATGGCTACCAATCCGGACACGGAGGGGGAGGCCACCGCCATGTACCTCTCCCGGATGCTGAAGCCCTTTGGCGTCCGGGTCACCCGACTGGGGTACGGTGTTCCCGTGGGAAGTCATCTGGAATTCGCCGACGATGCCACCCTCAGCCGTGCGCTGGAGGGCCGTCGAGATATGTAACGGCTGGAAGTGCACTTTTCTTATAAGAAATAACGAAAATCCCGCGCGGGTCACCCGTGCGGGATTTTTTCAGCGTCAATGTTCTAAAATAAAGCGGATCTCGTCCAAATTCTCCGCAAAGTAAATGCCATCCTGCCGCTCTTTAGTGGAAAGATCCGCTTCAATCATATGTTCCAGCAGTGTCCTCAGGCTGTCGTAGTACCCGTTCAGGTTATAGAGGATGCATGGCGCGTCCAGATGATGCAGGGATACCTTGCTCATCACCTCGCTGATCTCCTCCAGCGTCCCCGTTCCGCCTGGCATGGCGATGAACGCCTCCCCCAGCCGGATCATCTTCTCCCGGCGCTCGGCCATGGTCTGGGTGACGATCAGCTCATCCAGGCCCTCCATCTCAAAGCCCTCGTCAATGAAAAACTGCGGCTCTACGCCGATGACCTTTCCGCCGCCTTCCATGGCCGCCTGCGCCAGCACCCCCATCAGCCCGCTTTTGGAGCCGCCGTAGACCAGCGTGTTCCCGTTTTCTCCGATGTACGCCCCCAGTTCCCGCACCGCTTCCTTCAGTCCCGGGTCATTTCCTTCCCGGGCGCCCAGATAGACCGTAATATTCATGGCTTTCCTCCATCCTTTCTTTCATACCAAACTGACTGTACGCCGCATTCCGTAAAGCCCAGCTTTCGATACAGCGCCTGCGCACATTGGTTGGCGGAGGACACCAGCAGCCTGCACGCCTGGTATCCCTTCTCCTGCAGCGTCCTCAAGCAAAACAGCATCAGCGCCTTGCCCGCGCCCCTGCCCCGCTTTGCTTCCGCAATGCCAACGGAGCAGATCTCCGGCGTCTTTTCCAGCTTCAGCTCATAAATGCCCATGATCTCACCGCCGCGCACCAAAAATCCGGCCCGGAAGTCCTTTCCCCCAAGGCGCACACCATCCTCTTCCGTATAGGTGGCGGAATTGGGCACAGCGAAAAAGCACTCGTTATAAAGGGCGAGGAAGGCCCTCTCTTCCCCCTTTTTCATCTTTTTCAGGCTGTAGCCCTTTTCCGCCGGGGGAATTCTCCGCAGCGGCCGCATCATCCACAATAGTTCATGCTTTTTTTGAAGGCCTAGCTGCTCCGCAGTCTCCGCCGTCAGTCCCTCGCCGCTCACTAAGATCTCCCGGGCGCCCTGCTGCCGCAGAAACCGCCAACCCTCTGCCAGCGCACCGGAAAGGCCCTCTGCCGTTTTCTCTTGTAAGAGCAGGTAACCCTTTCCTTTGGGTGTGATCTCCCCTTCGATGGCTTTCCAGGCAAATAGCTGTCCTTCGCCGCTCATAGGCCATTCCCCTCTCCCAGTTCCACCGGGACTTCTTCCGCCAGCGTCAGGCTGTCCGGAGTCACCCGGCAGCTGCGTGCAAATACTTTAACACCGCTTTCCGCCGCTTCCCGCAGGGCTGCGCCGAATTCCGGGTGGGTCCGCTCATTGGGGCGGAAGCAACGGACGTTCTCCATCTGCACCACGAAGCACACTGCCGCTTCAAAGCCCTCCTCCCGGGCCTTTTTCAGCTCCCGCAGATGCTTTACGCCCCGTTCCGTGGGGGCATCGGGAAATAGCACCACGCCGTCCTCTTCCAGCGTGACCCCCTTCACCTCCACAAAGCCTTTCTTCTCCCCTGCCTGCCAGGCAAAATCGAACCGGGAATTGCCCCAGGTCACCTCCGGCTTCCAGAGGCCGCCCCGCTGCCGCACCCATTCTAGAAACACCTTGTTTGGCGCCTGCGCGTCCATGTTGATCAGCCGCTGACCCTTTCGCACGGCGATGAGATCATACCGGGTCTTGCGCCCTTTGTGGGTCTCACCCCAGTCCTGTAGGTACACTGTTGCCCCCGGAATCAGCAGTTCTCGACAACGTCCTGTATTTTTCACATGTGATATTACACTTTGTCCTTGAATTTCCATTTCTGCGACAAAGCGGTTTGGCCGTTTCCGGAATCTTCCGGCCACGATATTCTCATATTGCATCTCGTCTCACCTGCTGGTATCATAAAGGAAGATCGTTTCCCATAGCATACCACACCACGGAAAGCGAGGCAACCATCCATGCACATTCCAAGCTGTGAGACCAGCCAGTTGGAGCTCATCCCCTTCGCCCCAGCCCTTGCCGCGGCGGAGCAGCCTTCTCCGGATTACGACGTGGCCCGTTGGCTTTACGTTCCCAACGTTTACTCCGAGTACCGGTATATTTTGGGCACCCGCGGCGCCCATCCCCTCATCTGCGTGGGGATCAACCCCTCCACCGCTGCCCCCGATCATCTGGACAACACCCTGAAATCTGTCCAGCGCATTGCCCTGCACAACGGGTTTGACAGCTTTCTCATGTTCAATGTCTACGCCCAGCGCGCCACCGACCCCGACCGGATGGAACTTCACTGCAACCCGCTACTTCATGCGGAAAACATGAAGGCATTCCAGTACATTCTCTCCCTCGATCAAGGGGATGCGCCGGCCATCTGGGCCGCCTGGGGGGCGCTCATCGAAAAGCGGCCCTACCTTTCCTCCTGCGTCCGGGACATGATCGCTCTGGGGGAGCAGTACCATGCACAGTGGTTTTCCGCCGGTGCACGCTCCAAAAAGGGACACCCGCACCATCCTCTGTATCTGAAAAAGGACAGCCTGCTGGACTCTTTCGATGTCTCCGCCTATCTGGATACCCTATAATTTTAAGAAGCGGGTGTCTGCTCCATGGAGCAGACACCCGCTTTTACCGGTCAGGCAAAAGAAAACGGACAGCTTTGGCTGTCCGTTTTCTTTGTGTCGGCGTTACCTATTTTCCCAGTCCGTCTCCAGACAAGTATTTTCGGCGCAGATGAGCTTAACTGCCGTGT
>CAKUEI010000022.1 GCA_934646175.1 uncultured Oscillospiraceae bacterium
CGGCATAGCCGTTAAGCTACACCGTTCCTTGCTTCAATGTTTTCCTAAGTCACCGCCGCATCCCCGGACGGGCTTTTTCCTTTCGGCTTATTCCTTCACCGCGGTGGCCCGGCGATAGATGAATACGGACACCACAGCAGAAATCACCTCGGTGACCCAGAAGGCGTTCCAGACGCCCACGGCGCCCCACACCCGGCTGAGGAGCCACGCCGCCGGGATCATGACCACCGTATAGCGGCACAGGGAGATGATGAGGGACGCGCCGCCCTTCCCCAGCCCCTCCAGCGCACCGGAGGCAGTGACGGAAATGCCGGAGGCCAAAAAGCCGCAGCAGATGATGCGCAGGGCAAGACCGCCCTTTTCCACCGTATCCGCTGTGGTAGTGAAAAGGCCCAGCAGCTGCTGTGGAATGGTGAGGCAGAGCACAGTCCCCACCGCCATGACCACCAGAATGAGGATCAGGGAGACAGAGAAGATCTTCTTCACCCGCCGGTGCTCCCCCGCGCCGTAATTGTAGCCCATGAGGGGGCGCATCCCCTGCACCACGCCGTTGGCCGTCAGGTAAAGGAAGGACTGGAGCTTATAATAGACCCCAAGGATGAGCACGTAGGACTGAGAAAACGCCGCCAGAATGCCGTTCAGGCAGGTGATCAGCAAGGACGGCAGCGCCAGATTGAGGGCCGCCGGGATGCCCACGCCGTACATCCGCCTAGTCACAAGGCCCGCGTCGGAAAAATCGCGGAAGTCGATCTTCACCGGAAGGCCCTTCCGCAGGTATAGCACCAGATAGATCACCAGAGAGAAGACCTGTCCCAGCCCCGTGGCCAGCGCCGCCCCGCGGATGCCCAGCTGTGGGAAGGGACCAATTCCGAAAATAAGCAGCGGGTCCAGAATCAGATTGGCCACGCAGCCCGCCAGCAGGGCGAGCATGGTGGTGGTCATCTTCCCCACGGCCTGATAGATCTTTTCCAAACTCATGGAAACGGCGAATGGGATGCTGAACAGGAACACCACGCCGGAATACTGAGTACCCATGGCAATCACATTATCCACATCCGTGAACAGGCGCAAAAAGGCCGGCATTCCGAGAATGCACCCCACGGACAGCGCTACGCCGTGCAGGGCGTTTAAGAGGGTGCCCATGGTGGCCGCCCGGTCCGCCAGCTTCTGCTTTCCCGCGCCGAGATAATAGGCGATGACGGCGTTCACCCCGATGCCGAAGCCGATGGTGACCGCATTCACCAGATTTTGCAGCGGGTACACCAGCGAAAGGGCGGTCATGGCATCCTCGCTGATCTTGGCCACGAAAAAGCTGTCCACGATGTTATAGAGGGCATTGACCAGCATGGAAAGCGTCATGGGCAATGCCATGGACAGCACCAGCGGCAGGATGGGCCGCTCTTTCATATAAGTCTGATCCATTTTCGTTTCTCCTTCCCTTTGGGCAACAAAAAATCGCCCCACGACCGGCAAGGCGGTCATGTGGCGAAAAGAAAGCCGAATACTTTCGAAAAATCCACAGCAGCTTGAGAAGCTGTTTTAGCTTTGTTATGGTACACCAGCCTTCCCTCTTTGTCAACCGTCCTTTTCGGAACGGGGAAAGGACTTGCGTATCCTGGAAGGCTACGCTAAAATAGTAATAGAACATTTGTTTAGGGAGGTAATCCCATGGAGTATCTCCATTATTATGATTCCCCTTTGGGAAGGCTCACGCTGGCGGCCACCAAGCAGGGCCTGAGCGGCCTCTGGATCGAGGGCCAGAAGTATTTCGCCGCCTTTCTCTCCTCCGAGCACGAGGAGAAGTCCCTTCCGGTCTTTGACAAAACCGCCGCCTGGCTGGACCGCTATTTTCAAGGGGAAAAGCCGGGGGCACTTCCTCCCCTCGACCTGCATGGAAGTCCCTTCCGCCGCGCGGTGTGGGAGGTGCTGCTCACCATCCCTTATGGGCAGGTCACCACATACGGCGAGATCGCAAAGTTTTTGTCAGCAAAGTCCGGCCGGGCTGGAATGTCCGCCCAGGCGGTGGGCGGCGCTGTGGGGCATAATCCCGTCTCCATTCTCGTGCCCTGTCACCGGGTGGTCGGCGCCGACGGCAGCCTTACCGGCTACGCCGGGGGTGTGGAGAAAAAGCTGTGGCTCCTGAAGTTGGAGGGCGCGGACGTAAGCAAGCTGTTCCTTCCCAATCGCGGGACCGCGCTGTAATGCCGCATGAAAAGCCCGCGCCGCAAAATGCGGCGCAGGCTTTTTTACCGGATCTCCTGCTCCAACGCGTCAAATTCCGCGGTGGAGAAAAATTCGCCCAGTGTGATGTCCAATCCGTCGCAAATCAGTTTAATGGTCAACAGCTTGGGATTTTGACTTTTTCCGTACAGAATATTCTTCACACTGGACGGAGGCAGCGCGCTGATGGTAGCCAGTTTGTTGATCGACAGATTCCGCTCTGCGCAAAGCTGTAAAATGCGGTTCTTGACCGCTGTGACCGTATCCATCCTTGCCCTCCTGTTGTCCGTGTTTTCTCTCCGTTAGGATAGCCGAAAACGCTGGACAAAATAGGCTATCCATGCTACTATTAGGCTATGGATAGACGATTCAAGGAGGGACCGTTCATGCCAAACTATGCAAAAATGTACGCCGTCCTGTGCGGTGCCATTGACGATGTGATCACCCCGCTGGAGCAGATCCCGTTGGCCATCCCGGCAGTCAAACGACTGTACCGTGCGCTGGAGGAAGCGGAAGAACTTTACATCAGTTCCTCTTCCCACTCCGACGAAAACACTGAAAAAGAGAAATAAAAAAACGCCCCGAAAGCAATTTGCTTTCGGGGCGTTTCCGCACTCAGGTCAGAAATCAATACTTGCCCAGAGAAGCGGTGTCGTCGCCGGAGGCACTCTGGCCGAACTTGAAGTCATTGCCGGGCAGGATGGCGTTGAGAATGATGCCCGCAATGGCGGCGATGGCCAGAGAGGTCAGGGTGATGGACGCGTTTCCGATGGTGAAGGTGATGCCATTGGTGAAGCCCAGGCCGCAGACCAGGATCACCGCGGCGATGATCAGGTTGCGGGAGTTGGTGAAGTCCACCTGGTTTTCCACCACGTTGCGCACGCCGATGGCGGAGATCATGCCATAAAGGATAAAGCTGACGCCGCCAATGATGGCCGCCGGGATGGAGTTGACCAGCACGGCGAATTTCGGGCTGAAAGAAAGTACCACGGCGTAAATGGCAGCAAGGCGTACCACACGGGGGTCATAGACCTTGGACAGCACCAGAACGCCGGTATTTTCACCGTAGGTGGTGTTGGCCGGGCCTCCGAAGAAGCCTGCCATGGCGGTAGCCAGACCATCACCCAGCAGGGTGCGGTGCAGGCCGGGATCCTCGATGAAATTCTCGCCCACGGTGGCAGAGATGGCAGACATGTCTCCGATGTGCTCCATCATGGAAGCAATGGCAATGGGGGCCATAACCAGAATGGCGGAGAGGTCAAATTTCGCCACGCTCCCCTTGAAGTTCGTCAAAAAGGGCTGCAGGCCGATAAGCTTGGCGGATGCCATGCCGGAGTAGTCCAGCAGGGGCACCACGGCGCCGGAGGCATCCACCGCGGTGGCGCCGCAAGCGTTGGCGATGACGGCGATGATATAAGCGCCCACCACGCCCAGCAGGATGGGGAGAATCTTGATCATTCCCTTGCCCCAGATGTTGGCCACCACGATAATGGCCATGGCCACCAGAGCCAGCCACCAGCAGGTTTTGGCGTTATTCACCGCCGAGGGAGCCAAATTCAGGCCGATGAGGATGATGATGGGGCCAGTGACCACCGGGGGCAGAAAGTGCATGACCCGGTGAACGCCCACAGCGCGGATCACCAGCGCCAGCACCAGATAAAGAAGGCCGGCCACCACGATGCCGCCGCAGGCGTACTGCAGCTTTTCCGCCCCGGACATGGCAGCGTACATGCCGCTGTCCATGGCGCTGATGGCCGCAAAGCCGCCCAGAAAGGCAAAGGAGGAGCCCAGGAAGGCGGGCACCTTAAAGCGGGTGCACAGGTGGAAGAACAGGGTGCCGATCCCGGCGAAGAACAGGGTGGTCTGGATGGACAGGGGCAGTCCGTAGCTGTTCACCAGAATGGGGACCAGCACGGTTGCCCCGAACATGGCGAACATATGCTGCAGGCCCAGCACCAGCATTTTGGGCACGCCCAGTGTCCTTGCGTCCCGGATAGGGCCCTTGACGGCGCCGTTTTGTTTTTGCATGGTAGTCGTTCTCCTTTCTCTCTCAAACACAAATGGGCAAAAAAAATACCGGCAATCAGCCGGTAAAACTAAGAGAAAAGGAAATAATACGGCCACGGCTCCGCTTCGTTCGCAGCTGTGCCATACCATTCACCCTCCCTTTCCTCATTAAGTGGTATGATACCAAATTTCGGTCTCTTTGTCAATTGCTCTTCTGCAAAGTGGCCGCGTTTTCCCCATAGAAAAGCAGCGGCAGCCAGGGCGGATTTTTGGCCATTTGGTCACAGGAAAAGGGACAGGAAGGCAAACCGCCCCTGTCCCTTTTTGTTTCCCATATTTCCGAAAACGCCGCCGTTCTTACGGCCGCAGGCCCATGCCGCCCTCCAGCGTCAGGGTCTCACCGGAGAGATACTTGAAGTCCGGCGTGGCCAGCTGGACGCAGACGCGGCCGATTTCACGCTCGGAATCGCCGTAATGGCCCATGGGCGGCATTTTAACGTTGGCCTTGAATGCCTCCGGATACGCCTGTTGGAACTGCTCCAGCTTGGCGGTCCATGCCAGGGGGCAGACCACGTTGACGTTGATGCCGTCCGGGCCCCATTCGGTGGCAGCCACGCGGGACAGGCCGCGGATGCCCTCCTTGGCAGCGGCATAGGCACTCTGGCCAAAATTGCCGAACAGACCGGCGCCGGAGGCAAAATTGATCACCGTGCCCTTGGATTCCTTCAAATAGGGGTAGCACGCCTTCATATAGTAGAAGGTGGCGTACAGGCCGGAATACATGGCAAGATCAAACTGCTCCGTGGTGTTCTCCACCAGCGGAACGCCGGAGGCGGAAGCCTGGGCGTTATTGATCAGCACCTGAATGCCGCCAAAGGCGTCCACGGTCTCCCGGACCACCTTCTGCACGACGGATTCGTTGTCCGCCCCGGCATTCACATCGGCCTGCACGCAGAGAACTTTGATGCCGTAGCGGCTTTCCAACTCCGCCTTGGCATCTTCCAGCTTCTTGACGTTGCGGCCGGTGATCACCAAATTAGCCCCTTCCTTCGCGTATGCAGTGGCAATTCCATAACCGATGGAGCCGCAGCTGCCATCCTGAAGCACAGCACGGCCCCCGCCGGTAATAAGGACCGTTTTCCCTGTGAAAAATCCCATAATTCGGTTCTCCTTTCCGGTGTGTATTGTGCACCTTTACAACTGCATTTTAGCAGACCGGGCGGGGTTTGTAAATCATTTTTGTGGAAAACGGCAGAGGAAAATCTCCCATCTGCGCATTGCGGCCTGCTTTCTATGGTCAGTGAAGCCTCTTTCGCACAAGAACGCGCACAGTGCGCTTTTTGTGCGCGTTAGTCATTCTTCTGATTGGCATTTGGGGAAAAGAAAAAGCCTTGAAAACGTAGTGTTTTCAAGGCTTTTCTCTTTTGGTGGAGATAAGCGGGATCGAACCGCTGACCTCTTGAATGCCATTCAAGCGAAATAAGGCAAACCAATAAAAAGTCGCAAAGCCATTGAAAACACAGGACTTTAGAGCATTGCAATCTTGATTATTACAAGCACACCACGCTTGATTTTTGCTTCTGTAAGCCGTTCTAACTCAAGTCATGTATTACCCTCCTCCTAATTTAATAACCATTCTGCTCCACGCCATAGACGGCTTGATCGTAAGTAAATCCCTCATACTCCAACTGCTCAATCAGCCCTTGGCGTGAAAAAGACATAGAATTTAAGTATTCTTTTGCAGATAGTGCGGCTTGTTCATACCAATCAGCACCACAATTATCAGCAGCGTATGTGGCTTCACTATTTGAGTAACCTTCATATTCCAGTTGTTCTATTAGACCACTATACGAAAACGCCATTGAATTTAGATATTGCCTTGCAGATTCAAGTGCATTGCGCTCTCCCATTGTTGCGTCTGTATCCCCGTAAGTAAGATCATTGTCGTTGTTACTGTATGAAGGTTCGTAACTCGGTTTGTCTGCTTGTCCTGTAGGCGAAGAATCGGTTGAATTAGCACACGCAACTAAACCAAAACACATTGCCAAAACCAATAGAATAGCAGCCCATTTCTTCATCATAGTTTCCCCCTCTTGTTTTGATATCCTTATGGTTATCTAATAGTCATTATTGCACAAAATTGTAGTAATGTCAAGATATCCGTTTGGATATTAAGAGGTGTAAAAATGGGGTATTATAAACGATTGCGAGATTTACGGGAAGACCACGACTATACACAGCGGTATGTTGCTAAATATTTGAAAATGCCACAACCCCAATATTTCCGCTATGAGCAAGGATATCGGGATATTCCAAGTGATGTTTTAATTGCTTTGGCTGACCTATATAACACCTCAACTGACTATATACTTGGTCGCACAAATAATTCAGACCCCCCTGCTGACAAATAATCCCCCGGACGCCATAAGGCCATTCCGGGGGATTTGTTATTTGCTATTCAATTATCAGAATCCCATTTTAATCTTTTGCTCTTTACCTTTCAGTTGCACCAGAGGGGAGAAGGATTCAAAGTTTTTGGTAATGTCTGCGTCAAAGATCGTGCAATAGTGTTTTGTCATTTCAAGCGTAGAATGACCAAGGAGCCGTTGAAGGGTAAAGGCATTGCCACCACAATAGGTGATAATGGTTTTCTCACTTAGTCCCATTGACTTCTTCGCCATAAGAAAGTCATGGAAGGTATCGGCCACGATTACGCTAACTTTCATCTTGATTTTTGCCATAATCAACACTCCTAATTCTTTCGTTTCCTTTGAAAAATCAAGCGTGTCAAATTTCCAATCAAGAGTGCAAAAAAAGAAAGGCAAAAAACCGCAACCCACTGTGTTTCAATGGATTATGGCTTTTTGCTCTTTCCTTGGTGGAGATAAGCGGGATCGAACCGCTGACCTCTTGAATGCCATTCAAGCGCTCTCCCAGCTGAGCTATACCCCCAGAGAATCGGTCCAGTGTCTCGCACCGAACAAGATTTATTATAGCAGGCACTTCCAGAATTGTCAAGCTATTTTTTCATTTTTTCGATACTTTTTGCATTCTGCATTTTAACGAGCGGATGGAAAGGCCCCGCGCTGGTTTGGCGCGGGGCCTGCGCATCAATAGTATCTCTTCTTGTTCTTACGGGCAGCTTCCGACTTCTTACGACGCTTTACGCTCGGGCTCTCGTAATGCTCGCGCTTGCGAACTTCGGCCAAAACACCCGACTTCGCACAGCTGCGCTTAAACCGCTTCAGAGCGTTCTCTAAGGACTCGCCCTCTTTCACGCGGATTTCCGACATGTGATTTCCCTCCCTCCAGAACAGCGGGTTTATGACCCACTGTGAAAGGGCCATAGATACAGATATGGCTTTAACAGTCTTATTATATGCAAGAATGCCAAACTTGTCAAGTCAGTTTTCGCGTTTCGGCTTGAAAATCAGATTGACCAGACGGTTTTTGACCAGGATCGTCTTCACAATCTCCATGCCTTCCGCCAGCTTGGCCACCTTTGGGTCGGCCAGAGCGGCTGCGACCACGGTGTCTTCCTCGCTGTCCATGGGGACTACGATGTTGGCCTTCAGCTTGCCGCCCACCTGCACGGCCATCTGCACCTCGGCGGCGATGGTCTTGCTGTGGTCGTACTCCGGCCAGGGCTGCTGGCACACCATGCCCGCAAAGCCAAGGTACTCCCAAAGTTCCTCGCAGATGTGGGGCGCGAAGGGAGACAGCATCAGCAGCAGAGCCTTCATATCGCCCAGAGAAGCGCCGTTTGCATAGAAGTCGTTGACCAGGGCCATAAGGGTTGCAATGGCGGTGTTGAACTTCATGGCCTCGATGTCGTCAGCCACCTTTTTGATGGCTTTATGAACAGCCGCTTCGTTGGCGGGAGAGTAAGCATCCCCCTCATGCTTCTGGCCGGTGGCCAGATTCCAGACGCGGTCCAGGAAGCGCTTGCAGCCGCGGACGGCGTTATCCGACCATGCGGCGGCCTTCTCAAAGTCGCCAATGAACATGATATAGGTGCGCATGGTGTCGGCACCGTACTGCTCCACAATGTCGTTGGGGTTCACCACGTTGCCCCGGGACTTGGACATTTTCTCGCCGCCCTCGCCCAGGATCATGCCGTGGCTGGTGCGCTTCTGATACGGTTCCTTCGTAGGGACCACACCGATATCGTAAAGGAACTTATGCCAGAAGCGGGAGTACAGCAGGTGCAGGGTGGTATGCTCCATGCCGCCGTTATACCAGTCCACCGGGGACCAGTACTCCATTGCCTCGCGGGAGGCCAGGGCCTTGTCGTTGTGGGGGTCCATATACCGCAGGAAATACCAGGAGGAACCGGCCCACTGGGGCATGGTATCGGTCTCGCGCTTAGCGGGGCCGCCGCAGCAGGGGCAGGTGGTGTTGACCCAGTCGGTCATCTTGGAGATGGGGGACTCGCCGTCGTCGGTGGGCTCATAGGACTCCACCTCGGGCAGCAGCAGGGGCAGCTGATCCTCGCTGAGGGGCACCCAACCGCACTTCTCGCACTTCACCATGGGGATGGGCTCGCCCCAATAGCGCTGACGGGAGAAGACCCAGTCGCGCAGCTTGTAGTTGACCTTTTCCTCGCCGATGCCCTTTTCGGTGAGCCATGCGATCATGGCGGGGATAGCCTCTTTCACGGTCTTCCCGTCCAGGAAGTCGGAGTTCACCAGAATGCCGGTATCGTCCTTCAGGGTGAAGGCTTCCTTCTCCACATCGCCACCGCGGACGACCTCCACAATGGGCAGGCCGAACTTCTTGGCGAAGGCCCAGTCGCGGGCATCATGGGCGGGCACGGCCATGATGGCGCCGGTGCCGTAGGTCACCAGAACATAGTCGGAGATGAAGATGGGGATCTCCTTCCCATTCACGGGATTGATGGCGCGGACGCCCTTCAGCTCCACGCCGGTCTTTTCCTTGTCGGCGGTGAGCTCGCTGCGCTCGAAATCGCTCTTCCGGGCGGCGGCGGCCACGTAGTCCTCCACCTCGGACAGGTTTTCGATATGGGAGGCCCACTTCTTCACATAGGGGTGCTCCGGAGCCATGACCATATAAGTGGCGCCGAACAGGGTGTCCGGCCGGGTAGTGAAGATGCGCAGGGTGTCCCCTTCCGTGGTCTTGAAGTCCACCTCAGCACCGGTGGAGCGGCCGATCCAATTCTTCTGCTGGGTCTTTACCCGCTCGATGAAGTCAAGGCCATCCAAATCATCGATGAGGCGCTGGGCATAGGCGGTGATCTTCAGCATCCACTGGCTCTTCTCTTTCCGCACCACGGGAGCGCCGCAGCGCTCGCACACGCCCTCCACCACTTCCTCGTTGGCGAGGACGCATTTGCAGGAGGTGCACCAGTTGACGGGCATGGTGGTCTTGTAGGCAAGGCCGTGCTTATAAAGCTGCAGGAAGATCCACTGGGTCCACTTATAATAGCTGGGGTCAGTGGTGTTCACCACCCGGTCCCAGTCGAAGGAATAGCCCAGCATCTGCAGCTGCTTGCTGAAATTGGCAATATTGTCATGGGTCACCTTGGCCGGATGGATGTGGTTCTTGATGGCGTAGTTTTCCGTGGGCAGGCCGAAGGCGTCGTATCCCATGGGGAACAGTACATTATATCCGTCCATGCGCCGTTTCCGGGCCACAACGTCCATCGCGGTATAGGGGCGGGCATGGCCGACATGCAGGCCCTGTCCGGAGGGGTACGGGAATTCCACCAGGCAATAGAACTTCGGCTTTTCTCCGCCGTTCTCGCAGTGGAACACCTTGCTTTCCTTCCAGCGCTGCTGCCACTTTTTCTCAATGGCCAGGTAATCATACTTCAAATCGATCACGCTCTCTTTTCGTCATCCTCGGCTGCTGCTTCAGCCGACTAAATCTTTTTTATTATAGCCGAATCCCACCCATATTGCAAGTGCAGGCGCGCCAACCGGAAAAGAAAAGGAGACGGCGCGGCACATCCCGCCCGTCTCCCGTTTTTTCATGCTCAGTCCAGCTCCAGCGCGACCTCTTCCGCGTCGCTCCAAAGGCGCTCCAGATCGTAGAACTTCCGGGTCTCGTCCGAAAAAATGTGGACGATGACGCAGGAGTAGTCCATAAGCACCCAGGTGCCGCCGCGGTGGCCCTCCACGTGGTGCGCTTCTTCTCCCACTTCCTTCATCACGCGCTCGCACTCGTCCGCAAGCGCCTTGATCTGCGTGGAAGAGGTACCAGTGCAGAGGACGAAATAATCCGCCAGGGTGGTGACATCGGCGGTTTTCAGCACTTTGATGCTGCCGCCCTTTTTGGCGCTGAGGGCGCGGGCGAGCATTTCCGCCATGATTTTGGAGTCCAGCATGGGATCCCATCCTTTCCTTAATTCAAGCTGTCTGTCCCGTTGTCCGCTTCGCTGTCCGCCACGGTACTCTCCTCCGGGGGCTGCTCAGGGACCTGACTTTCCTGCGGCGGCTCCGGAGCGGGGCTGGGGGAAGAAGGCGTTTCCGCCGGGGTCTCACTGTGAGTCGGTTCCGTACTGGGGCTCACGCTGTGGCTGGGGGCGGGCGAATGAGAAGCGGCGGGCTTTCCCGTATTGCTTTCTGGCTTCGCGGTCGCCTTGGTGTCCGCCACCTTTCCGCTGGTAGCAGAGAGGGTGCCGTCAGAATTGACGATCATCACGTCGATCTCGTTTTCCGTTACGTCCTTCACGAAGGGGTTAAAGGACTCGTTCACCAGCTCCAGCAGCTCGTCCACCTTGGGCACCACATAGGACTGATAGTTGTGTACCGTCCGGCTCCACACGCTGGCGCCCTTGTTGGGCATGGTGACAAAGTTTACGTTGTCCATGGAGAGTCCGCCCAGAATGGCGGCCTTGCCCAACCAGAAGAGGTTCTGCACGCTGAGGTCGGTCTGCACATTTTCCGAGAAAATGCGGGAGAATTCCATGATCTTGGTGGCGTTTTTCATCTGAAGGCTCTGCTCGATCACTGCCTTCAGGAATGCCTGTTGAGTCTGGATGCGGCCCAGGTCGCCGTTGGGATACTGGACGGTATAGCTGTTGTTGTGCCGCCAGCGGATCAGGCCCATGGCCCCTTCGCCGTCCAGCTTCTGATAGCCCTTCTTCAGGTGGATGTAAAGGTCCTGGGTGAAGTCCTCGTAATCCATGTCGAAGGGCACCTCAAAATAGACGCCGCCGATAGCGTCCACCAGTTTCCCCACGGCTTCCCACTCGATAACCACTTCGTAATCCGGGACAAAGCCCACCAAATCAGCGACCTCTTCTTTCACGGCGGCAATTCCCTTGTCGCCGCCGTAGTAGTTATAGACACTGTTGAGCTTCTTGATGTCCCATGGCACATTGACCATGGTATCCCGGGGCAGGCTCATGACGTTCAGCTTCTGATCTGTCACGTTATAGGAGATGAGCATCATGGTGTCAGTGTTTCCGCCGCCGCCCGTGTCACGGCCCATGACGAGGAAGGTATAAAAGTCCTCCGTCTTGCGCTGTCCGCTGACCTTGGGCTGCGTTCCGTCCAGAATCTCTTCACTGCCGGTGGGATCCAGGTCCGCATTTCCGGGGTCCGGGCGGCGGAACATCAGGTTGTAGGTGATCACCAGTGCGATCACCACCGCCGCCGCCACAATAGCCAGGATCAGGATACGCTTGCGCAGAACGCGCTGCTTCTCCTCCTCCGGCGTATTCGTCCGTTCGCGTTTTCCTCTCTGTCTGTTAGAATGGTTTTCCGGATTCATTGCTCGTTATCCTTTCAGTGATTCCAGGGCCGCCATGGTGGCCGGATGAATTTCGTACCCCTCTTGGCTCATTTCCTCAATGGTCATGGAAAGGCCCTCGGCAACTGCTTTGTCCAGGTCCTCCTCCGCAAAGCATCGCAGGCGTTCCACCCCGTCGAAATCGCGGTTCGGTTCGATGTAATCGGCCAGATAGAGGATCTTTTCCAACTTGGTCATATTGGCCCGGCCGGTGGTGTGCCAGCGGATGGCGGAGACTACCTCTTCCGGCTGACCGAACACATGCTCAGCCAGCGCCGCGCCGGTCTTGGCATGCAGCAGCTTGAGGGTGCGCTGCTCCAAATTATCTAATACGATACCATATCTGGCGCACAAATTCAACTGCTCTTCCATGGTGCCATATTTTGTGCAGTCGTGCAGGATGCCCGCCCGGCGAGCGTATTCCTCGTTGTCCCCCCAGCGACGGGCAAGCGCCACGGCGGTGCACTCCGTCCCCAGAATGTGGGGGATGCGCTTTGCCTTCACCATGGACTGGGACACGGCGCGCAGCTCCTCGTCGGAGAGATGCTTCAAATCGGCATGGGTTCCGTAAAGCCCCTCCCGCAGGATGAAGCCGTATACTGGCGGCGCGAGAAACTCGCTTGTGGACTCGCCGGCGGCCAGACGGCGGCGCAGCTCGGTGGACGAGATGTCCACCAGATCGGGCAGCGAGATCACGGTGCAGACGGTACCGTAGGTGCAGTGCAGATAGCCCGCCTGGATTTTCAAAAGCTCCGAAGTGTCATTCTCGCTGCGGGCAAAGGCCGCCACGCGGCAGCGCTTCAGAATGTCGGCCGCGCGGTACCAGTTTTGCAGGGTAAGAAACATATCGCTGCCCATCAGAAGCCACAGCTCCGCATCCGGGTACAGGGCGCTGAGGGCGTCCACCGTGTCCGCCGTATAGCTTTTCCCGCCCCGGTCGATCTCCAGACGGGAAACCTCCACCCGGTCCTTCATCTGCATCCCGTCCACGGCGACGCGCAGCATTTCCAGTCGGTGCTCTGTACCTGGGGCGTCCTCCGCCATCTCCTTATGGGGCGGAAGGCAGTCCGGCATGAAGAAGAGCTTATCCAGTCCCAGAACGGCGGCGGCCGTCTTTGCCGCGCCGGTGTGCCCCAGATGGGGTGGGTTAAAGGTACCGCCGTAAATTCCAAGTTTCAATCCGATTCCTCCCCGTTGTCCTGCTGCCCCACCGGGGCCCTTATTTCTTTACGAGACGGATGCGGTCCTGCTTTTCCTTGCTGTGGCTTTCCCGGTAGAGGACAAACTTGCGGCCCACCACCTGCACCACCTCGCTGCGGGTGACTTTGGCCAGGGCCTCGGCCCCCTCCCGAGTGGTCATTAACGAATTTTCCAGCACCTTGCCCTTGATCAGCTCCCGCGCTTCCAGCGCGTCCTCGGTCTGTTTCACCAGATTTTCGCCGATACCGCCTTTTCCGATATGGACGATGGTGTCGATCTCGTTGGCAAGACCGCGCAGCTGCGCGCGCTGCTTACTGTTCAGTTCCATGCAGATAACGCTCCAATTCCACTTTGAATTTTTCCATGGCTTTCCCGCGGTGGGAAACGCTGTTTTTCTCCTCCGGCGTCATCTGGGCATAGGTCTTATGCATGGATGTCACCAGAAAGATGGGGTCATAGCCGAAGTCATCCTCCCCCATGGGGGCATAGGCCACGGTGCCGGGGCACTCCCCCCGGGCGGTGATCACGTCGCCGTTGGGGAAGCAGCAGGTGACCACGGAGACAAATTTCGCCCTGCGGTCCATCTGCCCGCGCATATTCTCCAGCAGCAGGCGGTTGCGGCCCGCATCATCCAGCTCCGGGCCGCCGTAGCGGGCGGAATAGACGCCGGGGGCGCCGTTCAGGGCGTCCACCATCAATCCGGAATCGTCCGCGATGGCAGGAAGGCCAGAGGCCTTCATGACGGCCTGCGCTTTCAAAAGCGAATTCTCCTCAAAGGTGGTCCCGGTCTCCTCCACCTCGATGTCGATGCCCACTTCGGATTCCAGAACGACCTCTACGCCCAGCTCCGAGAGGATGGCTTTCATTTCCTTCAGTTTTTTGGGATTCCGGCTTGCAAGGACTGCCTTCATGTCGTTCACCTCACAAAATCGCTTCCGCATAATGCTGCGCGTCGAAGGGCTGCAGATCGTCCACGCCCTCGCCCAGGCCCACATACTTGACGGGCAGGCCCATTTCCCGGGCGATGGCCACCACGATGCCGCCCTTGGCCGTTCCGTCCAGTTTGGTCAGGACGATTCCGGTCAGGGGGACGCTCTCCTGAAACTGCTTGGCCTGAATGAGACCATTCTGGCCGGTGGTGGCGTCCAGCACCAGCAGGGTCTCCCGCGCAGCGCCCGGTACCTCCCGCTCGATGACCCGGCCAATCTTGTTGAGTTCATTCATCAGGTTCTGCTTGTTGTGCAGACGGCCCGCCGTATCCACCAGCACCACATCGGTACCCCGGGCCTTGGCGGCGGACATGGCGTCGAACACCACGGCAGCAGGGTCGGACCCTTCGCCTTGCTTGACGATCTCCACCCCCGTCCGCTCGCTCCAGATGGTGAGCTGCTCCGCCGCCGCCGCGCGGAAGGTGTCCCCCGCGCAGAAGAGGACCCGCTTGCCCTCTTCCTTCAGGCGCTTGCCCAGCTTGCCGATGGTGGTGGTCTTCCCCACACCGTTGACGCCAATGAAGAGCACTACGGAGGGTTTCGTGCTTATGTCCAGCCCATTATCGCCCACCCGAAGCATTTCGCAGATGATCTCGCGCATGAGGGCGCGGCCGCCCTCCACGTCCTTCACGCGCTGCTCCTTCGCGCGCTGCCGCAGCAGCTCCACTGCCTCCAGCGCGGTGTCCATTCCCATATCGGAAAGGATCAGGCTCTCCTCCAGCTCTTCATAGAATTCGTCGTCCAGCTTGGAAAAGCCGTTGAAAATGCCGATTTTTTTGATCCGGTCAAAAAATCCCATAGTGCGTTCTCCTTATTTGATGTTCAGTTCCTTTTCCACATCGTTGAGGTTGATGGTCAGCATCCGGCTGACGCCCTGCTCCTGCATGGTGACGCCGTACAGCACGTCCGCTTCTTCCATGGTGCCGCGGCGATGGGTGATGACGATGAACTGGGTCTTGTCCGACATTTTGCGCATGTAGTTTGCAAAGCGCACCACGTTGCTGTCGTCCAGCGCTGCCTCGATCTCGTCCATGACCACGAAGGGGGTGGGGCGGACCTTCAGAATGGCGAAGTACAGGGCGATGGCCACGAAGGCCTTCTCGCCGCCGGAAAGGAGGGAAATGATCTTCAGCGCCTTTCCGGGGGGCTGCACCCGGATCTCGATCCCGCAGTTTAAGATATCGTCCGGGTCTTCCAGCTCCAGCGCGGCGCGGCCGCCGCCGAACAGCTCCAGGAACGTTTCGCTGAACGCCTGATTCAACACGGCGAACTGCCGGGCGAAAATGGTCTTCATCTCCGAGGTGATGTCCCGGATGATAGCCTCCAATTCGCTTTTCGCCTTTTCTACGTCGCTGCGCTGGTCGATGAAGTAGGTGTACCGTTCGTTGACCTGCTCAAATTCCTCGATGGCGTCCACGTTGATGTTGCCCAGGGCGGAGATGCCGCGTTTCAATTCACTGATGCGCTTCTGGGCCTTGGGCAGGGATTCCAGCGGCTGGCGCTGCTGCATGGCAGCTTCGTGGGAAAGCTCATAGGTCTCCCACAGCTTGTCCAAAATCTGCTTTTCTTCCATGGCTGCGCCGTTCTTCTTCTGTTCCAGGAGAGAGACCTCGCGCTCCATGCCCAGAAGGGCGGAATTTTTGTCTCGGCTATCCTTTTCCAGACGGTTGCGCTCCGCTTCCAGCTGCAGCTTTTCCTGATTCAGGGTCTGGATCTGCTGCTCCTGCCCGGCAGTCTCGGCGGCAAGGGCCTGCAGCTGCGCCTCTTTCTCCGCGATCTGCCCCTTCAGGTCCTCGTTCTGCTGCTGATAGGCCTCCAGCCGCTGCATCTGTTGCTGCCGGTCACCCGCAAGGTCCTGATGCATGGCCTCCAGCTCGCTCATGCTTTGCTGCGCGGCCTGCTCCTGGGTCTCCAATGCCGCCAGCTTGGCACTTAGTCCGGCAAGCTCGGCATTCAATGCGTCGGTCTTCTCCTGCAGGTCGGTCTGGCCCTTCTGCTTTCCTTCCGCCTCCGCACGCAGGGCAGCAGCGGTGCCTTCCAGCTCTTCCATGCGCTTTCTGGCCTTGACGGTATCCGCTTCGGTCTTCTCCATGCGGTCCTTCATCTGGCGCAGTTCTTCCCGCCGAGAGGAACAGGTCCGTTCCAGATCGTGCACCACGCTTTCGTACCGGTCGCAGCGCTCTTTCTGCTGCAGCATGGTGTCTTCCAGCGCGCGCTGCTGGTCTGCGGCGGTGCTGCATTCATATTCGGCGGCAGTCAGCTCCCGCTTGGCATCCTCCATGCTTTGAAGGGTGGCCTTTCGCCTGCTTTGAATGCCGTCAAGCTGGGTTCCCAGCCGTTCCAGCTCGTTGGCGCGGGACAGGATCCCGGCGCTGCGGCTGGCGGAACCGCCGGTCATGGAGCCGCCCGCGTTGAGCACCTGACCATCCAGGGTGACGATGCGGAAACGGTATCCGTACTTCCGGGCGATGGCAATGGCGGCGTCCAGATCTTCTGCAATGACCACCCGGCCCAGCAGATTTGCAAACACGGGGGCATAGCGGCCGTCGAATTCGATCAGCTGATCGGCCACGCCGAGGAAGCCCTTTTCCCGCTCGACCCCCGTCTCTTTCAGATAGCCGGGACGGATGGAGCTGATAGGCAGGAAGGTGGCCCGGCCGCCGTCCCGCCGCTTCAGATACTGGATGGCGGCTTTTCCGTCCTCCTCCCGCTCCACAACGATATGCTGCATGGCGCCGCCCAGAGCGGTCTCAATGGCCACGGCGAACCGATCCGGCACATGGAGAAGGGACGCCACTGGGCCGCAGATTCCCCGCAGTGCGCCGCGCCCGGCCTCGTTCATCACGAGCTTGACCGCCTTGGAAAAGCCCTCGTACTCCTTCTCCATCTCCCGCAGCAGCTGAATGCGGGAGGTAAGCGCATGCTCCTCCATCTGGAGCTTCATATGGTCGTCTTCCAGCTGCTTGGCCTTCTTGCGGCGGCTTTCCAGCCGCAGCTCGTAGCCGCTGATGACATTTTTCAGGCTGTCCCGCTCTTCTAGTGCGTCCTGATATTCCTTTTGGGCCGCGCGCTGGTTCTGCCGCTCTTCCTCCAGCCGCGCCTCGCCCTCTGCCAGCTCCCGGTGAACGGTCTCGTCCCGGTCCAGCAGCTCCTGGGCGGCGGCGGCCAGCGCGGAAAGAAGCGCCCGCGCTTCCGAGGCGGAGGCGGTCTCCACCGCCTCTTTTTCCCGCAAGCGCTGCAGCTCTTCCCGGACGCTGCCCGCACCGGCGGCAGCATCATTCATCTCCTGCCGGAGAGCGTCGCACTGCTTCCGCAGTCCGGCCTTTTCTTCCGTGATGGAGGCAAGTAGCGCCTTCCGCTCCGTGATCTGCCGGAGGATGGAGCCGGCACGGCCCTCCTGCCGGCTCAGTTCGTCCTGCATCCGCTCGGCGTTATGCAGGTTGTTGGTCACATTGGCCCGCAGGACGGCTGCGGCGCTTTCCAGCTCGCTCTTTTCCGCGCTGCGCTGGGACATATGAAACCGGACGGCGTCCGCCGCCACGTCCTTCTCCCGCATTTGGGCGCTCAACGCCTCGGTCTGTGCGTACATCTCCTCCACGGCACGCTGCAGTGAATCCTTCTGCCGAAGGGCCGCTTCGTAATCCGCGGAATACTTGATGCCGCTCTGGCGGGCTGCTTCCAGATTGTCCAGCCAGACGGAGATCTCCAGTCCCCGCAGTTCATCCCGGAGGATGAGGAATTTCTTCGCCTTTTCCGCCTGCGCGCGGAGGGGCTCCACCCGCAACTCCAGCTCCTCCACCTTGTCGTTGATGCGTACCAGATTTTCATCCGTATGCTCCAACTTTCGCTCCGCCTCTTCCTTGCGGTGGCGGAAGCGGGAGATGCCGGCGGCTTCTTCAAATACGTCCCGACGGTCGGCGCTTTTGGTTGAGAGGATCTCGTCGATTTTGCCCTGTCCAATGATGGAATATCCCTCACGGCCCAGGCCGGTGTCCATAAACAGCTCGTTTACGTCCTTCAGGCGGACGCTTCGGCGGTTGATGTAGTACTCGCTCTCGCCGCTGCGGTAATAACGGCGGGTCACCATGACCTCGCTCTCTTCCATGTCAAAGAGGTGGGCGGTGTTGTCCAGGATCAGTGACACCTCGGCAAAGCCCTGCTGCTTGCGCTTCTGGGTTCCGCCGAAAATGACGTCCTCCATCTTTCCGCCGCGGAGGGCGCGGGTGGACTGTTCGCCCATGACCCAGCGGATGGCATCCGAGATGTTGGATTTTCCGCTTCCGTTTGGGCCGACGATAGCGGTGATATCTTCCCCGAAGGTGAGCACCGTCTTGTCTGCAAAGGACTTGAACCCCTGAATTTCAAGCGCTTTCAGGTACAAATTCAACATCTCCTTTCTCTTCGGCTTTGTAACGTGTTATTATACCAAATTTTCACTCCTCGCGCAACAAAATTCCCCATTCCGTGAACTGGAATGGGGAATTTTTTACTCGTTCTTCAGGGTCTTTAGCCCGGCGCGGGCCGCGGCTTGCTCCGCCAGCTTCTTGCTGCGGCCGCTTCCTTCGCCGATCTGCACGCCGTTTAGGTCCACGGCCACGGTAAAGGTCTTGGCGTGGTCAGGCCCCTCTTCATGCAGCAGACGGTAGGCCAGTGTCTGGCCGCTTTCCCTCTGCACGACCTCCTGCAGGGCCGTTTTGAAATCCCGCCCGGCGTCCACTTCCGCCGCCTCCCGGTCCAGGATGAGCCGGGCAACGATCTTGCGGACGGAGCCGAGCCCGCCATCCAGATAGACGGCGGCCAGCACCGCTTCCACCGCATCGGCCAGAATAGAGGGACGCTTGCGGCCGCCGCCGCTGTCCTCGCCCTTGCCCAGCTTCAGGTATTGGCCCAACTCCAGCTCTTCCGCCACGCGGTGCAGGCTGCCCTCGCACACCAGCGCGGCGCGGATGCGGGTCAGTTCCCCCTCCGGAAGGCCGGGGTGCTTCCGGTAAAGATAATCCGCCGTGATCATGCCCAGCACAGAATCGCCCAGGAATTCCAGCCGCTCATTGCTGCCCGCCGCACCGGCCCGGTGCTCGTTGGCGTAGGAGCTGTGGGTCAGGGCATGCTCCAGCAGGCTGCGGTTCTGAAAAGTATACTCCAGCCGCGCTTCCAGTTCCTTCATCGTTCTCTCTCCTCAAGGAAAACAGAGCCCCGCCCGGGGGTGAAGCTCTGTTTGGTCCGTTTTCTGTGCCTGATCAGGCAAGGCCCGTGCGGTTCTGAAGCAGGTTCACAAGATCGCCCACCGTGGTGATCTTGGACAGGTCTTCCTCCCCCATCTCTTCCAGACCGAACATTTCTTCAATGGACATGGACAGATCCACAATATCCAGAGAGTCGGCGGAGAGATCCTCTTCAAACGACGTGTCCATGGTGATGCTGTCCTGATCCACACCGAACTGATCGGCGATCAATGCGCTAACTTTTTCAAAAATCATGGATTGGCTTCCCCTTTTTCGTTTGGTTTTCGGTATCATCATAGGCATAAACCATAACGCTGTCAAGAGTGTTTTGAAATTAATCCGCTTTTCTTTCTTCGCCGTCCGCTTTGGTCGGGGCGGGGACGCGCATATAGTCGATATTTTCCGCGATGCCCTCTACGATGCCGGAGGAGGCGTACTGGCTGGCCTGACGGATGGCGTTCTTGATGGCCCGGGCGTCGGAAGAGCCGTGGGCCTTGATCACGGGTTTGGAAATGCCCAGCAGGGCAGTGCCGCCCACCTCGCCGGAATCCAGCTTCTTCTTGAATTCCTTCAGCCCGCCGGACACCATGAGGGCGGCCAGCTTGGTGAAGAAATTCTTCTTGAACATGGTCTTGATCATGCCGGAAAGGTAAAGGGCCGTGCCCTCCACCGTTTTCAGGAAGATATTGCCGGAATAGCCGTCGCTGACCAGCACGTCCACCGCGCCCAGCATGGCCTCTCGCGCCTCTACATTGCCGGCAAAGTGGATGCGGCCCTGCGTGTCCGCCTCTTTCAGCAGATGATAGGTCTCCTTCTGCAGGTCGGTCCCCTTGCTCTCCTCCACGCCGATGTTCAGAAGGCCCACCCGGGGCTCCGGGCAGCCCAGCGCCCGCTCGGCGTAGTAGGAGCCCATGAAGGCAAACTGCAGCAGGTATTCCGGGGTGCAGACCGCGTTGGCCCCGCAGTCGATGAGCACGGTGCCCCGGCCTTTGGTGGGGATGACGGGGCACAGCGCGGCGCGGCGGATGCCTTTGATGCGCTTCACCAGCAGCGTCGCTCCCGACAGAAGGGCGCCTGTGGATCCGGCGGACACAAAGGCATCCCCCTTCCCGTTTTTCAGAAGGTTCAGGCCAATGGTCAGGGAGGAATCTTTTTTCTCCTTGAAGGCGGTAGCCGGGTTATCGCACATCTCCACCACCTCGGAGGCATGCACCACCTCGATCTCGGGCGGAAGGTCCTGTACGTCTTCTTCCTTCAGAGCAGCCAGAATGGCATCGCCCTGCCCCACCAAGATAACCTGGATGCCGGGCAGCTCACGCACAGCGTCCAGCGCGCCTTTGACCGGGGCCTGGGGCGCGTTGTCGCCGCCCATTGCATCGACAATGATCTTCATACTGTTTCTCCTTCCTGTGTCCGGCAGGTGCCGGACGGCGGATCAAGCCTGACGGAGCCGCTCTTCCAGCGCGGCAAGGGCCCGCCGGGAAAGCTCCGCATTTTTATTTCGTTTTCCCTTCACCCGGTGGTCCAGGGGCGGGATGATGCCGAAGTTTACGTTCATGGGCTGAAAATCGCCCACGCTGCCGGAACTGACATAGAGGGCCAGGGCCCCGATCGCCGTCTCCTGAGGCAGGTCGAGAGGCGGCTTTCCCTGAATGCGGCGGGCAAGCTCTGTGCCCGCCAGAAAGCCGGAGGCAGTGGACTCCACATACCCCTCCACGCCGGTGATCTGCCCGGCGAAGGTGATGCGCTCCTCCCGCTTCAGGCGGTAATAACGGTCCAGCAACCGGGGGGAATCCAGAT